>DATCEI010000174.1:0-7110 GCA_036510185.1 Rhizomicrobium sp. | reverse complement strand
TATATACAACGCGAGCGCCAGCGCCCCCACCGGATTTTACGCTGTGCGTCCGAAATCGCCTCTGTTTCGGGGAGAACTCGTGCTTGCGACGGCACCTTTTTGGGCACGCACGCTCGCCGCCGAACGGGGTTATCTGCCGCTGGAGGTGCCCGTCGTGAAGCGCATCGCGGCCCTTTCCGGCGACGTGGTTTGCGCCGATGCAAGCAGCATTTCGATCAACGGGACCGTCAAGGTGTTTCGCTTGAAATCCGACCGCAAGGGGCGGGCGTTGCCCAATTGGATCGGCTGCAAACGCCTTGGCCCGGACGATGTTTTTCTTCTCATGCCGCATCCAGAATCCTTCGACGGGCGCTATTTTGGGGTGATTTCGGCGTCGCAGATTTCGGGAAGACTGGTGGCGTTATGGACGCGGTGACGCTCGGTGCCTGCGTTCTATTCTTCGGTAAGTCCGCGAATATCCCGTGTGCGCCGTCACACGCAATGAACGTTCAAACGATTTCGCTCGATGTCTGGCGTCCCTTCATCGACGAAGCAGCAGCAAGATTTGGGATGCCGCAAAGCTGGATCGAGGCTGTCATGCGTCGTGAAAGTAGCGGACGCACGAACCTTGACGGGTTGCCCATTACGTCGCCTGTGGGCGCGATGGGCCTCATGCAGCTGATGCCTAAGACCTACGCGGAAATGCGTGAGCGTCTCAATTTGGGGGCCGATCCTTACGATCCGCACGACAATATTCTGGCCGGTGTCGGGTATCTGCGCGCGATGTACGACCGCTATGGCTACCCATACCTGTTTGCTGCCTACAACGCAGGACCGCAGCGCCTGGACGACTATTTGCTGAATGGTATTCCACTTCCCAACGAAACGAAAGTCTATCTCGGCGCGATTGTTCCCGGCGTTGATTTGACGGCGGGAACAACTCCTCGCGAAGCGTCTCATCGCGGACCGTTGCGCTCGACTCTGCACACTCGGCAACGAAATTCGAACCTGTTTTTTGCGCATTCCAACATCGAAAATGCAGCCCGAATATCGCAAATCGATAGCCAATTATTTGTTTTTCGCGCGCCGACAGACCCGTGAAGGCGACTCCATTAAATCCAAGAAATCAAAGGGGTGGAAGAAATGGGCGAATGCAAGATAAAAGCATTGATGCTGAAACGCATCTATGCAGTTGTCTGCACATCGAAATTTCCAGAGTCACGTTTGCGTAGGTTGGAGTCAGCGCGAACCAAGCTTTTGAAATCTCGAGATGCGGTGACTCTGGCCGGAAATTTTCGCGCAGTTTTGCTCGCTGAGAGTTATTTATGACCACCGACGACGAGTTCGAGCCGAAGCTTGGCCGCATACGCTCGCGCCCGAAACCGAAGCTGGGCCGTGCCCTTGACCGCATCGTGCGTGACGTGGCGCGAAGCGGCGGACGGCTGGCGAAGAAAAGCGCGCGCTTCGACGGCAGCCGCATCGGCCGGGGAGCAGGCGTCGGACGCGTTCTGCGGCAGCGCGATCGATATGCTGGCCACCGCACACGCCGCGTCGTCATCCAGACGCGCATCGTGAAGCTCAAGGGCAAGAGCATGGCGGCGGCGCGTTTGCACCTGCGCTACATCCAGCGCGATGGCGTCACGCGGGAGGGGCAACCTGGGCAGCTCTACGACGCCCGCGAAGATCATGCCGACGACCGTGCATTTGCCGAACGCGTCAAGGATGATCGTCATCAGTTCCGCTTCATCGTGTCAGCGGAGGATGGCGCGGAATATGCCGATCTGAAGCTTTATGTTCGCCGCCTGATGAGCCAGATGGAGCAGGATCTCGGCACCCGGCTCGATTGGGTCGCAGCCGACCACTTCAACACGGGGCATCCCCATACCCATGTCGTTCTGCGCGGGGTGGACGAAACCGGACGCGATCTCGTGATTGCGCGCGAATATCTCAGTTATGGGATGCGCGAACGTGCTTGCGAAATCGCCACGCGCGATCTCGGCCCGCGTTCGGACCTCGATATTCAGAATCGGCTGCGTCTTGAAATCGATCAGGAACGCTTCACAAGCCTCGATCGTGATCTGTTACGCGATGCCGATCCGGACGGAAACGTCCGCGCCATCGATCGCGATGCCTTCCGTCAGAGTTTGCGCGCAGGCCGATTGCAGAAACTGGGAAGATTGGGACTCGCCGAAGAAGTCGCGACCGGGCGATGGCAACTCGCGGAAGACCTGAAGACAACCCTGCAGCGCATGGGCGAACGCGGCGACATCATCAAGGCGATGCATCACGCGCTCCGACAAGAGGCTTCTCCGCACCATGTCTCAGATTACGCGATCTATGAGCCTGACGATAAGAGATCGGCGTGGTTGGTTGGAAAGGTCGTCACGCGCGGCCTTGGCGACGAACTCCACGACAAACACTTTCTCATCGTCGATGGCACGGATGGGCGTTCTCACTATGTCGCGATCGGGTCCGCCGATCACGGCGAGCCAACCGCTGAAGGGTCGATTGTGGCGATCACGCCATACCGGCCGCAATCAAGATCGGTTGACCGCACCATCGCAGAGATCGCAGCCACCAATGGCGGCCACTATAGCGCGTCGTTACATTTGCAGACCGACATTCGTGCAAGCGAAGAGTTTATCGCGAGCCATATTCGCCGCCTCGAAGCGCTCAGGCGCTCCGGCAATATCGCCGAGCGCGATGCGGCCGGCGTCTGGACAATTGTGCCCGATCATCTCGAACAGATTGCTTCCCTTGAGAAGCGTCAGGCACGGGCTGCACCCGTAATCATCGAAAGATTGTCGAAATGGCCAGTCGCGCGCCAGATCGAAGCCGACGGCGCAACCTGGCTCGATTCCGAGCTGACGAGTGCCGCACCGATTCCGTTGCGGGAAGCGGGATTCGGCCGGGAGGTGAGCGATGCACTCGCGCAGCGACGGCAATGGCTCATCGCGCGGGAACTGGCGCGGGTGGACGGCGACAACATCGTATACCGCGCGGGCCTGCTTAAGGAGCTAACGCGACGCGAAATTGTCCGCGTTGGCGCGCAGCTTTCCTCCGAGCTGGGCGTACCATTTGCGGAAACACGCCAAGGTGATCGCGTCGAAGGAATCTACCGGCGAAAAGTTGAACTCATAAGCGGCTCGTTCGCACTGATCCAGAAAAGCCGCGAATTCACACTGGTGCCGTGGCGGCCGGTGTTAGAGCGCGCAATTGGTCAGGAGGTGACAGGTATCCCCCGCGGTCAAACGATCTCCTGGACATTCGGACGCACACGGGGACCATCGATCGGATGACGAGGCAAGCTCTACAAATCTACGGCTCTGCCAAATATTGTTTATATGCGCGCTGCTTCGATCTTTCGGAAAAAGGGTGGCTGGCGCCCCCCTTGCGCACCAGCACATTTGTAACTACATTTATGTAGTTACATGGCGGAGTCTTCCTTGCGCTGGATATGGGACGCCGAGAAGAACCGCCGCAACAAACGGACTCATGGGTTGAGTTTCGAGACGGCGGTACTTGTGTTCGATGATCCTCTGGCAGCCTCTCAGCCAGACCCATCCCCTGACGAGGAACGCTGGCAGACAATTGGGATGATCGGCGGCGTCGTGGTTTTCGTGGTCCATACGTGGCCCCAGCCGGACACAACCGGCGAGGAGATTGGCCGCATTATCAGCGCCCGCAAGGCAACTTCGCATGAAAGGAAAGCGTATGAAGAAAACCGCTTCTAGCTCTCTCGGGGAGAAGCAAAGGGCCGAACTCAAGGCGTTGGCGAAGCTTCCTGACGATAAGATCGACACACGCGATATGCCTGAAACGCGCGATTGGTCCAAGGCAAAACGGGGCTTGCTCTATCGCCCGATGAAGCAACAACTCACGCTACGCATCGATGCGGACGTGGTGGCTTGGTTTAAGGATCATACAGCGAAAAGCGAGGGCTATCAGACCAATATCAACCGCGCCCTGCGTGAGCATGTGGAGCGGCGGGAACGTGGTCGTAAGCAGGGATAATCGCCGCGCTGGACTCAGTAGTCGACTGAGGCGGAGTGCTCTCCCCCAACTCTGATTATGCACGCTCAATGACATCCGTTCCCATATTCTTACCGTCCGCAATACGACGGCTAACCTGAGCGATAGGCGTTTGCGTCGTGACCGTATTCGCATTGTTGAAGACATCCTTTATCGCCGGCGACCTTCAAACCGTAACAGTGTTAAACCATCATTTCACCGAAGTTCGCCGCAGTTCGTCCCTCAAAGGGACGGGCGAGGACGAACAGGTAGATAACGGTTATTGCGGAATGAACGCATTCGAATGTTTCCTGAGTCGCGAAGGGAACATTCATGACGCCGACGAAAATCCTCATTGGGCAGATCGCGATCGTGTTCGCCGCGGCGATCGGCGGCATGTGGTTTGCGACCGAATGGGCCGCATGGCATTTGGGATTCCAGCCGCGTCTCGGCGTGCCGTGGTTTGAAGTCCTGAACTTTCCATTCTATTTCCCGTGGCGCCTGTTTGAATGGTGGTATTCCTATGACGCTTATGCGCCCAAGCTTTTCAACGAAGCGGGCGTAATTTCTGCCCTGGGTGGCTTTGCTGGTTGCGTCTTTGCGATCGCTGGCTCTCTGTTGCGCGCGCGCCAATCCCATTTGATCACGACATACGGTTCATCGCGGTGGGCAAATCTTCGCGAAATCAAGCGGGCAGGGCTGTTTGGCATCACCGGCGTATTTCTCGGCGGTCTGGGCAATCGTTACCTGCGCCACGATGGGCCGGAGCATGTCATGGCCTTCGCACCGACCCGCTCTGGCAAGGGTGTTGGCCTTGTTGTGCCCACTTTGCTGTCCTGGACGCATAGCGTTGTCGTGCACGACATCAAAGGCGAGAATTGGCAACTGACCGCCGGCTGGCGCAGCAAATTTTCTTATTGCCTGCTGTTTAACCCCACCGACCCGAAAAGTGCCCGCTACAATCCGCTTCTGGAAGTCCGTAAGGGCGCCGACGAAGTCCGCGACGTCCAGAACATCGCCGATATTCTCGTCGATCCCGAAGGCGCGCTTGAACGACGCAATCATTGGGAAAAAACCAGTCACTCCCTACTCGTCGGCGTGATCCTGCACGTCCTCTACGCGGAGGAGGAGAAGACTCTTGCCCGCGTCGCGAGTTTTCTGTCCGACCCGCGCCGCTCATTCGAACACACATTGCGCGCCATGATGGCGACCAATCATCTTGGCACGCACGAAACGCCCGTCGTCCACCCCGTCGTTGCATCCGCGGCGCGGGAAGTCCTGAACAAATCGGATAATGAACGCTCCGGCGTTCTGTCCACGGCCATGTCGTTTCTTGGCCTCTATCGCGATCCGGTCGTCGCGGCCACGACAGCGGGCTGCGACTGGCGTATCGCCGATCTGGTGGACGCCGCGCGCCCGGTCTCGCTATATCTGGTCGTCCCACCATCCGATATTTCGCGCACCAAGCCGCTTGTGCGGCTCGTGCTCAATCAAATCGGCCGCCATCTGACGGAACGTCTCGAAGGCGACCCCGCAAAACGGCGCAAGCATCAGCTCCTGATGATGCTCGACGAATTTCCGGCACTGGGGCGCCTCGATTTCTTCGAGACGGCGTTGGCTTTCATGGCGGGTTACGGAATTCGTGCGTATCTGATCGCACAATCTTTGAATCAAATTTCAAAGGCGTATGGCGAGAACAATTCCATTCTCGACAATTGCCATGTCCGCATCGCGTTTTCGTCGAACGACGAACGCACTGCAAAGAGAATTTCCGATGCGTTGGGCACGGCGACGGAATTGCGCGCCCAGCGAAACTATGCGGGACATCGCCTGTCGCCCTGGCTCGGCCACGTCATGGTTTCGCGGCAGGAAACGGCGCGGCCGCTGTTGACGCCGGGCGAGGTGATGCAATTGCCGGCGACCGACGAACTGGTGTTGGTTTCGGGATTGGCGCCGATCCGCGCCAAGAAGCTGCGCTACTACATCGATCGCAATTTTGCCGACCGCGTGCATCCGGTGCCCGTCCTCGGCTCGGACGGCTTTCGGGATGTGCCGCTGGCGCGCCCGCACGATTGGATTGGGCAACGCCGCGCAATCGACAGGGCCGCCTCAACCGGCGAAGAATCCAGCAGCGTTGGCCACGAAGGTGGTGACGGATTGCAACGCCATCCCGTGATGCCGGACATGGCCGCCAAAACAATCAGCGAGCCCGCCGCCGATCTTCTGACACCGCTTGAGGATGAGGCGGACGGGGAAGAAACCGTCGAAATTTCGACGCCACTGAAGCGCGCGCACGCGATGAACACCGGCGCGCCGCGCGCCAACCTTGAACTCGACCTTTTTCCCGCTTTCTAGAGACCGCCCATGAAAATCCGCCACTGCCTCTATCTCGATCAAAAAGTCAGCGGAAAGCTGGACGCCCTCGCCGCCAGGCCGGGGACGAACAAATCTAAAATCGTCAACGACGCGGTCGCCGATTTTCTGCGACGGCAGGGTGGCAACGAGTTTGAGGCGATCTTCGGCCCAAGGCTCGACAAAATGAGCGATCAACTTCTGCGTCTGGAACGCAACCAGGAAGTCGTGGTCGAAAGCATCGCCCTGTTTGTCCATTATCACCTCGGCATCACCACCCCATTGCCCCCTGCGCAACATGCCGAAGCTCAAGCTGTGGCCCAGGAACGCTTCGACACGTTTCTTAATCAGATCACGCGCCGCATCCGTCAGGGCAAGACCATCGGGCGTGAAGTTCTCGCGCGTTTGGAACGACCGGATGTGCAGCAGGCGGGGAACGCGTGAGCATGTCTGCAATCACCTCCAATAGCGAAAGCCGGGCGCGCGCCTCAGAAATGCTGCGCACCGCAATGGGATGCGATATTGCAGCCGCATTGTCTGACCCGGCGGTCGTAGAGATCATGTTGAATCCTGACGGTCGTTTGTGGCTGGACCGCCTCGGTCACGGACGCCTCGACACGGGCGTGTCGATCGAGCCGGCCGCCGCCGAGCGCATCATCAGGTTGGTCGCATCGAGCGTGCGAAAAGAGGATCATGCAGACAACCCCATCGTGAGCGCGGAGTTGCCCGCGCGCGATGGTGAAGCCGCGGGCGAGCGGTTTGAAGGCG
>DATCEI010000173.1:0-15970 GCA_036510185.1 Rhizomicrobium sp. | reverse complement strand
CGAGCGCAGGCGCGTGGAAATCGCGCGCGCACTGGCGACGCATCCGTCTTACATTTTGCTGGACGAGCCGCTTGCGGGCATCGATCCCATTGCGGTGGCGGAAATCCGCGATCTTGTTCGCCATCTGAAAGATCGCGGCATCGGCGTGCTTATCACCGATCACAATGTGCGCGATGCGTTGGAGATGATCGACCGCGCTTATGTTATGCACGAAGGTCAGATTCAGAAAGAAGGCACGCCCGCCGAAATAATCGCTGATCCCAATGTTCGCCGGTTTTATCTCGGCGAAAATTTCTCGCTATAGGGCACAGCTATGGCGATCACACAAAGATTGGAAATGCGGCAGGGCCAATCGCTGGTCATGACGCCGCAATTGCAGCAGGCGATCAAGCTGCTGCAATTGTCCAATATTGAACTCGCCGCTTACGTCGAACAGGAACTGGAGCGCAATCCGCTGCTGGAGCGCGACGAGGCAGCACCTGCCGAAGCGGAACGCGAAAGCGTTGCCGCCGAAAAAAGCGAAACGAACGAGGCGCTCGACACCGCAATCGCGCGCGAGGATTTTTCCAAAGACGCCGACATGGATGCCGTGCGCGAGGACGATGATTCTCCGCGCACAGCGCAGGCTGCCGTCGAATCCCAGCCGCTCACTGACTGGACGACGGTCAAATCGAGCCAGCGTTTTGAAGGTGACGAAGATCTTCTGGAAACCACGCTCGCCAGCGGCGGAACGCTGAAAGATCATCTGCACGATCAGCTTGCGATTGCGGCGCTGGATGCGGAGCGGCGGCTGATCGGCGTGTCGCTGATCGATGCCATCGACGAAGCGGGTTACATGGGCGGCGATCTGAACGAAATTGCCGACCGTCTCGGCTCAACGCTGGAGATGGTCGAACAGGTGCTTACGATCGTCCACGGGTTTGAACCCGTAGGTGTCGGCGCGCGCAATCTCGCCGAATGTCTCGCACTGCAATTGAAGGCGCAGGACCGGCTCGACCCCGCCATGGCGGCGATGCTGGAGCGGCTCGATCTCGTGGCGCGGCGCGATCTGGCGGGCCTCTCTGTTCATTGCGGCGTCGATCACGACGATATTCTCGACATGATCGGCGAAATCCGCGCGTTGACGCCCAAGCCCGGCCTCGCTTTCGGCGCCGAACCCGTACAGCCCGTGGTGCCGGATGTGTTCGTGCGCGAAGGGCCGGATGGCGACTGGCATGTGGAACTGAATTCGGACACGCTGCCGCGCCTGCTCGTCAATTCGCGCTACTACGCGAAAATCTCCGCGGGCGCGCGCGAGAAGGACGCAAAGAATTATCTCACCGATTGCCTCAACAACGCCAACTGGCTGGTGAAGAGCCTCGATCAGCGCGCCCGCACGATATTGAAAGTCGCCAGCGAAATTGTGCGCCAGCAGGATGGTTTCCTCACCTATGGCGTGCGCCATTTACGTCCGCTCAATCTGCGCACGATTGCGGATGCAATCACGATGCACGAATCCACGGTGAGCCGCGTCACCTCCAACAAATATATTTCGACGCCGCGCGGTCTGTTCGAGATGAAATATTTCTTCACCGCCGCTATCCAGTCGATGAACGGCGCGGAGTCCCATTCCGCCGAAGCCGTGCGGGACCGCATCCGCGAGATGATCGAGAACGAAAATGCCACCGAGATTCTGTCCGACGACCGCATTGTTGCGCTGCTGACGGCCGACGGCGTGAACATCGCCCGCCGCACCGTGGCCAAATATCGTGAATCGATGCGGATACCGTCCTCTGTGGAACGCCGCCGGCTCAAGTCAAGCGAATTCTCGGGCCGTGCGGTTCCCTGATTGCCGCCAAAGTTGACTTTCTTTTTAACCGCGCCTAAACGGCCTTCGCTTTTTTGAAGCATCCGGCGCGAACCGGGTTATACTGTCGTTATCACCGAGGCCGTTACCGTAAGGGCCATGCTAGTTCGGGTTTCCGGTAAACAGATTGAAATCGGCGGGGCGCTGCCGGAGCGTGTACGCACGCATCTGCAAGCGGCTGTCGATAAATATTTCGACGGCGGCGCGGAAGCCGCCGTTGTGTTTTCGCGTGAGGGGACGTTCTACCGTGCCGGTTGCACGGTGCATCTGGATTCGGGCGTTGTGCTGAAAGTCGAAGGGCAGGGGCCGGATGCCTATC
This sequence comes from Rhizomicrobium sp., assembly GCA_036510185.1. Lineage (GTDB taxonomy): Bacteria > Pseudomonadota > Alphaproteobacteria > Micropepsales > Micropepsaceae > Rhizomicrobium. The sequence continues at coordinate 13,805 of DATCEI010000173.1, read as the reverse complement.
GCGCTTTCGATGCGGCGCTCGACCGCGTCGGCAAGCGTTTGCGCCGTTACACGCGCAAGCTGAAAAGCCATCATGATCGTGGACGGCCGCCCAAGGGCGCGTTGTCCTGATCCATCCGGAGGAGCTTCATGGAAATCTCCGATTTGCTTGCGCCGAATTCCGTTATCGCGGTGATGAAGGCGCACGGCAAAAAACAACTCTTGCAGGAATTATCCACGCGCGCCGCGCCGTTGGCGCAAATGCCGGACAGGCGGATATTCGAAATCCTCAACGAACGCGAAAAGCTCGGCACCACGGGCGTGGGGCAGGGCATTGCGATTCCGCATGGGCGGCTTGGCGGCCTCGACAAGATTATCGGTGTGTTTGCGCGGCTGGAAAACGCCATAGATTTCGATGCGGTGGACAATCAGCCGGTCGATCTCGTGTTTCTGCTGCTTGCGCCGGAAGACGCGGGCGCGGACCATCTAAAGGCCCTTGCGCGCGTTTCGCGGCTACTCCGCAATCAAGCGATTTGCGAAAAACTGCGTGCCGCGAAAAAACCCGAAGCGATCTACGCGATCCTCACACAGCCGACCACGGGTACGAGTTCGCAAGCCGCTTAATCAGTGAACGCTCACCGGCGTGAACTCGTTTTGCACCGCCGCGCCATAAGCCGAATCCCACGCATCGGTGAAACCCAGCACGCTGCCATCCTCGGCATGCAGCACATACAGCTTCGTATCCGCCGGCAGTTTGATGTTCGACGGAACGATGCCCTGACGCACGGCCTCTTCCATGCCGGTCGGCTTGATATAGGCGATGCGCGACGGATCGAATTTCACATCCGTTTCGTCTTCGTAGTTTTTGTTTTTCGCGGTCATGATAATCCTCCTATTTCTTTCCGGCCGATTTGATCTCGATGGTTCGCATCACGGGTTCGGGTTTCGGCCGCACCAATTCGATGGCAAGCAATCCATTCTCTAACGCGGCACCGACGACTTCGATGCCTTCCGCCAGAACGAATGCCCGCTGGAACTGCCGCGCCGCGATCCCGCGATGCAGGAAATTCTTGTCGCCGTTCTCCGTCTGTTTGCCGCGAATGACGAGCTGGTTCTCTTCAACCGTCACGGCCATCTCGTCGGCGCAGAAACCCGCCACGGCCAGCGTGATGCGCAGGCGGTCGTCGGAAAGCTCTTCGATGTTATAGGGCGGGTAGCCGTCGCCCGCGGCCTTCGCGGTGCGTTCCAGCAACCGTTCCAGATGCTCGAAGCCCAGAAGATAGGGGCTGTTGAAATAGATGTTGCGACTCATGGACAAAGCCCTCCAGGCGGCTTTGCCGGCACCAACGGGCTGCCGGAAATTCTGGTGCGGCCCCGACATGGGCGCCGCTTCTGCTAAGTAATGTGGGGCTGGCCGGGAAACTTTCAAGATGGCTCCGGCCGGATTTTGCAGCCAAAGGTTGTGAATTGGAACTTTCAAACCCCATGGTAATCCTCGATGACGCGACGCCGGGCCGGGAGCGCCTCAAGCGGTTCGGCGGCTTCGTGCGCGTGGTGCGGGCCGATACGCCCGACGAGGTGCCGGCGGCACTGGCGGCCCTGTCCGGGGCGGTGACGGGCGGTCACTACGCGGCGGGGTATTTCAGCTACGAGCTGGGCTATCTGCTGGAGCCGCGCCTGGCAGCGCTGCTGCCCGCCGACCGGCGCGTGCCGCTTCTGTGGTTCGGGATTTTCGGGGATTGCGAGACGGTCGGCCCGGAAGCCTTGCAGGCACGGGGCCGCGCCTATGCCGGGCAGCTCGCACACGAATGGGACGAGGCGGCCTATCGCGAGCGGTTCGACCGCGTGCGCGAATGGATTGCGGCAGGCGATCTCTATCAAGCCAATCTGAGCTTCCGCTCGCGCTTCCATTTTGCCGGCGATGGGGTGGCGCTTTATCTCGCTTTGCGCGAGCGTGCCGGTGCCGCCCATTGCGCCTATATCGATGACGGCGAGCGGCAAATCCTCAGTCTCTCGCCCGAATTGTTTTTCGATCTGTCGCGAGACGGTGCGCTGACCGCCCGGCCGATGAAAGGCACGGCGGCGCGCGCAAGCGAACCTTCCGCTGACGCCGCCGCACGCGCGCATCTGGCGGCCAGCGCCAAGGACCGCGCCGAAAATCTTATGATCGTCGATCTGCTGCGCAACGATCTCGGTCGCATCGCTGAAGTAGGCAGCGTTGCGGCCAGCGATCTCTTCGCCATCGAAACCTATCCAACCGTGCACCAGATGGTTTCGACAGTGACGGCGCGGTTGAAACACGGCACCGGCATCGCGGAAATCGTGCGAGCATTATTTCCCTGTGGTTCAGTAACAGGCGCGCCGAAAATCCGCGCCATGGAAGTGATCCGCGAATTGGAGCAATCGTCGCGCGGCGTCTATTGCGGCGCCATCGGCCATTTTGCACCAGACGGCAGCGCCAATTTCAACGTCGCCATCCGCACGCTGACGATTAAAGGCAACAAAGGCGAACTCGGCATCGGCGGCGCGGTGGTTCACGATTCTCTGGCGTCTGCGGAATATGCAGAATGCCTGCTGAAAGCACGTTATTACGATGCCGCGCGCAAACCGCTCGAACTGATCGAGACGCTGCGTTACGAGCCGCAGAAAGGCTTCGTCCGCGCCGAGCGGCATCTCGCGCGCATGAAGGTAAGCGCAGAATTCTTTCACATTTCCTTTGATGAAAGTGCAGCATGGCGTTCATTGAACAGCGCAACCGGCAGCGCAGAAGAAAATCTGCGCGTGCGTTTGACGTTAAACGAACGCGGCGAATTTGCCTGCGCTGCCGCACTACTTGGTCCGTCCGTGCGGGAATGGACTTACGCGATCTCTCAAAAAACAACGAACAGCACAGACATTTTTCTTCGCCACAAAACCAATTGGCGCGAGCTTTATGAAAGTGAATATGCCGCTAGCGGCGCAGATGAAGTGATCTTCCTGAACGAACGCGGAGAAATCACCGAAGGCAGCCGAACCAATGTATTTGCGCAGATCGGTGGACGATTGCTGACGCCGCCGCTTTCATCCGGCGTATTGAACGGATGTATGCGCGCGGAAATGCTCGCCAACCAAGATTGCGAGGAAAGCGTTCTGACGCCGGACGATCTCGCCCGCGCTGATGCAATTTTTCTGGGAAATTCGTTGCGCGGATTGATCCGCGCGAAACTTAAGCGTTGACTTTCGCGGCCACAGCGCAGGCCAGCGCCAATGTTTCCGGCAATACCCAGCCATCGGCCTCCAGCACATTGCCCGCATCGGAATCGTGCATGGAAGCTTCGGTCACCGAATCCGGCGTCGTGCGCTTGCGCAAAGCTTTCGCCGTTGCCGCGACATCAAATTTCGGCAAATCGTGGAGCACCGCGTTGCCGATAAGCGCCGCTTTGTCGGGGTCGCCCGTCGCGGAAATCACGTCATCATAAGGCGAATGCCCGCGCACATGCAGCAGTTTCGGCAATTCCACCACCGCGCCAATCGCGCCGACGGTGAGGATCGCAGCCGCGCTCAACAGCAGATTGCGCTTGGTAAACTCGCTCATCGCAGCACTTTCCGCAAATGATCGGCCAGCCGCAAGGTCAGCGCCACGAGATTCATCGTCGGATTGGACGCGCCGTAAGTGGGGAACACCGAACTTCCCGCGACATAAAGATTGGCAACGCCATACACTGCGAGGTTCGCATCCACCACGCCCGTTTTCGGATCGGCGCTCATGCGCGTGGTGCCCATATGATGATTTCCCCAATCCATTTGGGAGAACCAGTCCGCGCGCGTTTTGCGATTGAGGCGGATCATGCCTGCACCGGATGACAGCAATTGCCGCCCCAATTCCTTCAGAGTCGTGCGATAGCGTGCAAAATCGGAATCGGCAATGCGCATGTGAAGTTTCAAACGCGGCATGCCCAGCGCATCGCGTTCGCCGGTCAGCGTCAGGCGGCGGTCGGGATCAGGCTCCGGCTCCAGCCCGCAGCCCAGCGTAAATGCGCGCGCATTGGCCGAATCCACAATATCGAGCGCGGATGCCGTGAGCGCCACCGCCGCATCGCCCAGCGGGTCGAGCTTCGCCTCGCCATCCACCGTGATGAGCGAACCCAGCACATGCTTTTCGCGTTTGTATTCGTCTGTCGGCGCGAATGCGGCGCGGAAAATGCCGGGCTTGTACACGCGCGGTCCCAGATAAAAGGGCGCGATATTGCCGTCGAACAAGACCAGCGTTGCCGTGTCGCCGGGAATGGGATGATCGGCAAAGAAGCGCCCGACGAGATCGTTGCCATTGCCAACGCCCGTTTTCATCACGTCGTTGGAGGCGAGCAACAGACGCGCGTTTTCCATCGCGCCCGCCGCCAGCACGACGATTTTCGGCTTCACCGTGAAATGTTTGCCGGACAGCGTCGCGACATCGACATGATTGACGCTTGCTGCGTTCGCCGCGAGCCGCACGCCCATGACATTCGCATGCGTCATCACATGCAGATTGGGGATGCGTTTCAGATCGTCCGCGTAACGGTCGCCGAAATGCGTGGGCAGCACGCTGCCGCGCTGTTTGGAAAACTGGAACCACGTCGTATAGACGCCGCCCTTGCCGAGATTGACCGGCGTGCCTTCGGATGCCGCCAGTTTGTCCGCGCCGTCATAGACAAACGCGCCTGCTTCCACGATGTCCTGTGCGCGGGGGAAATAAGGCTCCAGCGTCTTGCGCGTGATCGGCCAGCCGGAATGCGGCAGCCAGTCGCGCGCCTCGAAATCGATTGCGTCCAGCGGCCTGCACCAGCCGCCCCAATGGTTCGTGCTGCCGCCCAGATAACGCAGCCGCGAATTTTCCAGTTTCAGATAGGGCGAGCCGTCTTCGGCGCCTTCGTACAGCGCCTGCGTGGCAGGCTCGAAATCGAGGCCGCCGCTTTCCAGCATGAGCATTTTGATCGGCTTGTGCGCGAGCGCCAGTGCAAGCGTGATACCGGCGGGGCCGCCGCCGACGATCAGAATGTCGGTATTGATGGTAGTGCCCGAGGGGACCGAGCTTGCATCGGTGAACGCGCTCAAGGTGGGCCTTTCGGGGAGAAAAGTGATTTATGGCTCATAGCCGTTTTTTTGCAAAACTGCGCCCGGATCCCGATTTCAGGTATTTTTCAAATTCAAAAGCTCGCGCTTCGTCAGTGAAAGCAACATACGTATTGAGTCTCCAGGGAGCATACTTGGAAGTATGGGGCACCGCCTTGGCATTGTGTTTGGATAACCGATTTTTCAAATCCTTTGTAATTCCGACGTAGTGCTGATCGGCTGAGGCAACACTTTGCAGGATGTAAACGTACTGCATGCTTACAGCCCGTCTCTTCTTCGCGAGGGAGGCTAGCTCGCCAAGCCGAAGCTGCGCGAACCCGGATACAGCCCGCCTACGCGCTAACGCGCTTCGGCGTGGCAGCCTCCGCTGCTGCGCAGCGTAGGCTGGTGGAGCTGAGCGGGATCGAACCGCTGACCTCCTGCATGCCATGCAGGCGCTCTCCCAACTGAGCTACAGCCCCATTTTCAAAATCTAACGGTCGTCCTTTTCGATATCGGCGTCGATAATGCCGGTGACGTCTTCCTCATCGTCCTCGACTTCTTCGAGCAGCGCGTCGGCGGCTTCGTCGTCGTCGATTTCTTCGTCTTCCAGATCAACGATGGCGGCTTCGGCATCGGGTTCAACCACGGTGACACCCGCATCGTCTTCCTGCTCGACGACCTCGTCGTCCTCGTTTTCGCCGGCGACGAGAACGGGTTCTGCCTCGACCAGTGTCTCTTCGACTTCCTCGGCCTCAACGTCCTCGGATTCCTCATCCTCGGATTCCTCGTCGTCGCTTTCGGCGACGGCGGCGACGGCAACCGCCGGCTCCGGCTGCCGCGGACGGCGTTGCTTATAAAGCGCCTCCGGCTCGAAGGTGAATGCACATTTTGGGCACTCGATGGGCCGCTTTTGAAGGTCGTAGAACCGCACGCTGCAATTGGGGCAGACGCGCTTGGTTCCTAGATCTGCCTTGACCAAGGTGATGCTTCCCGCGTGAATGGGGTTTCCGAAAGGGGGGTCGTTTGCCACGCTTGCCCCGGCATGTCAAAGCATCCCTATGAGTTTGCCTGCAAATTCGCGCATGACCCGCCGTTCCAGCCGCCTTATGGGTGCGGTTCAGGTGCCGGGCGACAAGTCAATTTCCCACCGCGCGCTCATTTTGGGGGCGTTGGCGGTGGGCGAAACCCGCATCACTGGCCTCCTCGAGGCTGAGGACGTGCTGAATACCGCCGAAGCGATGCGGGCGCTGGGTGCGAAGGTGGAGCGCACCGGTGCGGGCGAATGGCGCGTGCACGGCGTGGGCGTAGGCGGTTTTGCCGAACCCGAGGCCCCGCTCGATTTTGGCAATTCCGGCACCGGCTCGCGGCTGGTGATGGGAGCGATGGCGACGACGCCCATCAGCGCGGTGTTCACGGGCGATGCTTCGCTCAGGCGCAGGCCCATGAAGCGCGTGCTGGAGCCGCTGACCAAATTCGGCGCGACGTATGAGGCAGGCGAGGGCGGATTGATGCCTGTCACGCTGCATGGCGCGAGTATTCCCATTTGCATCGACTACGAAGTGACGGTGGCGTCGGCGCAAGTGAAGTCCGCGTTGCTGCTGGCGGCGCTCAATGCACCGGGCCGAACGCGCATCGTGCAGCGCGCGCTGACCCGTGATCACACGGAGAAAATGCTGGCGGCATTCGGCGCGGAGATTTCCGTTGAACCGCTTGCCGATGGCGAAGCGATTTATCTGATGGGTGAGGCTGAATTGAAGCCCACGCAGGTCGATGTGCCGCGCGATCCATCCTCCGCCGCGTTTCCACTTGTCGCGGCGTTGATCGTGCCGGGATCGGAAGTTTCGATTCCCTCGATGCTGCTCAATGAACGTCGCATCGGCCTCATCGAAACGCTGCGGGAAATGGGCGCGGATATTTCCATCGTCAACGCGCGCGAAAGCGGCGGCGAAAAAATCGGCGATCTCGTTGCGCGCTTTTCAAACCTGAAAGGCGTGGATGTGCCGCCGGATCGTGCGCCCGCGATGATCGACGAATATCCCATTCTTGCCGTGGCCGCATCGTTTGCCGAAGGCCGCACGATCATGCGCGGACTGGAGGAATTGCGCGTGAAGGAAAGCGATCGCCTCGCGGCCGTCGTTGCGGGCCTTTGCGCGAATGGTGTGCGCGTCGAGGAAACCGAAGATGGCATGATCGTGGACGGCGCGGGCGCCGATGGCGTCAAAGGCGGTGGCACGGTTGCCACGCATATGGATCACCGCATCGCGATGTCATTTCTCACGATGGGCTTCGCCTCGCGCGACGCCGTGACCGTGGACGATGTGTCCATGATCGCGACAAGCTTTCCCGAATTTGAATCGCTGATGACAAATCTCGGAGCAGATTTTCAATGACCGTCGTTATTGCCGTCGATGGCACCGCTGCGTCGGGCAAGGGCACGCTGGCGAAAAAACTCGCGGGCCATTTCGGTTTTGCGCATCTGGACTCCGGTGCGCTCTATCGGCTGACGGCATTGGCGGTGCTTGCGGCGAAGGGCGATCCGACAAACGCGGCTGACGCCATGAAAGGCGCACATGCCATCGATCTTTCGCGCGCGGGCGATCCGGCCATTCGCAGCGATGTCGTGGGCCGCGCGTCGTCTCATGTTGCAGCCATTCCCGAAGTGCGCGCGGCGTTGCTCGCCTTCCAGCGGGAGTTCCTTGTCCAACCACCGGGCGGTGGAGATGGCGCGGTGATGGATGGCCGCGATATCGGAACCGTCATCGCGCCGGACGCGGCGGCAAAACTCTTTGTGGATGCGGATCCCTCCGCGCGCGCGCATCGCCGCTGGCTGGAACTCAAGGCGCTTAGCATCATGCGCGATGAGCCGGAGGTACTCGCCGAGATCAACGCGCGCGACGCCGCCGACCGCTCGCGGCCCATCTCGCCGCTTGTGGCCGCCGCCGACGCGGCCTTGCTCGACACCACGCATTTGGATATAGACGCCGCGTTCGCCGCCGCCCTCGCATTGGTCAAACCCAAGGTCGAGGCAGCGCTCAAGGCTCGCCACAGGGGTTAAGGAGACCCGGCGGCCTTATCGGCAAGGCAGCGAATTCATCGACAACCAAACCACCTCGCGGGTTCGCGCCCGTCTGGAAGTCCGTCGCGCCGAAGCACCCAGTGCGGAGGCGGACCGGCATAAACAGAATTGAACCGAACCAATGGCAAGAGCCGCCACCCAGTCCATCGCCACGCCCAGCCGCGAAGATTTCGCCGCCATGCTCGAGGCGAGCTTCACCACCCAGTCCCCGCAGGAAGGCAATGTCATCCGCGGCAAGATCGTCGGCATCGAAAACGATTTCGCCGTCGTCGATGTGGGCCTGAAAACAGAAGGCCGCGTGCCGCTGAAAGAATTTTCGATGCCGGGCCTGCCGTCGAACATCAAGATCGGCGACGAGGTCGAGGTCTATCTGGAGCGCGTGGAGAACGCGCTGGGCGAAGCGGTGCTATCGCGTGACAAGGCCCGCCGCGAGGAAAGCTGGGTGCGTCTGGAACGCGCCTTCAATGAAACCACGCGCGTCACCGGCGTGATCTTCGGCCGCGTCAAAGGCGGCTTCACCGTCGATCTCGACGGCGCGGTCGCGTTCCTTCCGGGTTCGCAGGTCGATGTGCGCCCGATGCGCGATGTCGGCCCGCTGATGAACCAGCCGCAGCTTTTCCAGATCCTGAAAATGGATCGCCGCCGCGGCAACATCGTCGTGTCGCGCCGCGCGGTTCTGGAAGAACGCCGCGCCGAGGAACGCACGTCGCTTGTCGCCAGCCTGCAGGAGAAGCAGGTCATCGAAGGCACGGTGAAGAACATCACCGATTACGGCGCGTTCGTGGATTTGGGCGGCGTCGATGGTTTGCTGCACGTCACCGACATTGCATGGCGTCGCGTCAGCCATCCGACCGAAGTGCTCAGCGTCGGCCAGAACGTCACCGTGCAGATCATCAAGATCAACCACGACACACAGCGCATCTCCCTGGGCATGAAGCAGCTGCAGACCGATCCGTGGGAAGGCGTGGGCGCGAAATATCCCGTCGGCGCGCGCATGCAGGGCAAAGTCACCAACGTCACCGATTACGGCGCGTTTGTTGAACTGGAGCCGGGCGTCGAAGGACTCGTCCACGTCAGCGAAATGAGCTGGGTGAAGAAGAACGTCGCCCCGTCGAAGATCGTCACGCCCAATCAGGACGTGGACGTGCAGGTGCTGGAAGTCGATTCCAACAAGCGCCGCATTTCGCTGGGCCTCAAGCAGTGCATGGACAATCCGTGGCAGGCGTTTGCTGCGAACCATCCGCCCGGCACCGACATCGAAGGCGAGATCAAGTCGATCACCGAATTCGGCATTTTCGTCGGCCTCGACAGCGATATCGACGGCATGGTGCATCTGTCCGACATCTCGTGGGACAAGCAGGGCGAAGCCGCCGCCGCCGATTACAAGAAAGGCGACATGGTCAAGGCCCGCGTGCTCGACATCGATCCGGAGAAGGAACGTGTCAGCCTCGGCATCAAGCAGCTTGGCGATGACCCGATGGAGAAGGTGGGGCCGCTGAAGAAGGGCTCCGTCGTCACCGTCGCCGTCACGGAAGTGAACGATGGCGGCATCGAAGTCAGCCTTGCCGATGGCGTGAAAGCGTTCATCCGCCGCAGCGATCTGGCCCGCGACCGCGCCGACCAGCGCCCCGAGCGCTTCGGCGTCGGCGACAAGGTCGATGCGATGATCACCAGCGTCGATAAAGCCAGCCGCAAGATTTCGCTCTCCATCAAGGCGCGCGAAATCTCCGAAGAGAAAGACGCCGTGGCGCAATACGGCTCGTCCGACTCAGGCGCGTCGCTGGGCGACATTCTGGGCGCAGCACTTCGCAAGAAGGGCGATGACGGCGACGAGAAAGAAGAGAAGGACGAGGAATAGACACCTCTTCACTCCTCAAATGAAAAAGGCGCTCGGATCAAACCGGGCGCCTTTGGTTTTCGGAATTTGAAAAAATGCCTATTCGTGAGGCACTGAAATCCGCAGCAATTTTTCCTTCAGGCACTCCAGCCCGCCCAGAATGCCGTAGCCATTCACGACACCGGCATGGGAATAAGAAACGAATTTATCCTTGTGCAGATAAGCCCCTGCCAGACCAACAACATCGCCGGATTTGGCGGCTTCGAGCAGCCGTTCCAGCTCCTCGATAACTTTCTGGTTCGTCCTTACGCGTTCAGGCTCGTATGGCCCATAGAGGCCGATAACTTCGGCTGACATACTTCCCCCTGGCGCGCCTCCCCGGCGCTTTGTTGTGCACGAGTCAGAAAAGTTAAGCACGAAATTCGCTGTTGATGAAGCTGCGGCAATCCGCGCAGTCCCCTTATGCTTAAAGTCGCACCGCAGGAAATTTGTTCGGAATTAGGCATGAAAAGTGGCCGAAAAGTGTGCTGTGCAAAGTCAATCCTGTCATGCGGCGCGTTTTTGGATGGGGATTTGGCGATGGTGGAGAAGTACGGTTCTTTGCGCATTGCGCCTTTTGTGCCACAGGGTGAAAAAAGCTCTTGCGGTTCAGGGACTTCCATTGACGCTCCCCCGCCACTCTGACAGGTTTGTGATTGGCCGGAGGGGCTTGGTGCAAGATTCCGGCTTTGGGGATGTCCTCCCGGGGGCAGGAATGATCAAGTCGGAACTGGTTGCGCGCCTGACGCAGCGCTATCCGCATCTCTACCACCGCGATGTCGAGCGAATCGTCTCCACCGTGCTGGATGAGATTTCCAGGGCGCTGGCCAGCGGCGACCGCGTGGAATTGCGGGGCTTCGGAGCATTTTCGGTGAAGGTGCGGCCGGCGCGCATGGGCCGAAATCCGCGCACCGGCACAGCCGTAACCGTCGATGAAAAGCGCGCGCCGTTTTTCCGCACCGGCAAAGAGTTGCGCGAAAAGCTCAATACCGGCGATAGTCCGCGCGCATAAACCTTGTCAGGCGATTCCGTCTTGCCGCTGGCGGGTGGTTCTCCTAAAACTGCGGCGATATGAAGCACCACAGATTCACAAACCCGATTTTCGTCGCGCTCGACACGCCCGATCTCTATCGCGCGGTCGAATTGGCCAAGGGCCTCAAGCCGCATGTTGGCGGGCTGAAGGTCGGCCTCGAATTTATCACGGCGAATGGGCCGGATGGCGTCTGCGCCATCGTCGAGCTGGGCCTGCCGGTCTTCGCGGACGTGAAATTCCACGACATCCCCAACACGGTTGCCGGTGCGGCGCGCGCCATCGCCTCCACCGGTGCGGCCATGTTCAACATCCATGTCTCCGGCAGCGTGGCGATGATCCGCGCGGCTATCGAGGCCGCCGCCGAATCGGAAGCCCGGCCCCGCGTACTGGGCGTGACCGTGCTGACCTCCATGGAGGAGAGCGATCTCGAAATGGTGGGCCAGAACGGCGACATGCGGGAGCAGGTGCTGCGGCTTGCCCGGCTGGCCAAATCCACGGGCCTCGATGGCGTCGTATGCAGCCCGCACGAGATTGCGGCGATCCGCGAGGCTTGCGGCCCGGATTGCCTGATTGTGACGCCCGGTATTCGCCCGGTCGGCAGCCATCGCGGCGACCAGCGCCGCCTGACCACGCCACTTGAGGCCATGCACGCGGGTGCGGATATCCTCGTCATCGGGCGGCCCATCACGGCGGCGTCCGATCCGGCCGCTGCCGCGCGAACGATCGCGGCGGAAATTCTCGCGCCGGACGCCGTTTAATCCCATTTCCTTGATTTCCCGCGACCGGGCAGCGATAAGGCCCGCCCCATGGCACCGCTCGTCAAAATCTGTGGACTCAATTCGGCCGAAGCCGCCGACGCGGCGGTGCGCGCGGGCGCGGATTTCGCCGGTTTGATGTTCCATGTGGGATCGCCGCGAAACCTGCCCATCGACGTCGCCGCGATGCTGGCTGAACGCCTGCGAGGTCGCGCGCGGATCGTGGCCGTGTTCGCTGACGCCCGCGACGAGGACATGCAGGCGGCGGTCGCTGCCATCCGCCCCGATTTCATTCAATTACACGGGCTTGAGTCCCCGGAGCGAGTCGCTTCTATCCACGGTCTCTTTGGAGCCCCTATCATCAAGGCCGTCGCCATTGCGGAGCCGAGTGATTTGAACAGCATCGCCAAATACGAAGATGTCGCGGAGATGTTTCTGTTCGATGCGAAAGCGCCAGCGGGCGCCACGCGCGAAGGCGGGCATGGCGCGGCCTTCGACTGGCAATTGCTGAAGGGCCGCAATTTCACACGGCCTTGGCTACTGGCTGGCGGATTGAACACGGAGAATGTCGCGCGCGCGATTGAGATCAGCAACGCGCCGGGCGTGGATGTTTCATCCGGAGTCGAAACCGCCCCCGGCGTGAAATGCGCCGACATGATCCGCGATTTCGTATCCGCCGCGCGCGCGACGCACATGGCGGTCGCGCCATGACCGTCAATTCCTTTCGCACTGGCCCCGATATTCGCGGGCATTTCGGTGCTTACGGCGGACGCTTCGTCGCCGAAACGCTGATGCCGCTCGTGCTCGATCTCGAACGCGCCTACGAAGAAGCCAAACGCGATCCATCGTTTCAAACCGAACTCGATGGTCTGCTGAAGAATTATGTCGGCCGCGAAAGCCCGCTTTATTTTGCGGAGCGGCTGACGGAGCATCTCGGCGGCGCGAAGATTTATCTCAAGCGCGAAGACCTCAATCACACCGGCGCGCACAAAATCAACAATTGCCTTGGCCAGATTCTGCTCGCGCGCCGCATGGGAAAAACGCGCATCATCGCGGAAACCGGCGCGGGCCAGCACGGCGTCGCCACCGCAACGGTCGCCTCGCGCTTCGGTCTGCCCTGCATCGTTTACATGGGCGAAGTGGATATCGAACGGCAGAAACCGAACGTGTTTCGGATGAAGCTGCTGGGCGCGGAAGTGCGCGGCGTGACGTCCGGTTCGCGCACGCTGAAAGACGCGATGAACGAAGCGTTGCGCGATTGGGTCGCCAATGTGCACGACACATTTTACATCATCGGCTCTGCGGCTGGCCCGCATCCGTATCCTGCGATGGTGCGCGATTTTCAAACCGTGATCGGCAATGAAACGCGCGCGCAAATGCTGGAACGCGAAAACCGTTTGCCCGATCTTGTCGTTGCGTGCATCGGCGGCGGCTCCAACGCCATCGGCATGTTCCATCCGTTTCTCGACGACCGCGACGTGGAAATCCACGGCGTCGAAGCAGCAGGCGAGGGCGTGGAAACGCCGCGCCACGCTGCCACGATCTCCAAAGGCTCGCCCGGCGTGCTGCACGGCGCACGGTCCTATCTGTTGCAAGACAGCGACGGACAGGTGATCGAAGCGCATTCAATTTCGGCGGGCCTCGATTATCCGGGCGTGGGACCGGAACATTCCTGGCTGAAAGATCAGGGCCGTGTGAAATATTTCTCCGCGACCGATGCCGAAGCCCTCGAAGCCTTCACCTTGCTGAGCAAGCTCGAAGGCATCATTCCCGCGCTAGAACCGAGCCACGCCATCGCCCACGTCATGCGCATCGCGCCGCAGATGGAGAAGGACAAGATCATCGCCGTGTGTCTTTCCGGCCGCGGCGACAAGGACGTGTTCTCCGCGGCGGCCGCGCTGGGGGAAGAGATATGAGCCGCATCGCCGCCACCTTCGCCGCGCTGAAGAAGGCCAACCGCGCCGCCTTCGTCCCCTTCGTCACGGCGGGCGATCCGGATTACGAGACCTCGCTG
>DATCEI010000172.1:0-21737 GCA_036510185.1 Rhizomicrobium sp. | reverse complement strand
CTCCACCGAATGGCTGGCCGATCACCTCAATGCCCCGGATGTCCGCATCGCCGATGCCTCATGGTATCTGCCGCAAGCGGGCCGCGACGCGAAGGAAGAATATGCCGCCGCGCATATTCCGCGCGCGGTGTTCTTCGACATCGACGATCTGTCCGACGAGACATCGCCCTATCCGCACATGCTCGCCCCTGCGCCGAAATTCGCCAGCCGGATGCGCAAGCTCGGTCTGGGCGATGGCAATCTGATCGTCGTCTATGACGGCGCGGGGATTTATTCCGCCGCGCGGGCGTGGTGGATGCTGCGCGCGATGGGCCATGAATATGTGGCTGTGTTGGACGGCGGATTGCCCAAATGGCGGCGCGAGAATCGCCCGCTGGAAGACATGGAGCGGCATCTGACGCAGCGTCATTTCACGCCGCATTACAATCACGCGGTGGTGCGGGATTTCGACCAGATGCGCGCCAATCTCGCCTCACACACCGAACAGGTGGTGGATGCGCGCGGGGCGCCGCGTTTCACCGCCACGGTGCCCGAGCCGCGCCCCGGCATTCGCGGCGGACATATTCCTGGCGCCATCAATATTCCATATGCGGAGCTAACGGCGGCTGACGGCACGCTGAAACCGGCTGGTGAGCTTTCGCATATCTTCAAGGACCGCGACGTCGATCTTACCAAACCCATCGTCACGAGTTGCGGTTCCGGCGTCACTGCCGCTATCGCGATGCTGGCGCTGAATGTGGCGGGCGCAAAATCCGTGGCGCTTTATGATGGCTCATGGGCCGAATGGGGTTCGCGCAACGACGTGCCGGTCGAAACAGGCTGACGCCATGGCAGAAGCGATGCCCGTGCCTGTCCGCATTCCGATGACCGTCACGTTCCTCGAAATGATGGCGAAGCCAGCGACGCTGGCACCGCCGCAGCCCAAGGGCAAGATCGCCATTCTGCGCGCAGAAAATCCGCCACTGCATTTCTACCGCTATCTCTATCACGAGGTCGGCCGCGAATATTATTGGGTGGATCGCAAGAAGCTGGACGATGACGCGCTTGCCGCCGTGCTGCATGCGCCGCAACTGGAGCTTTACGTGCTCTATGTCGATGGCTGCCCGGCCGGCATGGCGGAAATCGATTTCCGCGACGGGCACACCGCCAACCTCGCCTATTTCGGACTGATTCCGGAATATGTGGGGCGCGGTCTTGGATTTTTCTTTCTCTATCAGGCCGTGGCGATTGCCTGGGCGCGGCCCATTTCACGGCTGCTGGTCAACACCTGCACGCTCGATCATGCGCGCGCATTGCCGCTCTATCAGCGCATGGGTTTTGAGCCTTACGCGCGCGAGCAGCGCTATGTGGAACCGCCGCCGGGCAGCTGATCACAGCCGCGAGGCCATTTCCCCCGGCCCGAATTTCGGGGCAGACTGACCGAGCTGGAAACCGGGGAGTCCAATTTGGCGATCATTGATGGCGCACCGCGCGAAGCCGAGCTGTTCGGGCATCCACGCGGGCTGACCTATCTGTTTACAACGGAAATGTGGGAACGCTTTTCGTATTACGGAATGCGCGCGATCCTTGTTCTCTATCTGACGAATTATCTGCTGCTGCATCCCCAGGTTGACAGCGTTCTTGGTTATCATACGTTGAAGGAGATATTCGAATATATCTTCAACGGCGGCAGGCCGTTGGGCGTTCAACCGTTGTCGTCGGTGATCTACGGCAATTACACCGCATTCGTGTATCTGACGCCGTTCTTCGGCGGCATCATCGCGGACCGATGGCTGGGCCAGCGCCGCAGCGTAATCGTCGGCGGCATTATCATGGCGGCTGGCGAATTCGTGCTGATGGCACCGCAGTTTCTGTTCGTCGGATTGTTGCTGCTCATCATCGGCAACGGATTCTTCAAGCCGAACATCTCCACGCAGGTCGGAAACCTCTACAAAGCGGGCGACAGTCGCATCGACCGCGCTTATTCCATCTTCTATGTCGGCATCAACGTCGGCGCATTTTTCTCGCCGCTTGTGTGTGGCAGCCTCGGAGAGAGTCCGAGCTTCGGTTATCATTGGGGTTTCTTCGCCGCAGGTGTCGGCATGGTGGTCGGTCAGATCATCTACATGTTTGCGTTGCGCACGCTTCCTCCCGATCGCATCGCAAATCTCAAAAGCCACGCCGAAGAAAAAAAGCCGCTTACCGCGAACGACTGGAAAGCGGTCATGGCGCTTATCGTGCTCTGCATCCCCACGACATTGTTCTGGGCAGTCTATGAACAGCAAGGCAATACGATCAATCTCTGGGCGCAGAATTTTACGGACCGCCGCTTGATTCCTGGAATCATTGACTGGAAAATTGATGTCACATGGTTTCAGTCGTTCAATCCGTTCATGATCTTTGCCTTCACGCCGCTCGTCGTGGGCTTTTGGGGATGGCAAGCCAAGCGGAGCAAGGAGCCTTCCACCGTCAACAAGATGGCATTGGGTAATCTCATGTTGGCTGCGTCCTATATCATTATGGCCGCGGCAGCCTATGTCACGGGGCCCAACGGGCAGGCAAGCTGGCTTTGGCTGCTTGGGTTTTTCGCGGTGATCACGTTCGGCGAACTTTATCTCTCGCCCATCGGGTTGGCGCTGGTGGCGCGCGTGGCGCCTGCGCAGATTCTCTCGGCAATGATGGGGCTTTGGTTCATCACCAGCTTCACCGGCAATCAGCTTCAAGGTTATATCGGCAGTTTCTTCAGCCAGATGGACAAGGTACAGTTCTTCCTGCTGTGCGCGGCTATCGGCGCGGTCGCTGCACTCATGACATGGGCATTCGACCGGCCTCTGCGTACTATTCTCGAAATGAAGCCGCACGATCCACCGATGTTGCCGGAACCGCAATAAACAGCGCATGACGAACGACAAGCCGCCCAAAGACGAAACCGTCGCGACGCACGCAGGACGGATGAGTGATGAGCATTTCGGCGCGATCAACACGCCGGTCTATCGCGCATCCACGATTCTCTATCGCAATTACGCGGACCTCCAGCACGGCAAGCCGCCCTATACTTACGGCAGGCGCGGCACGCCGACGTCGCGCAGTTTCGAAGATGCGATCACGGAGCTGGAAGGCGGCGCGCGAACGGTGGTTTGTCCGTCTGGCCTGAACGCGATTGCGCTGGCCATTCTTTCCGTGTGCGGCGCAGGCGATCATCTGCTGATGGTGGACAATTGTTATGAACCGGCGCGCAAAATCTGCGACCGCACGTACAAACGGCTTGGCATCGAGACGACCTATTACGACCCGCTGATCGGCGCGGGCATTGCCGAGCTGATGAAGCCGAACACCAAAGCCGTTTTCTGCGAAAGCCCCGGCTCGTTGACGTTTGAGATGCAGGACATTCCGGCCATCGCCGAAGCGGTGCATGCGCGCGGTGCATCCGTGCTGATGGACAACACCTGGGCAACACCGCTGTTGTTCAAGCCGCTGGCGCATGGCGCGGATATTTCGATACAGGCGGCGACGAAATATATCGGCGGCCATGCCGATGTGATGCTGGGTTACGTCACAGCGAATGAGCGCCACGCAACGCGGCTTCTGGATATCCACGGCAATATGGGATTGTACGCAAGCGGTGATGATTGCTTTCTGGGCCTGCGCGGCCTTCGCACTATGGCGGTGCGGCTTGCGCGTCACGGTGAAACGGCGCTTACGCTGGCGCGATGGCTGGAAAAACACCCTGCCGTTTCGCGCGTGCTCTATCCGGCGCTGGAAAGCGATCCCGGCCATGCGTTGTGGAAACGCGATTTCAAAGGCGCCAGTGGGCTTTTCGGCGTGGTGCTGAAGCCCGCGCCCGAAACATCGCTCGCCGCCTTCATGGATTCGCTGAAGCTGTTCGGGCTTGGCTATTCCTGGGGCGGTTATGAAAGCCTCATTGTGCCGGCGCATATCACGCGCACCGCACGGCCCTTCAAAGCCGAAGGTCCGGTCGTGCGCATTCATGCAGGGCTGGAGGATGCGGGCGATCTCATCGCCGATTTGGAAAATGGGCTGGCGCATTATATAGCGGCGTGATGACCGACACGCTTTCCCGCGAAGATTTCCTCTCGCAAGTCGCGTTCGACGCGAACGGGCTTGTGCCCGTCATCGCGCAAAGTGCTGCGACGGGTGCTGTGCTCATGCTCGCATGGATGAATGCCGACGCGCTGGAGCGCACGCTTTCGACCGGCGAAGTCACCTATTGGTCGCGTTCGCGCAAGGAGCTTTGGCGCAAGGGCGCAACATCGGGCCACACGCAACGCCTCGTCGAAGCATGGATCGATTGCGATGGCGACGCACTGCTGATGAAAGTCGATCAACTCGGCCCCGCCTGCCACACGGGCGCGCCGGTGTGTTTTTATCGGAAGCTGGCGTAGCTACTCGAACAATTCGCGCAAATACGGATTGAGAAACTTGCCCTTCGGATCGAGCTTGCGGCGCAGGGCGCGGAAGCGTTCGAACTCCGGATAGAGATGGCGCAATTCACTTCGCGAGCGCGTGTGACGTTTGCCCCAGTGCGGCCGTCCGTCAAAACGGCGGAACACGGCCTCGCAGGCATCGAACAATTTGTCCGTGTTCACGCGATGGTATTGATGCACGGCAATCGTGGCCGAGGCGCGTTTGTAGAATGGACTGAGCCACACATCGTCGGCGGCGACGGTGCGGTACTCTATGGGAAAACCCGTATTGATGTGCCGCTTGCGGATGGCGGTGGCGACGGCCTGCAGGCATTCTGGCCCGCTCGCGGCGGGCACGGCATATTCCATCTCGTTGAAGCGGATGTTGCGCGGGCTAGGAAAAATTTCATGGCTCCAGCGCGCGCGCGTCGGCGACGGCATCAGCTGTGAAAACAAACGATGCGCGGGCCGCACCAGAAACGGCGCGTAAGGCAATATTTCGTTGATGGTGGCGAACACGCGCGCGTCGATGCCGACATTCTTGCCGCGCTTTTTCATCGCTGCGGCATCGAGTGGCGCGGGCGCGGCCTCGGTGGATTCGTTGAGCGTCTTGCACACGGCGCGGTCGGCATACGGAAACCAGAAGAATTCGAAATGCCTGTTCGACGCAATCAGCAGATCGAGCTGCTCGAACAATTCATCGATGGGCAGAAGGAATTGTTTTTCAACAAGCTTGAACGCTGGCCGCACGCGGATGGAAATTTCCGTCATGACACCCAGCAGCCCAAGCGAAAGCCGGCCGCCTTCGAAAATCTCCGGATTCTCCGTGGCCGAACATTCCAGCACCTCGCCGCTGGCCAGCACCAGCCGGAAGCCCGCGACCTCGGCGGAGAAGCTGCCCAGCGAAGGCCCCGTGCCATGCGTGCCGGTGCCCACAGCACCCGCCAGCGTCTGCCGGTCGATATCGCCCTGATTTTTGAGGCCGAAGCCCTCGGGATGGATCAGCGGCCCAATCGCCCAGATGGGCGTGGCGGCGCCCAGCGTCACCACCCCCGCCTCGCGGTCCACACGGCGCAGGCCCGCAAACGCCGCCAGATCGATCAGCGTGCCGTCAGTCTCGTTCAGCGGCGTGAAGGAATGGCCCGCGCCCGGCACACGCACCGGCCCATCGGATTTGCGCACGGCGGCGGCGAGATCGACCTCATCCTTGGGGGCGAGGATCGTGCGCGGCCTGCAGGATACGCCGCCTGACCAGTTCGACCATGTGCCGACGACGATCTTCATGCCTTGCCCCGAACGGGCGGATAGCTGCCCGAGGGCCGCCTTTTAGTCCCGCCGGCGCGCCCGTCAATCTTGCAATTTCAGGCGATTCAGATATCGGCGAAGTTCGGCGCGCGCTTTTCGAGGAAGTGGCTGACGCCTTCCTTGAAGTCCGGCGTCTTGAAGCTCAGCGGCATTTCGGTGTCGGCCACGGCCAGCGCCTCGCCGAAAGTCTGAAAACAGGCCTTCCACACCTGCGCCTTCATCACGGCCATGGAGCGCGGCGACACCGTCTCGGCCAGCCCGCGCGCATAGGCCATCACGTCGGCCATGAATGTTTCCGCAGGAAACACCTTGTTGACGAGGCCGATGCGTTCGGCCTCTGCCGGTGTCACCTTGCGGGCGGAAAGCAACAGGTCCAGCGCGTGTGCCGGTCCCAGGAGCTTCGGCAGCAGCCACGAAATGCCGTGCTCGGCAATTAGCCCGCGTTGCGCGAAAGACGTCGTCAGCACCGATTTTTCGCTGGCGAAACGCAAATCCGCGTAAAGCGCCATCACCAGGCCAATGCCCGCCACCGGTCCGTTGATCGCGGCGATGATCGGCTTCTTCGCGCGCATGAAATAGGCAAAGCGGCGCATGTCCGCGAATTCGGTGTGGAGCGGCGGCCCCAAATGCGAATGGAATGCGTCGCCCGCGACATGCGCATGCTCGCCGTCCTCGCGCGTGCCGCCCGCAATGTTGGTCAGCACATCCATGTCCGCACCGGAACAGAAGCCGCGCCCCGCGCCCGTCAGCACAATCACGCGCACGCCGGAATCCTGCGC
Source organism: Rhizomicrobium sp. (assembly GCA_036510185.1). Taxonomy (GTDB): domain Bacteria; phylum Pseudomonadota; class Alphaproteobacteria; order Micropepsales; family Micropepsaceae; genus Rhizomicrobium. Next base: position 15,250 of record DATCEI010000172.1, on the reverse strand, counting down.
CGCCTCCGCCACGGCCACGCGGATGTTGCGCGACATGCGGTCGGTATAAGCATTGAGGCGGTCCGGCCGGTTCAGCGTGATGGTCGCGATACGGTCCTTCACGTCGTAGAGAATGTCCTCGTGCGCGGCCATGGCGTGCTCCCTTGTGTTCTGACCTTCATGTTTCCACAGAAACTGGGGGCTTGTAAGCCGCGCGGGCAGGAACTTTAATTGCGCCAGCACGTTCCTTTCCGAACCGCACAGGATTGATCATGGCCAAGATGAAGAAAGACAAGTCCCGCGTTCTCGCCACAGCCGCCCTCGACACACCGACCGACCTGTCGGCGGCTGCGGTCAAGAAGATTTCCGAGGCGCTGAACGGGCTTCTCGCCGATACGTTCGCGCTCTACATGAAAACCAAGAATTTCCATTGGCATGTCAGCGGACCGCACTTCCGCTCCTACCATTTGCTGCTCGACGAGCAGGCGTCGGAGATTTACGACACCACCGACCCAATCGCAGAGCGCGTGCGCAAGCTGGGCGGCACCACGCTGCGTTCCATCGGCGACATCACGCGCCACCAGTCGATCAAGGACAACGACGCCGATTTCGTGCCGCCGCTCGAAATGCTGCGCGATCTGATGAACGACAACAAGGCGACCATCGCCGCCATGCGCAAGGCACACGATCTCTGCGACAAGCATGAGGACGTCGCCACCGCCAGCCTGTTGGAAAACTTCATCGACGCAGCGGAGAAGCGCAACTGGTTCCTGTTCGAAGCCAGCCGCGGCGCGGACGCAACGGGGCACTGACGCGCGAGAGAGTGGCGACCCCGGCAGGAATCGAACCTGCATATCGCAGCTTAGAAGGCTGGTGCTCTATCCATTGAGCTACGGGGCCGCATCAGTGCGACCACGGCACCTTACGGTCGAAGCGGAAATTATCCGAGTATGATTTCGGCGCGCGTCTGATGTCGTGCGGCTCGAACACCTGATAGTCGATGCCGAGCTTCACGGCATAGGCCATCGCTTCCTCGCGCGTGTCGAATTCAAGCTGCACCTGCTGGAGCATGTCGGTGGAGCTGGTCCAGCCCATCAGCGGATCGGGCGCGCTCGCGCTGGCTGGCTCGTATTCCAGCAGCCATTTCTTGGTCAGCGCCCGGCCCGATTGCATGGCGTTCTTCGCCGGACGGTAGATGCGCGCGCGCATGACACTCTCCTCTTAACCAGCCCGCCATCCGAAGCGGCGGAAGCATCACCAGTCCACCTACGCCAAGGCTTCGGTGGACATCCTTCGCGGCCGCGCCGCACAGAGTGGTCGGGGCGGTGTGATTCGAACACACGACCCTCTGCTCCCAAAGCAGATGCGCTACCAGACTGCGCCACGCCCCGTCCGGGCGGGTGCTTACACGCTCACGCCCCCGCCTTCAACGTCCGGTGAAAATCGCGCCGTGAACCTTCTCGCCGGGGAAGATGCCCAGCGCCGCCGAACGGCCCGCATTGATCTCCAGCACGGCGCGCACAGGCTCAGTGGCCGGAATGGAATCCGTCGAATAGGGCGTGGTGTCCGGCGCGATGGAGGAGATCGTCCCGTCATTACGGATGAAAATCATGTCCAGCGGCAGGATCGTGTTCTTCATCCAGAAACTGATCATCACAGGCGTGCGGAAATCGAACAGCATGCCCGCATTGGGTGCCATGACCTTGCGAAACATGAGGCCCGCCTCCTGCGTGGCCGGCGTGGTGGCAAGCTCGACCTTGAACGTGGCAGGCCCGTGATCGGTGTCGATGGTGATGCTCGTGGTGGGAAGCGGGGCTTGCGGGCCAGTGATTTCGGCAAACGCCAGCGCAGGCGCAAGCAGGAACGCAAACAGAAACGCCGAACGCCGCATGATGATTGTCCTTACTACCGAACGCTTCGCCAATCCATCTATCTTCCGTCATCGCCCGGCTAGTCCGGGCGATCAAATTTTCCGAAAAACAAATTGGGTTGCCCGGACCCTTCGCAAAAAGCTCAGGGTCGGGCAATGACAATGTGATGGATTATAACAGTCTGGAAGAAATTTAAGAATCCACAACCGTGATCTCAGCCGCCAACTCGCCCTTCGGCCCGTCACCCGCGCGCACGCGCACGCGTTGGCCTTCGTGCAATTCGCGAATGCCGTAGCGGCGCAGCGTTTCCATATGGATGAAGATGTCCGGCGTATTCGGCCCCCGTGAAACAAAGCCATAACCCTTGCCGCGATTGAACCATTTCACCGTGGCGTCGAACGCAGGCCCGCGCGGCTCGGCTGTATAGCGCGGATGCGCGGTTGCATGCGCCTGAGGTGCTGCCGTGGAATTGTCGAGTGAGATAATGCGGCGCGCCTGCAAACCCTTCGGCCCCTGCACCGCTTCGCATACAACGCGCGCGCCTTCATAGGCGGCTTTGAATCCGGATTGCCTTACGCAGGTCTGATGCAGAAGCACATCGGTTTCGCCGCCGGCCGACGGCGTGATGAAGCCGTAACCCTTCGCAAGGTCGAACCATTTGACGAGGCCCGTGATCTGAAAGGCCGCCTCGCCCAAGCTTTGCGAGCCACCGAGTGCTGTTTCCATCCCCAACGCCCCATTTTATTGCCCCAAAATTAGCACAATCATGAACGGGCGGGAAGAACGGAACCCCGTACCAATCCTCGGCCCAATAAGTTATCGCTAGGCCATGGATTTTACTGGCCGCTATCTCATCCCCGCCCCGCCCGAAACCGTCTGGAACGCCATTCTGGACCCGGAGGTGCTGAAAACCTGTATTCCGGGCTGTGAGAGCATGGAACGCACCAGCGACACGGATTTCCTCGCCAAAGCAACGCTCAAGATTGGGCCGGTGAAGGCGACTTTCGCGGGCAAAGTGGGGCTGACGGAACTCGACCCGCCCCATCGCTGTGTCCTCAAGGGCGAGGGTCAGGGCGGCGTGGCGGGCTTCGCGCGGGGCGAGGCGGAGGTGCTGCTGGCCCCGGAAGGCAATGGCACGGTCCTCTCCTACACGGCCCATGCGACGGTCGGCGGCAAGCTCGCCCAGATCGGCCAGCGGCTGATCGACGGGGCAGCCAAACAGATCGCCGACGATTTCTTCACCCGCTTCGCCGTGGCGGTTTCGCCGCAATTGGCGCCCGAACCCGAAAATGTCGGGCTGATGCCAGAAGCCGCGCTGGCCGAGGAAATCATGCCGCCGCCGATGGTGGACCTCGGCACGGCGCGGCCGCGCGAAGGCCTCAAACCCGAAATCTGGATGATCGGCCTTATCGCGATCATCGTGATCCTGCTCATTCTTTTCGGCGTCGTATTATGAGCGCACGCTTGACCGCGCCCCGACAGATGGCGGACCATTGCCGCACAAAGGAATTTTCCCGATGACCCAAGTTTCGATGAACGTGAACGGCAAGCCTGTGTCCGCCGACGTCGAGGACCGCACGCTGCTGGTTTATTTCCTGCGCGAGCATTTGCGGCTGACCGGCACGCATGTCGGTTGCGACACGAGCCAATGCGGCGCGTGCGTGGTGCATGTAAATGGCCGCGCGGTGAAATCGTGTTCGATGTTCGTCGCGCAAGCCGAAGGCGCGGACGTACTCACCATCGAGGGCCTCGCAAAAGACGGTGTGCTGCATCCCGTGCAGGAAGCGTTTCGCGAAAACCACGGTCTGCAATGTGGCTTCTGCACGCCGGGCATGATCATGACGGCAGTGGACATGATCCGGCGTGTGCCCGATCTCGACCGCGATAAAATCCGGCACGAACTGGAAGGCAATATCTGCCGCTGCACGGGCTATCACAACATCGTCTCGTCCATCGAGGACGCGGCCAAACGCATGGCTGTGGCATGATCCCCTATTCGTTCAATTATCATCGCGCGAAATCTCTGGACGATGCGCAGGCGATGCTGGCGCGCTCGCCGGATGCCAAACTGTTGGCAGGCGGGCAGACATTGATCGCAGCGATGAAGATGCGGCTGGCAAGTCCCTCCGACCTCATCGACATTTCGCATCTGAAAGATTTGTCATTCATCCGCGTGAGCGATGCGGGCGTTGCGATTGGTGCGAACACAACGCATGCCGCCGTCGCGGAATCGGCGGATGTGAAGCGCATCATTCCGGCCTTGGCAGACCTCGCTCTGCTCATCGGCGATCCCGCCGTTCGCCACATGGGTACACTGGGCGGAAGCGTCGCCAACAACGATCCGGCAGCGGACTATCCGGCGGCGATTGTGGCGCTGAATGCAACGATCAAAACGGCCAAGCGCAGCATCGCGGCGGATGATTTCTTCACCGGCATGTTTGAAACCGCGCTCGCTGAAAACGAAATTGTCACTGAAGTGATTTTCCCCCGCGCCGAACGCGCGGCCTACACGAAATTTCGCAATCCCGCTTCGCGTTACGCGATGGTGGGCGTCTTCGTGGCGAAGACCGGCAACAATGTCCGCGTCGCGGTGACGGGTGCGGCGCCTTGCGTGTTCCGCATACCTGAAATGGAAGCGGCGCTGGTGAAAAATTTCTCGCCCGATGCGATTGCGAATATCGCGGTCGATGCAGCCGATCTCAATTCCGATATTCACGGCTCGGCGGAATACCGCGCCAATCTCGTCACCGTGATGGCCAAGCGCGCCGTCGCGGCCGCATGAGCGACGGCGTTCTCGAAACTGCGGAAAGCTGGCTCGCTGAAGGCCACAAAGTTGCGCTCGGCACGGTCGTGAAAACCTGGGGTTCGGCCCCTCGTCCGGCCGGAAGCCAGATCGCTGTGCGCGATGATGGCGCGTTTGTCGGCTCCGTATCCGGCGGCTGTGTAGAAGGTGCAGTAATCGGCGAAGCGCAAGCCGCCATGCAGGACGGCAAAACTCGCCGCCTTGAATTCGGCGTCAACGACGAACAGGCGTGGAATGTAGGCCTCGCCTGCGGCGGCCGCATCGAGATTTTCGTCGAACCGGTTCAATGAAACGCGAGACACTGGCCGCGCTTAATAAGGCACGCCGCGCGCGTCGCGCCATCGTGCGCGCCACCGATCTGGCGAGCGGCGAGGAACGGCTCATTGATCCATATGCAGATCAATCACCGTTAGGCATTGCAGCCATTGCTTCCGCGCGCGCAGACACAAGCGAACCGGCCACCATCGAAGGCCGCGAATGGTTTCTCGCCGTTCATAATCCGCCGCTCGATCTCGTCATCACGGGTGCGGTTCATATCGCCCAGCCACTCGCACAAATGGCCGCGATGGCAGGCTATGGCGTTCGCGTCATCGACCCGCGAACGTCCTTCGCCACCGAAGCACGCTTTCCCGGTGTCGCGCTAATTCACGATTGGCCGGACGAAGCGTTGCGCAAAGCGCCGCTCGGCCCGCGCAGCGCCGTCGTCGCCCTCGTCCATGATCCGAAGATTGACGATCCCGCGCTGATCGCGGCGCTGAATTCAAACTGTTTCTATATTGGTGCGCTTGGATCGAAGAAGACACACGCGGCGCGTCTCATGCGTCTCAAAGCCGGAGGTTTCACCGATGAACAACTGGCCCGCATTCACGGACCTGTCGGACTTTCAATCGGCGCGCGCTCGCCGGCCGAAATCGCCATCTCGATACTCGCGCAGATGACTGAAAAGCTGCGTGCGGGCGGCGGTCGGGGGGTTCCCGCCGCCCGCGACGCTGCTCAACCGGGCGCCTGATCCGCGCCCGATTTGTGCCCGTGAAAGCCGTGGAAGCTGTGCATCGCGCTCAACTCATCCTGCGTGATCACGCCATCATTGTTCTTGTCGATATGCGCGAACATTTTCTCGACGGGCGCGGAGAATTCCGCGAGCGTGAGTTTGCCGGAATGCGCCGTATCGAGGCGGTCGAACGCATGCGTCTGCATCTGGCGCAGATGATCCGCCGCCATCGCGAACCAGCCATCCGCCGTCAGGCCGCTGCCTTTGGCAGCCGCCTGATATTTGGCGAGCGACATCGCATCGAATTCGGCGCGCGTCACCTTGCCGTCATGGTTCTGATCGAATTGCGCGCAAAACGAAGTCGCGCCGCGTCCGTGATGTTCGCCCTGATCGCCGGACGTACTCTCGCGATGGCACGGCACAACGCCCGTGCCGTCGTGGTCCATGCGCTCGAAACGCAGCCGCGCCACGGCGATGAATTCATCGCGGCTCAGTTTGCCGTCGCCGCTCCAGTTCACACGGCGGAACATCATGTCGCTGCGCTTGTGCATCGCGTCCATGCGCAATTGCGTGAATTGCGCTTCGGTGAGCACGGGCTTGCCGCCGGAAGCCTGCGCAAAACGCTGCGCCAGCACCTTCTCCATCTCGGCCTTCGTCACCTTGCCATCATGGTTGAGATCGAAATCCGCGAAGAACTTCGCGCCCATCCGCCCGCCCACTGCCATGTCGCCCGGCTGCGGCGGCGAAGCCATAGCGCCGCCTGCGCAAAGGCAAGCCGCCGTCAAAATCGCGATCTGAAAATTCCTCATCCCCGTCTCCTTGGATGTGTCTATGGCGCCATCTAAGGCCGCCCCTGTCGCGAGACTTTGCCGCGCCCGCGAAAACCGTGGAAATTGTGTAGTGCGGGCAACCCCTGCCATACTTTGTGACAATTGGCGTTTGCGAGGCCGGGCTGGGCGCTCCATGCTCGTGACATGAATGCAATGTTGAAGGAAGACACCAAGCCGCATGTCCTCGTCGTGGAGGACGCGCGCGACATCCGCGAGCCGCTGGCGCGATATCTGCGCGAGCACGGCTATCGCGCAACCACGGCTGCCGATGCGCAGGTCGCCCGCAAGGTGATGAAGGGCGCTGCCATCGATCTTGTCGTACTCGACATCATGATGCCGGGTGAGGACGGGTTAAGCCTCTGCCGCTCCATCCGCGAGACTTCGCAAATCCCCGTGATCCTGCTCACCGCGCGCGGCGAGGAAGTGGACCGCATTGTCGGCCTTGAAATGGGCGCGGATGATTACATCGCCAAACCGTTCAGCCCGCGCGAGTTGATCGCGCGCGCCGCCGCTGTCCTGCGCCGCACGCAGGCCTTGCCGCCGCGCCAGAAACCGCCGGAGACGTCGCGTGTGCGTTTCGGCGACTGGACACTCGACACCGGCCAGCGCGAATTGATCGGCCCGGATGGGCTTGCCATTCCATTGTCGAGCGGCGAATTCCGTTTGCTGATGGCGTTGCTGGAGCGGCCGAAAATCTCGCTGACGCGCAACCAGTTGCTCGATCTCACCAAAGGGCGCGAGGCGGAATTGTTCGACCGCTCCATCGACAATCACGTCAGCCGCCTGCGCAAGAAGATCGAACCGGATCCGAAAAATCCTCGCTACATCAAAACCGTCTGGGGCGGCGGTTATATCTTCGCGGTGGAACCCGAAACCGCATGACGCCGTGGCCGCGCGAATGGTGGCCGCGCACGATGGCAGCCCAGCTCATCGTCGTGACGGCGGCGGCGGTGCTGATTTCCAATCTGGCAGTGGCGGGATGGTTTGAATTCAGCCGCGAACGCCAGAACGAAAGCGCGCTGACTGAGCGTTTGCTGGACCGCGCGGTATCTGCCTCCACGTTGCTCAAAGCCATTCCCGCAAAGCAGCGCGAGGAAGCGGCGCACGCCATGAGTTCGGTGCTGTGGCGTTTCCAGATTCGCCACGGCAAAGCGCTTGATGAGCCGATGGATCCGACAGAAACCGCGCTGGCCTCGCGATTGCGCACAATGCTGCCCCCACAGCGGGCCAACCAGCCCGTCGATGTGCAGATCAACGCGGCCGGGCGCGGGCAACACGTCGACCCCGGCGCCCCGCCCAATGCCGACGCGATCATCGAGATCACGCTGCCCGTCGTGCGCGGCACAGAGTTGGTGACGACGTTCTATCGCCCGCCCTCGCCCACCTGGCCGACGGAGATTTTTATTGCGGCGCTGGCAGCGGTGCTGACGGCCTCCGTCGCCGCCGCCTTCATCGCGCGGCGGGTGGCGAAACCGCTGTCCGAATTGTCCGCCGCTGCAACTGCTGCCGCGCATGGCAAGGAAGCGCCACGTGTGCCCGAAGAAGGGCCGGAGGATGTGCGCCGCGCGGCCGCCGCCTTCAATGCCATGACCGATCAGGTCAAACGCACGCTGGAAAGCCAGCGACAATTGCTGTCCGCCGTGGGTCACGATCTGCGCACGCCCATCACGGCCATGCGCATCAATATCGAGTTCGTGGAAGATGCCGAATTGCGCGAGCGGCTGGAAACCAATCTCGAAGAATTGCAGGAGTTGACCGAAGCAGTGCTGAGCGCAGCGCGCGGCACGGGCGGCGAACAGGCGCGCAATGTCGATCTGGCGGCGCTGGTGGAAAGCGTCTGCACCGATCTGGACGATCTGGGCGAAGCGGTTTCGTGGCAACCACACGAACCCGCGCCGCTGGAATGCCGCCCGAACGAAATCCGCCGCGCCGTGCGCAATCTGGTCGAGAATGCGGTGGCCTACGGCAATCGCGCCCGCGTGCGCTTGGAAGAACGCAATGAAGCCTACGATATCGTCGTGAACGATGACGGACCGGGCATCCCGGACGACGACCGCGCGCGCGTGTTCGAGCCGTTCGTACGGCTGGAGACCTCGCGCAATGCCGAAACCGGTGGCACGGGACTGGGGCTGACGCTCGTGAAAGCGATCGCCGAAGGCCATGGCGGCGGCATCGAACTGGAAAACCGCGCCGAGGGCGGATTGCGGGCGCGGCTGCGTTTGCCGCGGGGTGTGGCGAACGCCTAATCTCGCGCCATGAAATTTGGTGAAATTCCCCTGGCCGAGGCCGAAGGCGCGGTGCTGGCCCATTCGCGCCGCGCGGGCGAACGTCTGTTCCGCAAGGGTCGCGTGCTTTCGGCAGAAGACATCTCGGTGTTGCAGGCGGCTGGCATCGGACGCGTGGTCGCCGTGCGCCTTGAATCCAGCGATATCGAAGAAAACGAAGCCGCCACGCGCGTCGCAAAACTCGTTGCGGGCAAAAACGTGCGCGCGAACGCAGCATTCACAGGCAGGGTCAATCTTTATGCGGAAGCGAACGGCCTCGCGCTAATCGACGCCGCGCGCGTCGATGCGCTCAATGCCATTCATGAATCGATTACGCTGGCGACGGTATCGCCATTCGCACTTACCGAACCACGCGCGATGTTGGCGACCATCAAGATCATTCCATTCGCATCACCGCGTGCTGCAATCGAACGCGCCGAACGATTGCTTGATGCGCCGCTCGTTTCCGTTGCCGCGTTCACACCCAAACGCGCAGCCCTCATTTCAACTTATCTGCCCGACACCAAACCATCGCTGCTCGACAAAAATCGCAACGTCATCGCGGCACGTTTAAAAGCACTTGGCTCTGACATCGCTTTTGAAACGCGCACCGAACACGAAACGAGCGCGCTTGCGGACGCACTCGCGAAAGCGATGAAGGAAAAAACCGATCCCATTCTTGTCTTCGGCGCGAGTGCGATCACGGACCGCGAAGATGTGATTCCCGCTGCCATCATGCGCGCAGGCGGTGAGATCGTGCATTTCGGGATGCCGGTTGATCCCGGCAATCTACTGCTGATGGGGAAACTGGACGGCGCGTCCGTGGTTGGCCTTCCCGGCTGCGCACGTTCGCCCAAACTCAATGGCTTTGACTTTGCGCTGCGACGGTTATGCGCAGGCCTTACCGTCACATCCCGCGAAATCGCCGGCATGGGCGTCGGCGGATTGTTGACCGAAATCCCCACACGTCCACAGCCTCGCGAGGAATCTGTCGGCCCAGTTCACGCACCGCGCATCGCAGCCATCGTGCTGGCGGCGGGGCTTTCGTCGCGCATGGGCCGGAACAAATTGCTGGCCGATATTGGCGGCAAGCCGCTCGTCCGTCGTACCGTCGAGGCGGCATTAGCGAGCGGCGCATCGCCCGTGATCATCGTGACAGGCAACGAGGCCGGGCGCGTCGAAGCCGCCCTACAAAATCTACCGGTTCGATTCGTCAATAATCCAGACTTCTCAAATGGTTTAAGTGCGTCCCTCAAGTGCGGTATCAGGAACACTTCAGACGATGCCGATGGCGCTTTGGTGATACTGGGCGACATGCCGCGGGTGGATTCCGGCCTGATCGCCCGCCTGATCGCCTCTTTCGATCCGGCGGAGGGCCGCGCCATCTGCGTCGCCACGCACAAGGGCAAACGCGGCAACCCGGTGCTGTGGGCGCGGCGGTTCTTCGCCGAAATTCTGGCGCTGAAAGGCGATGTCGGCGCCAAGCACATTATCGCCGCCAATGACGAACTCGTCTGCGAGGTCGAAGCGCAAGACGACGCGCCGCTGCTCGACATCGACACGCCGGAAGACCTCGCGGCCTATGCGGCGCGCATGACATGAGCGACCCGCTCTACAAAAAAGAATTGCTGCGTCTCGCCGCCGACGCCCATGGGGCGGGCAACCTGCCCCACGCGCACGCCACAGGAACCGCGTTCAATCCCGCCTGCGGCGACCGCGTGACTGTGCAACTGACGCTGGACGCGAATGGACGTATCGAAGCATTGGCGCATGAAACGAAAGCCTGCGTGCTGGCGCAGGCATCCGCTTCTATTTTAGGCCGCGACGTGCCGATGCACTCACGCGAAGAGATCACGCAATTGCGAGAAACCGTGACCGCAATGTTGAAAGGTGCATCGCCGCCCGCTTCGCCATTCGAGTCCTACGCGGTGTTCGATGGAGCGGCCGGTTACGCCAGCCGCCACACCTGTGTGTTGCTGCCGTTTGATGCGCTGCTGGCGGCGTTTGAATCAGAGATCGAAAAACCGCACGGCGTAGGGAGCAAAGGTTAAACGTCCGTCCGCCGCCTTTGCATTGCCCAATTTCGTTTCCAACATTTTGCCAACGGGCAGATCGCAAGCGCATTCGTCGGCGCTCATATTGAACAGGCAAAGCAGGCGTTCATTTTCATAGCTTCGTGTGAACACGAGCAGCGGCGGGGGCGCATCGATAAATTCGATTTCGCCCCGGCGTAGCGCGGGAATATTCTTTCGGAATTTCAGAAATTCGCGCGCGAAGGAAAGTGTCGATTGTGCATCCTCCTCCTGCGCCGAAACCGCTAGAGTACGATGCTCAGGCGCAAGCTGCAGCCACGGTTCGCCGGACGTGAAGCCCAAATTGGGCGCATCCGCATCCCACGGCATCGGCGTGCGGCAGCCGTCGCGGCCCATCGTGTAAGGCCAATAGAGATCGCCGACCGGATCGCGAAGCTGGTCGCGGCGCAGATCGACTTCGGGAAGGCCCAGTTCCTCGCCCTGATAAAGCAGCGCCGTGCCCTTCAGCGAGAACAGCAGCGCCAGCATCAGTTTGGCGAGTGCTTGCGGTGCATCCTTGCCGCCGAAGCGCGTCAGCGTGCGCATCACATCGTGATTGGAAAACGCGACACTGGGCCAATGCGCAGGGTAGCGCGCGAGCATTTCGTAATGCGCGCGGATGAATTCCGGGCCGAGCGTGCGCGCTTCCAACAATGGAAACGAATAACCCGAATGAAGTCCTTCATCGGGCGCGAGGAAACAACCGCTGCGTTCGGGTTCCTCCGAAAATTCGCCCATGACGAAACAGTCGGCATGTTGTTCGACAACGCCCCGTATTTCCGCCAGAGCTTCCGCGTCCTCGACAAGATTTGAATCGTGAAAATGGTGCTGCATATTGGCCGCGTGACTCCATGCATGAGCATTGCGCGGCTCGACAGGCGGATTGTCGGTGAGCGTTGCGTCGTGCAAGTAAGCGTTGGCAACATCGAGTCGGAAACCATCGACACCGCGATCCAGCCACAAATCCAGCACGCTCAATGCCGCTGCGCGCGCATCCGCGTTATGCCAGTTGAGTTTCGGTTGCTGGCGCAGGAATTTATGGTGGTAATATTGCCGCCGCGCGGGCTGATACGCCCAGGCAGGTCCGCCGAATACTGCAAGCCAATTGTTCGGCACTGTACCGTCCGCGTGCGCATCGGCCCAGACATACCAATCGGCTTTGTCGCCGCGTTTCAGACTGTCAATGAACCATGCGTGTTCGTCAGACGTGTGCGCCAACACTTCGTCGAGCATCACTTTCAAGCCGCGCGCGTGTGCGGCCTCAAGCAGCGCGTGAAAATCCTCCAGCGTGCCGTAATCGCGATGCACGTTCTCAAAATCGGAAACATCGTAGCCCCAGTCGCGGTCAGGAGAGGGATGAATGGGCGAAAGCCAGATCGCGTCCACGCCCAGTGACGCGATGTAATCGAGCTTTCCCATCAATCCCGCGAGGTCGCCCTGCCCGTCGCCATTGCCGTCGCAGAAGCTGCGGACATAGACCTGATAGATCACGGCGCCGCGCCACCATTCATGTTCGCTCATCGGCGCATCTTGCTCTCAAAGTAGAGCGCGTAAAGGGCGGTGATGTGCGCGATGAGGCTTTCCTGCGTCACGCCTTTGGGCCGCCGCGCGAAAAATCGCGACAGCACGAACATCGTGCCGTTGGACATGATGAAGGACAGCGTCGTCAGATCGAACGGCTCATAAGCCGCATAATTGCGCGCGAGGAACACGCGCATTGCATCGAGCATGTAAGTCTCGAACGCATCAACGAAGGCGGTGGAGCCCGTCGCTTCCCAATGGCTGGCCAGTTCGGTGAACAATTTTTCGTTGCTTTCGAAATAGCTGAATGCGACCTGCAGAAAGGCACGGATGGCGGTGGGCGCATCGGCATCGAGCAGGCGGGGAATTTCCGCGTCCAGCAGGCGCGTCAGCACGGCCACTTCGCGTTCGATGACAGCGGCAAGCAGCGCCTCGCGGTTTTCGAAATATTGGTAGAGCGAGCCCACGCTCACCCCTGCCCGCTCGGCGATATGGTTGGTCGTGGTCTGATCCCAGCCGCGCGTGGCGACCGTCTGGGCCGCAGCCTCAACCAGCGCGTCCACCATCTCGCGGGAGCGTTGCTGGGCGGGAAGTTTCTTCATGTGGGCCGAACGCGAATTGAATACGAATAATTATTCGCATTATGGTCGCTTCAGATCAAGGAGGCCGCCCATGCAGATACCCGCCCGTCACGGACAGGATTTCGAGCGCGCCAAGCTGATCGGCAAAAGGTTGCGCCGGCTGCTGGGTTGGGGTCAGGTCGATCCGGACGCTGCGGAATGGCAGCGGCTGGGCGAGGCGCTCATGCGGGGCGACCCGCAGATGGACGCCATCGTGGCCTGGATGGGCAGCGAGCTTCCGGGCGTGGGGCGCAAAATGTTCGAGACCGCGCTGGAAGCGGGCATCGACGCGGTGCCTGACGCGCCGGATGTTTTGCGCGAATTCTTTGAAAGCGTGGAGACGCAGCCAAATTGGGTGGATGAACGCCTGCTGGAACGCGGCGGCCAGATTTGCCGGATGTGCGGCAATCTCGGCGCTTATGTTTTGCGCGATGGCGCGCTGATGGGCGGCTATCAGGCGCCGGGATTTAATCGCGTGTTGGTGTTGACGGGCGCGCTGGCGAAAGGCCCCGCGAAGCGGCTCGCCGAAACGTCGGAATGGTGGCTTGCCTGCACGGAGCCGGGCGGGCTTTCGCGTTTCGGCGAAGGATTCAAATCGACGCTGCGCGTGCGGTTGATCCATGCCCTCGTCCGCCGCCATGTGCCGGGCGCCACGGACTGGGACGAAGCGCGCGACGGCGTGCCGGTGAATCAGCTTGATATGGCCGCGACGCAATTGGCGTTTGGACCGGCCTATCTCATGGGCGCGCGCGCCTTCGGCATGATGCTGCCGAAGGAAGATGGCCACGCCGTGATGCACACGATGCGCTACGCGGGATACCTCATGGGCATCGAGGAACAATTTCTCCCGGAAACCGAACGCGAAGGACAATTGCTGCTCTATCGCATGTTGTTGAGTGTTGTCGGTCAGCCGGATGAAGCGGGATACAAACTCGCGCGTTCGCTGGCTGACGAGCCGCTTGGACGGCATTATCGCTTTCTACCCGCCCTGCGCCGCCGTTTTGAACGCGAGCGCAATCTCAGTGTGAATGTCTATTTCCTTGGCCTTGCGGGAATGCGCAATCTGAATCTGCCGCGCCGTTACGTGCCGTGGTATCCGCTGATGGCGCTGCCGCTCTATGCGATGCGTTCGTTCGCCTGCCGTTTTGCGCCGGAGCGTTTCGCACGCAATGGCCGCCGCGCGCAACGCGAATGGGTGCGTTCGCTGACGGGCGCAACCGATCATCGCGTCGGCGGCGCGGTGGCGCGAAAGATTGTGGAAGCTGTCTAAACCTCGTTCGCGTGCGACACGACTTTGCTGACAAGGCCGTAATTCACAGCCTGTTTCGCATCCATCCAGAAATTGCGGTCGGTGTCGGCGACGACCTTCTCGTAAGGCTGTCCCGTTTCCTTCGCGATGGTGCGGTTGATGCGTTCCTGCATCTTGAGGATTTCTTCCGCCTCAATGGAAATGTCGGAGGCCGGTCCGCGCACGCCACCAAGCGGCTGGTGCAAAAGGAACCGCGTGTTCGGCAGACAGAAGCGGCGCTCCTTCGCGGCGCCGAGGAAAATATGCGCGCCTGCGCTCGCCACCCAGCCCGTGCCGATCATCTTCACGCGCGGGCCGACGAATTTGATGACGTCATGGATCGTGTCGCCGGATTCCACATGCCCGCCCGGCGAGTTCAGCACCACGCGAATGTCGTCCTCACCCTCGGAGGCATAGGCCAGCAGCTGGCCGGTCACGCGCTCGGCCATCTTCATGTCCACTTCGCCGAAAATCAGGACCGTACGCGACTTGAACAGCGCCTTCTGGACCAGCGGGCCTTGCGGTTCGGTATTGGCGTCGGGGGTATGCTCTTCTTCTTCGTCGAGGCGGTGCAAGGGGGCATGCTCCTGAAATCGGTGGACCCCTTACTTAAGGGGCCGGAGCGGCTTCGTCCACCTTCTCAAAGAAGTGTCAGGGCATCCCGCATGACCGGCCCAATTTCGGTGTGGAGGACCAGATCGGCGAGGCCATCCAACTCGGTCGGATCGCGGTTAATGATGGCCAGCCGCGCGCCTGCCTCCTTGGCCAGCGCCGGAAAGCCTGCCGCCGGATAGACGACCAGCGACGACCCCAGCACGAGAAACACATCGCAGACCAGCGTGACATCCTGCGCTCGCTCCATTTCCGCCTCCGGCATGGATTGGCCGAAGGAGATCGTGGCCGTCTTCAGCAGGCCGCCGCAAAGCGCGCAATCGGGCGGATCGCCATGCGCCTCGAAATGCGCCCAGATCGGCTCGAGTTCGGCGCGCGCACCGCAAGAGAGGCAGCGCG
>DATCEI010000171.1:0-24640 GCA_036510185.1 Rhizomicrobium sp. | reverse complement strand
GCGATTTACGACGCGCTGGTGCGCATGGCGCAGCCTTTTTCCATGCGCGCGCCGCTCATCGACGGGCAGGGCAATTTCGGTTCGGTGGACGGCGATCCGCCGGCCGCCATGCGTTACACCGAAGTGCGCCGGGAAAAGCTCGCCCACGCACTAACCGAAGATCTCGACAAGGAAACCGTCGAGTTTCGCGATAATTACGATTCCTCCGAGCGCGAGCCGGTGGTGTTGCCGTCGCGCTTTCCCAATCTGCTGGCGAACGGATCGAGCGGCATCGCCGTCGGTATGGCGACGAATGTGCCGCCGCACAATCTGGGCGAGATCATCGATGCGTGCCTCGCCTATATCGAAGACCCTTCAATCGGCATGGATGCGCTGACGGAGATTGTGCCGGGCCCGGATTTTCCCACCGCCGGTCTCATCATCGGCAAGCAGGCCGCGCGTGCTGCGCTTGCGCGTGGGCGTGGTGGCGTGCTCATGCGCGCGCGTTGCCATGTGGAAGAAATCCGAAAAGACCGCGAAGCCATCATCGTCACCGAGATTCCCTATCAGGTGAACAAGGCGCGCATGCAGGAACGCATCGCCGAACTGGTGCGCGAAAAACGTATCGAGGGCATCTCTGATATCCGTGACGAAAGCGACCGTCACGGCATGCGCGTGGTGATCGAGCTGAAGCGCGATGCGTCCAGCGACGTGGTGCTGAACCAGCTTTATCGCTTCTCCGAATTGCAGACGAGCTTCGGCGTCAACATGCTGGCGCTGAACGGCGGCCAGCCGGAATTGATGAACCTCAAATCGATGATCGCGGCATTCGTCGCGTTCCGCGAAGAGGTTGTCACCAAACGCACGCGGTTCGAACTCGCCAAAGCGCGCGACCGCGGGCATGTGCTGGTTGGTCTTGCGGTTGCCGTTGCGAATATCGATGAAGTGATCGCGCTGATCCGCGCCGCACCCGATGCGGCTGTTGCGCGCGAACGCCTGATGGCGCGCTCCTGGCCCGCGAAAGATGTGACACCGCTTGTGCTGCTCATTGCCGATCCGCGTCATATCGTGGAAGCCGACGGCACGATCAAACTGACCGAAGAACAGGCCAAAGCTATTCTCGATCTGCGCCTGCAACGCCTGACCGCATTGGGCCGTGACGAAATCGGCGACGAAGTGGAAAAGCTGGGCAAAGCAATTGCGAATTACCTCGATATTCTGCGCTCGCGCCCGCGCGTGCTGCAGATCGTGCGCGAGGAGCTTGCGGAAATCCGCAACGAATTTGCCACGCCGCGTCTGACCGAACTCGTCGATGCCGAAATCGAATTTGAAGACGAAGCGTTGATCGAACGCGAAGATGTCGCCGTCACCGTCACCCATGCGGGTTACATCAAGCGCACGCCGCTCGCCGAATATCGCGTGCAGGGACGTGGCGGCAAAGGCCGCGCCGGCATGGCCACGCATGACGAAGATTTCGTCACGCATCTGTTCGTCGCCTCCACGCATGCGCCGCTGGTGTTCTTTTCCTCCACGGGCATGGCGTACAAACTGAAAGTGTGGCGTCTGCCCGAAGCGCGCATTCAGGGCCGCGGCAAGGCGATGGTGAACCTGCTGCCGCTTAGCGAAGGCGAACGCATCACGACTGTGCTGGCGCTGCCCGAGGACGAAGCGCAGTGGGAAAAACTCAACGTCGTGTTCGCCACAAAATCCGGCGATGTGCGCCGCAATGAACTGTCCGATTTCGCCAGCATCAATCGCAACGGCAAGATCGCGATGAAGCTGGAACCGGGTGACGGCATTGTGGACGTCAAAACCTGCACCGATCAGGACGATGTGCTGCTCACCACGCGCCAGGGCAAATGCATCCGTTTTGCGCTGACCGATGTGCGCGTCTTCAAGGGCCGCGATTCCACGGGCGTGCGCGGAATCAAACTGGCCGAGAGCGACGAGATCGTGAGCATGTCGCTGCTTTCGCACACCGACATCACGGTCGCCGAAGCGCGCGCCTATCTGAAGCAGGCCAGCGCCACGCGCCGCGCCGCCACGGGCGAAGAAATTGAAGCGGTCGAGGATGACGAGGACGAGGCGGGCGAAGAAGCGACACTGACAACCGAACGCTACGCCGAACTCGGCGCGAAGGAGCAATTCATTCTTGCCGTTTCCGCAACAGGCTTCGGCAAACGCTCCAGTTCCTACGAATATCGCGTCACGGGGCGCGGCGGTTCGGGCATCGTGGCGCTGGATATGGGCCGGAAGAACACCGCCATTGTCGGCGCGTTCCCGGTGGAAGAATCCGACGATCTCATGCTTATCAGCGATTCCGGTCAGATCATCCGCATTTCGGTTGCGAGCATCAGCATCCAGCGGCGCGCATCCGGTGGTGTCACCATTTTCCGCGTCGAGGAAAATGAGCGCGTCGTCTCGGTGGAGCGCATCGAAGAGGATTCGCAAAGCGGGGAAGCCGAGTGATGGCAAAGAAAAAAGACGGCCGCCGCATCGGGCTTTATCCCGGCACCTTCGACCCGCTGACGCTGGGCCATCTCGACATCATCAAGCGCGCGGTGAAGCTCGTCGATCATCTCGTCATCGGCGTCGCCACCAATGCGTCGAAATCGCCGATGTTTTCGTTGAAAGAACGCATGGCGATGATGCGCCACGAGACGGCGTCGATCGGCAAAGGCCGCGCCACGATTTCGGTGGAGACATTCGACTCGCTGCTCATGCAATTCGCCGAACAGGTGGGCGCGGGCGTCATCGTGCGCGGCCTGCGCGCCGTTTCCGATTTCGAATATGAATTCCAGATGGTGGCGATGAACCAGCGCCTCAATCCAGAAATCGAAACCGTGTTCCTCATGGCCGATCCGCGGCATCAGGCGATTGCCTCGCGGCTGGTGAAGGAAATCGCGATGCTGAACGGCGATGTCACCGCCTTCACCAGCCCCTATGTCGCCGATCTGTTGGTCAAACGCTGTGCTGAGCGCAGGAAGGAAAAATAATGCCGAACGATCCCGAAAACACGATCATCATGGAACTGAAAACCGGGCCGGTGACGATTGCGCTCAAGCCCGATGTCGCGCCCAATCATGTCGCGCGCATCAAAGAACTCACGCGCGCCGGATTCTATGACGGCATCGTGTTTCATCGCGTGATTCCCGGCTTCATGGCGCAGACCGGCGATCCCACCGGCACGGGTTCCGGCGGTTCGGAATTGCCCGATCTCAAATCCGAATTCTCGAACGCCTCGCACAAGCGCGGCACGGTTTCGATGGCGCGCACCAACAATCCGCACAGCGCCAACAGCCAGTTCTTCATCTGCTTCGACGACGCGCCGTGGCTCGACCGGCAATATACGGTGTGGGGTCAAGTGACTGAAGGCATGGAGCACATCGACGCCATCAAAAAAGGCGGCGAGCACAATAACGGCGCCATCAGCGGTGCGCCCGACAAGATCGTGAAAATGCGCGTGGCGGCCGACGCCTAACAGAACACTTCGCGCGCGGGCACGATCTGCGCGTTCTTGTGATTGCCGAGCAGCCGGAACAATTGCTCGCAGCCTTCCCAGATCGCTTCGTTGTGATCGCGATGATGCGTGATGATGCAGAACGGGCCATTGGACCCGCCACGAATTTGTTTTGCCAACCGCTTTGCGATTTCCATCATGTCGGCAAGCTCTTTGCCCGCCCTGTATGCAACCAGACTGAAATGCCCGTCGGATTGTTTGAGGCCGTCCTTGCGTATGACCGGTCCGGGCGGCGATGATGAGGCTGCTGAAAACCCCACATAGCCGCATTCTTTCAGAACTGGCATCAGTTCCGGCGACAAACGATTCCAGGGCGGCACAAACACCGGAATTGTCTGCGGAAAAGCTTCGCGCAGACGCGCCAGCGCGGCGGATAAATCCGCGCGCATGTCCGCCATCGGCCGCGTCAGTGGGAATTCGCATTTGGGCTGGCCTTCGCCAGCGTAAGTTTTATGAGCATAGCCATGCACGAGCACATCCGTGTCGCGATATTCGCGTAACGCCTCGATCAGCGAAGCTTCCAGCCGCATGGGAATGACCGCGAGACTTACCGGCGCGCGGCATTCGCGCGAAATCGAAAGCAGCCGTTCAAGCGCGGGCGACCAGGTTCCCGCATCGTCATCGCGCCACCAGAAACGCACAGGCGCTTTCGCCCTACTGAGCGCGTGTTCGATGAGGTCGAGTTCTTTGGCGATTGAAACCATGCGAATGTTCTTTAGCGCGGCTGCGCACGCCGGTCGAGGCGGCTGATTTATTCCGAAACATTATGTGCAAGCCCAGTGGTTGCCCGCGCGGGCCGACGCACATTAGAACCGGCCTGATTTGCCGGAGTTTTGCCCGCGTGACGCAGATTCAATTCATCGATCTTCAGGCCCAACGCCGCCGCTTGGGCGAGAAGCTTAATCGCGCCATCACCGAAGCCGTCGAAGGCGGGCAATGGATATTGGGTCCGCAAGTGGCCGAGCTTGAAAAGCGGCTGGCGGAATTTGCGGGTGTCAAACACGCCATCGCCTGCGCTAACGGCACCGATGCGCTGATGATCATCTTACGCGCGTGGAATGTGGGGCCGGGCGATGCTGTGTTCGTGCCGGCGTTCACGTTTGCTGCGTCGGCGGAGGTCGTGGCGCTGGTCGGTGCGTCGCCCGTGTTCGTCGATGTGCTGGAAGACACGTTCAACATGGATCCCAAAAGCCTTGAAGCCGCGATCGCGATGGTGCGGCGCGAGGGCAAATTGAAACCGCGCGTCGTGATGCCTGTCGATCTTTTCGGGCAGACGGCGGATTATCGCGCACTTGAGCCGATCATCGCGCGAGAGAAATTGCTGATGCTGTGCGATGCCGCGCAAGGTTTCGGTGGGTTGCTGGATGGGCGGCGCTCAGGCGGCATCGGCGATGCGGCGGGCACGAGTTTCTTTCCGGCCAAACCGCTCGGCTGTTATGGCGACGGCGGCGCGAGTTTCACGAATGACGATAGCCTTGCCGATCTTCTACGTTCCATCCGCATGCACGGACAGGGCACGGACAAATACGAGAATGTTCGCATAGGCGTGAATTCGCGGCTCGATACGATTCAGGCGGCCATCCTGATCGAGAAGTTGAAAATCTTTCCCGAAGAAATCGAAATGCGCGAGGCTGTGGCGCGGCGCTACAACGAAGCCTTCGCGCGCTCCAATCGCATCCGAGTGCCGCGCGTTATCGAAGGCGCGCAATCGACCTGGGCGCAATACACGATCCAGGTGCCGGAGCGCGACCGGCTGCAGGCCGACCTGAAAGCCAAAGGCGTTCCCACCGCGATCTATTACACGATCCCGCTTTCGGCGCAGAAAGCCTATAATCACTATCCCTCCGCGCCCGTGGCGGTCAGCGAGGCGCTGGGCAAAACGGTCATCAGCCTGCCCATGCACCCTTATCTGGACGAGGCGACGCAAGACCAGATCATCGAAGCCGTGCTGCAAAGCGTGGGCGGCGCGTAAAGCCCGCGCTGCCCATGGATGTTTCGCTTTTCGATTTTGCGCTGCCCGAAGAACTGATCGCGCTCCGGCCAGCAAACCCGCGTGACAGCGCCCGCATGCTTGTCGTGCGCGAAAGCGGCGAGATCGAACACGCATTCGTGCGCGATCTGCCGGATTATCTGCGCGCGGGCGACGCAATGGTTTTCAACGATACGAAAGTTATCCCGGCGCGGTTGCGTGGCCACCGATTATCGCGTGGTGATGGACCGATGGCAAAAATCGAAATCACACTGCACAAGCGCATCGCACCGGACTGCTTTCTCGGTTTTGCCAAACCGGCGCGCAGACTTTCATCCGGTGATCGTTTGAGTCTTGGCGAAACGATTGAAGCCGATGTCGTCAAACGCGAAGGCGGCGAAGTTGAGTTGCGTTTTGTGCAATCCGGTGCGGAACTGGACACAGCGATTGCGGCGCAAGGTGAAATGCCATTGCCGCCCTACATTGCGGGCAAGCGCAAGACGGATGCGCGCGATGTTGCGGATTATCAAACCATGTTCGCACGCGAAAAAGGGTCCGTCGCTGCGCCAACGGCTGGGTTGCATTTCACGCCGGAATTGTTTGCGCGGCTCGATGCAGTTGGTATCTCCCGCGAATTCATAACTTTGCATGTCGGCGCTGGAACATTCCTGCCGGTGACGGCGAACGACACGGCCACTCACAAAATGCACTCCGAATGGGCCACGGTTTCGGAAAAAACCGCATCGCGGTTGAATGCGGCAAAGGACGGAGGTGGACGCGTCGTTGCCGTTGGCACTACCTCGCTGCGGACGTTGGAAAGTGCGGCTGACGCAAACGGTATCCATGCTTTCGCCGGCGAAACGGACATTTTCATCACGCCCGGCTATCGCTTCAAAACGGCGGACATATTGCTCACCAATTTCCATCTGCCGCGCTCGACCCTGTTCATGCTGGTCTGCGCCTTTGCCGGAACCGACCGCATGAAAGCCGCCTATGCAGAGGCCATCGCCCGATCCTATCGTTTCTATTCCTATGGCGACGCCTGCCTGCTATTCCGTGCGCGATGAACTCCCATTTTGAAATCCATGCGAAGGATGGCGCGGCCCGCACAGGCGCGATCAAAACACCGCGCGGCGAAATCCGCACGCCCGCCTTCATGCCCGTGGGCACGGCTGCGACCGTAAAGGCGATGCTGCCGGAGCAGGTGGCGCAAACGGGCGCTGATATTCTGCTCGGCAACACCTATCACCTGATGTTGCGGCCCGGCGCGGAGCGCATTGCGCGGCTCGGCGGTTTGCATCAATTCATGGCGTGGCAAAAGCCGATCCTTACCGATTCCGGTGGCTTTCAGGTGATGTCGTTGGCGAAATTGCGTACGCTGACCGAAGAGGGCGTGCGCTTTCGCTCTCACATCGACGGCAATGAGGAATTTCTCTCCCCGGAACGCGCGATGGAAATTCAGCGTCTGCTGGGATCGGACATCCAGATGGTGCTGGATGAATGCCCGGCCTTTCCCGCGAGCGAAACGGATATCGAAAAATCGCTCGCTCTTTCCATGCGCTGGGCGAAACGCTCCAAAGTCGCGTTCGGCGAGCAGCCGGGTCATGCGTGTTTTGGCATAGTGCAGGGTGGAGTGTTCCCACATTTGCGCGAACGCTCTGCGCACGAACTGAAGGAAATCGGTTTCGACGGTTATGCGGTCGGCGGACTTGCCGTGGGCGAGGGGCAGGCCGCGATGTTCGAAACGCTGGAGGCGACCACACCGCATTTGCCAACCGGCCGGCCGCGTTATCTGATGGGCGTCGGCAAACCGTTCGACATTGCCGGCGCGGTGCTGCGCGGTATCGACATGTTCGATTGCGTGCTGCCCACGCGCTCCGGCCGCAACGGTCAGGCTTTTACGCGTGCGGGAACGCTGAACCTTCGCAACGCGCGCCACGCCGAAGATGACGCGCCCCTCGACGAATCATGCCGCTGTCCCGCCTGCCGCCAGTTCAGCCGCGCCTATCTGCATCATGTGGTCAAGGCGAATGAGATCATCGCCTCCATGCTGCTGACCTGGCACAACCTCACATATTATCAGGATCTGATGGCCGATCTGCGCGCGGCGATTGCCGAAAACCGGCTTGCCGCTTATGTCGCAGCACTTCACAGCACAGCGCCTGTGGACAGCGAATCCGTTGATTGACCAGCCGGGCCGCCCCCCCTATGTTCCCCGCGCCTTCGGGCGAGCCCGTAGCTCAGCGGTAGAGCATCTGACTTTTAATCAGAGGGTCGATGGTTCGATCCCATCCGGGCTCACCATGTTTTATTGGCGCGCAATCTGGCGCGAACCGCTCACATTTCGCGGGATTGCGCATTAAGGTTCGGGCGGTGAATGCGGCTTCTGGTTCTCAGCGATAATTTCGTTCCTGAACAGAATGCGCCCGCGCTTCGAACCTATGAACATTGCAAACGATGGGTCGAAGACGGCATCTCGGTGACCGTCATCACCTCGGTGCCGAATTTTCCCACCGGCATTCCGCAGGCGCCCTATCGCAACCGGCTCTATCAGCGCGAAATCATCGACGGCATCGAGATCATCCGCGTCTGGACATTCATGGCGGCCAATCAGGGCGTCGTGCTGCGCATGGTGGATTTCGCAAGTTTCGGCATCACCAGTTTCATCGCGGGCCTGTTTCAGAAAGCCGATGTCATCATGGCGACGTCGCCGCAATTGCTGACGGCGTTTTCGGGCCATTTGCTTACGCGTGTGAAACGAATCCCGTGGGTGTTCGAAGTGCGCGATCTGTGGCCCGACTCCATCATCGAGGTGGGCGCGATGCGGCAAGGTTTTGTCATTCGCCTTTTGGAGCGGCTGGAAAAGGCGTTCTACAAAAGTGCGGCGCGCATTGTGGCGCTGACGGAACCCATGCGCGCACGCATCGCGGAGAGCGTTCCGGCGGAGAAGATCGCCGTCGTGGCCAATGGCGCGAATTTCTCCCGCCTTGTGCCGCGCGAACGCGATGAGGCCTTTGCGGCGCATTGGGCGCTGGAGGGCAAATTTGTCGTCGGTTACGTCGGCACGCATGGGCTGGCGCAAGGCCTGAAGGTGATGGTGCATGCCGCTTCCATCCTGCGCGAGACGGATGTGCATTTTCTCTTTGTGGGCGAAGGCGCGCGGCGTCAGGCGCAGATCGATCTGGCGGCGAAATTAAACATTCACAATGTGCGGTTCATCGGCATGGTCGCGGCGCACGAAGCCCCGGATTATCTGGCGCTCAGCGATGCTGTCGTCGTGCCGCTGAAGAAGCTTGCGATTTCGGAAGCGGCGTTGCCGTCGAAGATTTTCGAGGCTGCGGCGATGGAACGCCCGATATTGCTGGGCGTCGGCGGCATCGCCGCGAATCTCATCCGCAAATACGATGCGGGCCTTGTCTTCGAGCCGGAAGATCCGCAATCGCTGGCCGATGCGATCGTGAAATTGCGCGACGATCCGCAGTTGCGCGCGCGGCTGCGTGAAGGCTGCCGGGCGCTGGCGCGCGATTACGACCGCAAAAATCTTGCCGACCGCATGCTCGCGGAAATCCGCAGCGTCGTTGCGAAGACTCTTTGATTGTCGCGCAATCTGACGCGAACCGCTTCACACTTCGTGGGATTGCGCTTCGTTACTTCCCGATCACTGCCAGAGACGCCGCCGTGATCGCGACCTTGCTTACGATATCGGTGATATCGGTCAGCAGGGTGAGCGTATCGAGCGGGCTCGGATTGCGCGGCACGACAATGGTCGATCCCGGCGGAATTTGCGTCGAACTCAGGAACGAGAACCAGTTGCCGGATGCTGGCTGCGCGGTGCCGTCGGGGAACACGATGAAGGTTTCGCTTGCTTCGGCGGCGTCCGTCGTGCCGCCCGCCAGACGCAGATAATCATCCACGGTCATGCCGGGTTTGTACTGGAACGCGCCGGAATTCAGCACTTCGCCGGTAACGGCCACGGTGGATGGCCGTTTGGGGATGTAGAGAAAATCGCCGGGCTGCAGCACGATGTCGAGGTCGGGTTTGACGCTCAGGATTGAGGGATCGGCCGTCACCGTAATGCGCCCCAACGCGGGCTGCTGCTGCAGCGTCAGCACAAGGCCCTGCAGATAGGTCAGCACGCCTGTGCTGACACTGGGGTTGGCCGCGGCGACCGCGATGCCGGATTGCAATTGCAGGGCTTCGCGCTGATTGCCGAGTTTTTCATCCTGTGCGGCGCTGACGCGCGTGAACACCGCGCCATAGGGATAGGATTCATCGGTCAGACCGCCCGCGCGCGCGAGCACCGACGAAAGCCGCTCATCGCGCATGATGTCGAAGGCGCCGGGATATTTGACTTGTCCCGCAATCGTGATGGTTCCGGTCTCGCGGTCGGAATACACCTGACGCACGATGACGGAGTCGAGTGGGCGCAGCGCCACTTTCTCGAAATCGCCGCCCTGGCCTTTGTAGGCATTGCGTACCGTGTGCGAAACGCCCGACAGCGCATCCACATTGGTCGATGTCACTTCAACCCAGGAAAGATCGGCCTGCAGCGCGGTGCCGCCCGCGGCGTTCAGCATCGTGCCGAGCGAGGTGCCGTTCTGCGCCAGATACGCGCCGGGATCGTGGACTTCACCCTGCACCCAGACGAGATAATCGCTGGCGAGATTCACGAGTGCTGCCGGTGTCAGGCCCAATTGCGTCGCCATGTCGGTCGGAGAATCGTCCGTAGGCGGAGCGCCGAAGCCGCTGGGCAGGGTAGGACCGTTGTTGTTGTTTTGCTGCGGATTTTGCGCCTGAAGCAGAGCCACAGATGCGGGCGAAGACATGCTTTCGGCGGCCAGCAAGCGCGGATCGACATTGGCGGTTTGCGCTTGCGTCTGTGTTGGTGTTGCCGTCGGCAGTGTTGCAGCGCTTGAAAGCGTTCCCGCCGGCGCGCCCACCAGAGAGGCCGTCGCGCCGCCGGGCGCGGTGCTCTGGCTTTGCGAAGAAACGCCCATCGCTGCGGCAAGCATGGATGCCGTCGAAGGCTGCGCGCCCGTTTGCGAATTATTCGATGACGATTGCTGCCCGCTTGACGATGACGCGCCGCCGGAATTGCCGCTGCTTGCCGATGATGATGTCTGTCCCGTCAGCACAGAAGGCGGCACGTTGGCGCTCTGCGCGGCCAGTTGCAGTTGTGACGTCGCGGCCGATGCGAGCGCGCGGATCTGATCGGTGGTGAAAACATAAACGACGTCATCATTGGAAAGCGTGATGTCGCTCGAACCTTCAAACACTTCCTTCAGCGAGAACGGTTTGGCGGTGCGGAAATTCGTCGCCGGATCGCGGCGCACGACAACGGCGAACGGCGTGTAAGCGGCGGGCAACAGCGCGCTCGTGTCATGCAAAATATGTGAAAGCGACGGCGCTTCAGAAAGCGGAATCGTGCCCGGCACTTCTACCGCGCCCGCAATCGTCACACGTCCGGCGAATCCGCCCGCCGACTGATCGACGGACAGAATTTCGCCATTGCGCACAACGCCGCCGCGGCCCATCGAAACCAGCTGGGTCGAGCCGTTGCTCTGCAGCGCGATCTTGGAAAGCCGCACGGAGCCTGCGATTTCGAGTCCGCCCGCAAGGCCGATCAGCGTGGAGGAATCCATCGCATCGGCGCCCGGCGCCAATTCGTAAATGCCCGGACGCTTGACCATGCCGGTGATGGCGACAGTTGCGTGCAGCGGCGGCACGATGATGCGGTCGCCATCGGTCAAATTGCCGACGGAGGTATCCTCACCGCCATTGGCGATCATCGCGTAGAGATCGATGGTTTTGCGTGTCGATCCGCGCTGCAGGATGATGTTGCGCAGGCTTCCCGTTTTCTTCACGCCACCGGAAAGCAGCAGCGCATCGACGACGGTGTTGAGGCCGCTCAGCGTGCGAATGCCCGGCGCATAGACTTCGCCCGTCACCAGAACGCCAATCTGCCGCACGCCTGCAAGCGAGATGTAGGATTTGGTGGACAGTGCATCTTTGGAAATCAGGCGCTGCAGATCGGCGCGCACGGCCCCGAATGTTCTGCCCGCCGCCTGTACGGGATCGTAGCCCGGAACGATGAGGCGTCCGTCGCGGTCAACCGGCACGACATAGGAATTGCTGTCATGGCCGCGATTGACGATGGAGATCTGATCGCCCGTGCCCAGAACATAATCGTCCTGCACGCCGCCGACTTGCGCCACCGTCACCGAAGAGGGCACGCCGAAAATGTCATAGCCGAATTGCTGCAGCGGCTGGCCCGCGCGCTGCGAATAGAGAAGTTCAAGCCGCGAGACCGGCAATTGTCCGGCGGGCGGCGTTGCGGGCTGCAAGGTCTGCGAGGACGGCGTGACGGCCGCGGGCGCCTGAATCGGCGCGGTCGATGTCGTGGGCGTCGAGGATGTCGCGCCGATGCTTTGCAGGACCGATTGTATCTGGCTTGAAACGGACTGGGCGTTCGCGTCGCCCAGATTCCAGGTCATCATGCCCAGCGCAACCACGGCGAGTACGCGCACCGCACGGGAACGAGCAAATTTGAATCGCATGCGTTTCCTTGTCGCCCCGAGGACGCCCCTATCCGCCAACGCCTGACCGAGGCAGGGCTTTTACCCTCACCGGAGCGGCAGGCGCAAGCTGTGGCGCTTGGCAGGCCGGGACGATAGGGTTAGAGCAATCAGGGGCCGCGGGCGAATTCAGCCCTCCGGGTTGTTGCGTAGCGCCTCGATGTTATTGCTCGGGACAGGTTTATTGGCGCGCGACACTCGATCTATATGCCGCAACTATATAAGCGGCGTGGTGCGATGGCTGGCCGCACTTGGCGCGCTGGCGGCTTTGTGCGGACCCGCGCGCGCGCAGACCTATATGGAGCCGGAAGTCCTGCCGACCGCGTCGAATTTCGGCGGCGTCGGTCTTCTGGACATGCGCAATGCGCGCTTCATGCCGGATGGCGAAATCTGGCTCGACACCGATGTGAAAGCTCCCGACGACCGCGTGGATATGAGCTTTCAGGCGTTGCCCTGGCTCGAAACCACGTTTCGTTACTCGATCAATTATGCGCTTAAACCCATAGGCCAGCGCGCGCTCTACGACCGCAGCTTCGATCTTAAATTCCGTCTGGCCGAAGAAGGCCAGTATATGCCGCAAATAGCGCTGGGCTTTCAGGACGTTCTGGGAACCGGCGTCTATTCGGGCGAGTATCTTGTCGCATCGAAAGATTGGGGACCGATCGATTTCACGCTGGGCATGGGCTGGGGCAGGCTCGCCACGCGCGCGGCGTTTCCCAATCCATTTGGTCTGATCAGTTCCAAATTCGACACGCGCCCCGGTTTTTCCGGTAGCGGCGGCACGCCGCTTCTCACGAGTTTCTTCCGTGGGCCGGATGTCGGTTTGTTCGGCGGCGTCGAATATCACACGCCGATTCCGCGCCTGACGTTCAAGATGGAATATTCGAGCGACAATTATCAGCGCGAAACCCAGCGCACCGGCATCAATTATGGGGAGTTTCCCATCAATTTCGGATTCGACTACCGCTTCTGGTCGAATGTGGACATGGGGCTGGCCCTCATGCAGGGCCGCGATATTTCGTTCACGCTTTCGCTTGCGTTCAATCCGAAGGAAAACAATTGGCCGATCCGCATGGATCCGCAGCCGCAATTCCAGGTGCGACCCGAAGCTGAGACGCAAGCCGTCGAAGCCGCCATCGCCATGCAGGGCGGCGATTTCGACAAGGAACCGTGGCGCGTGCATTTCACCAATGTCACGGCGTCCGATGCAGCACAGGGCGAGAAGCCGAAGCCCTCTGTCACCGAAGCCGCCTCGCCCACGCGCGAGCAAGTCATCGCGCAAATGCGCAAGGCCATTGAGGATCAGGGGCTAGATGTCGAAGGCATCACCATCGATCACCTGACGGTGAGGGTGGAAATCTCCAACAACACTTATTTGCGCGATGCGGAAGCCATTTCACGCACCCTGCGCGTGCTGTCCGCGACCGCGCCGCTGGCGATCTCTGTGTTTCAGGTCACGACCAGCACTGTCGGCATGCCGGAGACGACGGTGACGGTGCCGCGCACGCAGATCGACGCGCTGGCGCGCCATTCCGCAACGCCCGCCGAAGTCTGGGTTTCGACCATAATGACCGATGCCGATCCGCACACGCATTACGCGGACGGCCGCGGCTATCCGCGTTTCTACTGGGGCCTTTATCCGTCGCTGTCGGAAGATTTGTTCGATCCCGACAATCCTACCTATTTCGGTGTCGGCATCAGCGGCAACACGCATCTGGAGCTTCTGCCGGGACTTGCGCTCGACGATGACGCGACCTGGACCATCTATAACGACTTCAACAGCATCAAGCGCGTCAGCAACAGCGTGCTGCCGCATGTAAGGACCGATGTCGCCGAATATCTGAAAAAAGGCTCCACGGGCATCGACGATCTCACGCTCACTTACTACAACAAGCTCGCTTCCGATCTCTATTCGCGCGTGACGGCGGGTTACATCGAAACCATGTATGGCGGCGTCGGCGGTGAAATGCTGTTCCGGCCGCAAGGCGAACGCTGGGCAGTGGATGCCGATGCCTATCAGGTCTGGCAGCGCAATTTCGATGATCTGTTCGGTTTCCAGAATTATCACATCGTGACGG
Organism: Rhizomicrobium sp.; assembly: GCA_036510185.1. GTDB lineage: Bacteria > Pseudomonadota > Alphaproteobacteria > Micropepsales > Micropepsaceae > Rhizomicrobium. The sequence continues at coordinate 10,519 of DATCEI010000171.1, read as the reverse complement.
GTCACGTTTCGCTCTATTACGAAACGCCGTTCTACGACATCACTGCGGTTGTGCGCGCCGGTCGTTATCTCGCGGGCGATTACGGCGGCACGTTCGAACTTTATCGCCGCTTCAAGACGGGCATCATCGTCGGCGGCTGGGCGACGTTTACCAATGTTTCGTTCTCGCGTTTCGGCGAAGGCAGTTTCGACAAGGGCATCCGCATCGTCATTCCGCTGGAATGGGGCGTGCCGTTCGGAACGCAGAGCAAGCCCGAACTCGATCTTAGGCCCATCCTGCGCGACGGCGGCCAGCCGCTCAACAATGACGCCACGCTCTACGACATGACGCAAACCTCTTCTCAGGGAGATCTCGACCAGCAATGGTCGGATGTGCTGCGATGAGGCGTCTGCTGGCAATTCTGCCTGTTGCCCTCCTGCTGGCCGCGTGCAGTTCCAATTCCAATACGGACACGCTGAAGCTCGGCCAGCTGATCTATCAGCAACTGGGTGCGGCTTTCGGCGGCGGCGATGTGCCGCGCGAGCGCGCCGCGTCCATTCCCTACGCCTCGATCGGCGTGCGGCTGGGCGGCGGGCCGGAGGTGATGCTGATCCTCACCAGCGCGTCGGGACAGGATCTGCAATTTCTGGGCGGCGGTGTCAGTATCACGATCAGGGGCGGACGCATCATCCGCACTGTCGGGCTGGAACATAACCTCGATGCGTTCCAGGGGCCGATCCCCGACCGGGCCGATCCAAAGACCGGGCAGACCGGATATCATTATGCCTACGATCTGGTGGACCGGAACGCCTATGGCATTTTTGTGCGCTGCACCCAGTCAATCGTGGGCGAGGAATCCATCACCATCATCGGCGTTCGCCACGACACGCGGCACGTCGTAGAGCATTGTGACGCACCGCAGCTGGACTGGAGCTTCGACAACCATTTCTGGGCCGACAAGGCAGGCATTGTCTGGAAGACCACCCAGTCCGTCCACCCCGATCTGGACCCGTTGACCATCCAGATTTTGCGCCCGGCCCAAGGTTAACGGCAATTATTACTGCAGCGCAGCAAGGCGGCTTTCCCATTGTTTTCATTTATATTTTATGAATAAAAGAACCTTTAGAAGCAAAACGTCGTAACGATATTTGCGCGAAAATGTTTGTGTAATCTGCAACCCGTAGCTAGGGTCTTCGTTACAGCCAGTTAAGGGCAGGCGGTTTTTGGGGCGGGCGGTAGTCAGACATGAGTAGCGCCGCGAGCGTAATTACAGGACGCACCCCAACGGTGGCAGCGGTCGGCTGCGGCTACTGGGGCAAGAACATTGTCCGCAATTTCGCCGAACTTGGTGCATTGCGGGCGGTTTCCGACGCCGACCCCGACATCGCCGCAAAATTCTCCCGCCAGTACAATGTTCCCGCGCTGAGCCTGCCCGAGATCATCAACGATGACGCTTTTGAAGGCGTGGCGTTCGCCTCGCCCGCGCGTCTGCATGTGGAACATGCCGGCGCCGCGCTGAAGGCGGGCAAGCATGTGCTGGTCGAAAAGCCGATGGCGCTGAGCCTGCCGGAGGGACGCGCGCTTGCGCGGCTGGCCGACCAGCGCGGCCGTATCCTCATGGTCGGGCACCTGCTGCATTACCACCCCATCGTCCTGAAACTGCTTGAGACGATCCACAGCGGGCGGCTGGGCGAGGTGAAGCACATTCACGCCACCCGGCTGAACCTCGGCAAGGTGCGCATGCGCGAGGACGTCATCTGGTCCTTCGCGCTGCACGACCTGTCTGTGATCCTGGCGATCTTCGATGAATTGCCGACGCGCGTGTCGGTGGAAGCCGACGCCATCATCAATCCCCGGATTTCCGACATCGCCACCATTCATCTGAAATTCCCGCAAGGTGCGACCGCGCGCATCAACGTCTCCTGGCTGAACCCCTACAAGGAACAGCGCATGAGCGTGATCGGCTCTAAAGCGCACGCCGTGTTCGACGATCTGACGAAATGGGAAAACAAGCTTGCGATCTTCGATCATCGCATCGAGGAACGGAACGGCAGGCCCGAGGCGGTCAAAGCCGTGCCCATCCATGTTCAGGTCGAGGAGCGCGAGCCGTTGCGCGAGGAATGCGCGCATTTCCTGCACTCCATTGCGGCAGGCACCGTGCCGCGCACCGACACGCGCGAGGCATTGCGCGTTCTTGCCGTGCTCGAAGCAGCATCCCAGTCGCTGAAAAAAGGCGAGCCCGTTACGCCCGTTGCCGCCTCTGACGCGTAAGTCCGGCCTCTCCGTGGCGGAGACGCGGCCATGAACATCTGCATGCTCGTTTACAACAGCGTCACCCGCGACAGCCGCGTGATGCGCGAAGCCGCGACGCTTCAGGCGGCGGGCCATCGCGTGACGGTCGTGGGCGTGCCCGACGGTGAAGCCGATGCGGCGGTGGAAACGGCGGAGTTGGGCGTCACCATCCATCGTGTGCACTGGCTGGAAGATGCGAGGCACAAACTGCGTATTTCGGCACTGTTGCGAATTCTACCGACGTTGATTGTGGTGGGAATGGTTCTTTTTGGCTTGGCGTTTCTGATTGTTTCTCGAGGACCGATAGCGGCCGCAATCTCCCTGGCATTATTGTTTGTTTGGCTCTTGGGTGTTCGACCGTTTGTCTTGGAACGAGAACGCCATGATGATCGTGACACTCTCAAACGTCAGGCAGAAGCACTGTTTTCAGGCAATTTGAAACTGGGCGAATTTCCGAAGCCGCGTTCGTTGTTTCCAACTTGGATTCCCGAAACGCTTCTCGAAATTGCACTCGAACCCATCGACTGGTTCAGGAGCCCGGAGTCGCGTTTTATTTTGTACCGCTACCGCGCGGATGCGGTGGCAAAACACGCCATCGGCCTCAAGCCCGATGTGATCCACGCGCATGATTGCACGACATTGCCTGCCGCGGTTCAGGTGAAACAGGCGCTGGGCATTCCGCTGATTTATGACGCGCATGAAATTTACGAAGCGTCTGCGGGGCGCAGGCTCGGTGCGGTCGATTATTACATCCGCATCCATCGCAAATTTTTGCGCCATGTGGACCGTTTCATCACGATCAACCGCAGTGCGGCGAATTTCTATCGCAATGTCTATCCGTTCCTGCCACCCGCCGTGATCATTCGTAATGCGGCGCAGCGTGTGGAGGAATTCCATTATGACGGGCGGCTGCACGATGCCGCGCATCTGCCGCGCAACGAGAAAATCCTGCTCTATCAGGGCAGCTACACAGGCGAGCGCGGCTTGCAGACGCTGGTGCGTGCGGGCGAATTGTTGGCCGATGGCTGGTCGCTGGTGATGATGGGATGGGGGCCGCTTGAAAACGAGTTGCGCAGCATCGCAGGCCAGTCGCGCAAGGTGCATTTCGTTCCGGCAGCGCCGCGCCGCGAACTTCATTTGTGGACGGCGGGCGCTACTGCCGGAATCATCCCGTACGAAAACACGGTTCTCAATCACTGGATCTGCACGCCCAACAAATTGTGGGAATACCCCAGCGTCGGCGTGCCGCTGGTCGTGCAGCCGTTTCCGGAACTCTCCGATGTCGTGAAGACCTATGGTTGCGGCTGGTTTCTGCCGGACGAATTGACGCCGGACGGTATCGCTACCACCGTCAATGGCCTGACGGACAAGATGATCGCGCAGGCCCGCGAGGGTTGCCGCCGGTTCTTCGAAGCCGATTGCTGGGAAGCCGCCTATCGGCAACCATTGCTCGACCTCTACGAGTCGATGAAAGCGGCCCAATGAACTATTTCGTCCACGAAACCGCCATTGTCGATCCGGGTGCTGTGATCGGCGCGGGCACAAAAATCTGGCATTTCTCCCACGTCCTCTCCGGTTCCGTGATTGGCGAGCATTGTGTGTTGGGCCAAAACGTCATGGTCGGGCCGGATGCGCGTATCGGGAACGGCTGCAAAATCCAGAACAATGTCTCGATCTACAAAGGCGTGACGCTGGAGGACGACGTGTTTTGCGGTCCCAGTGCGGTATTCACGAATGTGCTGAACCCGCGCGCTTTTGTGGAACGCAAGGACGAGTTCCGTCCCACGCTGGTGCGAAGGGGTGCCTCAATCGGGGCAAACGCCACCATCATTTGCGGCAACACCATCGGGGAGTACGCCATGGTGGGGGCAGGGACCGTGGTGATGAAACCCGTCCCGGCCTTTGCGCTCATCGTTGGGACACCGGCCCGATTTCTGGGCTGGATCAGCCGGTCGGGCGAGCGTTTGGGCGAAGATTTAGTCTGTCCCCGTACTGGGGACCGCTATATTTTGAAGCAGGGTGCCCTCAAATTGGCCTGACCGGATTTTAGGCAAATTGGACAGGTGGCAATGATTTCAACCGCTTACTTGTGGCATTCCGCCGCGTGATGTGCTTAAACCGGGCGGCACATTAGATGCAGTTCTGTCTTCGGCGGTTCACATTGGCCGCGTAAAGGCCGAAAGACGGAGAGTGGGGTCGGTATGGCGCTAGACTTTTCCGAAGTACGGAAGCCCGTCGGTACGATCGACGTGGCGCAACTCGCCCGCCGCATTGAATCGCGTCAGGCGCTGATCGGCGTCATCGGCCTCGGCTATGTCGGACAGCCGCTTGCGATTACCGCCCACGCCAAGGGTTTCAAGGTTCTCGGCTTCGACATCGATCCGGAGAAAGTTGCCGCACTGAACGATGGCCGCTCCTGCATCCGCACCATTCCCGACGAGAAGATCGCGGCGATGCGTCTGGGCAACCGCTTTCAGGCGACGAGCAATCTCTCCGATCTGTCGCAGCCCGATGTCATCGTCATCTGCGTGCCGACGCCGCTGAACAAATACCGCGAGCCGGATATGTCCTTCGTGCAGAACACGGCGGCGGATATCGGGCGCGCGCTGCGCCCCGGACAGTTGATCTGTCTGGAATCCACCACCTATCCGGGCACGACGACGGAAATCCTCAAGCCCATCCTCGAAGCGCGCGACTACAAGGTCGGCCGCGAAGTGTTCCTGGCCTTCTCGCCGGAACGCGAAGATCCCGGCAACCTGAATTTCGGCACGGCGAACATCCCCAAAGTCGTGGGCGCCGATGACGAGAACAGCCGCAACCTCGCCGAGACGTTCTATCGCGGGCTTGTGGACCGCATTGTCCCGGTCAGTTCCAGCGCCACCGCCGAGGCCGTGAAGCTGACCGAGAACATTTTCCGCTGCGTGAACATCGCGCTCGTGAACGAACTCAAGCACGTCTATCGCCACATGGGCATCAATGTGTGGGAAGTGATCGACGCGGCCGCCACCAAGCCGTTCGGCTTCATGCCCTTCTATCCGGGGCCGGGGCTGGGCGGGCATTGCATCCCGATCGACCCGTTCTACCTGTCGTGGAAAGCGCGTGAGCACGAAGTTCCGACCCGCTTCATCGAGCTTGCCGGCGAGATCAACACCACCGAACCCAAGCAGGTCGTGGCGGCGCTGGCGACCTCCCTTTCCGAACGCAAGCGCAAGAGCCTCAACGGCGCGCGCATCCTGCTGCTCGGCCTCGCTTATAAAAAGAACGTCGATGACATGCGCGAAAGCCCGGCGCTCGCCATCATGCGGCTTCTGGAGACGCAGGGCTGCCGGATTTCCTATTACGATCCCTGGATTCCGGAGATTCCCGAAACCCGCGAGCATCTGGAATTCGCAGGCCGCAAGAGCATTCCGTGGGAGCCGGGCCGGTTCATGGACCGTTTTGACGCGGCCCTGATCGTCACTGACCACGATACCGTCGACTACGAACGGCTGGTGGACTCCATCGATCTCGTCGTCGATACGCGCAATGCCACGCGCGGCGTCAAGAATGGACGCGAACGCATTGTGATGGCATAACCCCGCCCGCGCCGCCCGACGGCCTCTGGGGAAATAGATGTATCAGTCCTGGAAAGCCCAGCTCAGGGTTCTGACGGCCCTCACACTCCGCGAAATGCAATCGCAGAATACCAGCCTCGATTATGGCTATGCCTGGGCGCTTCTCGATGTCTGCATTTCTCTGGCGGCCCTTACGCTTTTGAAGGTGTTCATCAAGGCGCTCTCGCCCCCGGGCATGCCGCCGATATTGTTTCTGTTGACCGGCATGTTGCCCTATCTGACGTTTCAGGCCACCGCCACCGCCATGGAAGGCGCGATTGTCAGAAACAGACGGCTTCTGTTGATTCCGGGCGTGACGCCGCTCGATCTGGCGTTCGCCAAGGCGATGCAGATATTTTGCACGTATGGTGTCGTGTTTGTTGTTGGAGCCGTCGGCTGTTCCTATTTCGAGAACGCAGGGCTTCCAAGATCCATTCCTCTTGTCATCATGATCTATTTTGCAAGCTGGCTCATGGGCGTTTTCTACGGACTCGTGACGATGCCTCTGTCGCGCGTGTTTCCGCCTGCGGGGAAGATTATCGGCGTCGTCTGGCGTTTTGGGCTGATTTTGTCGGGCGTCTTTTTCCTCATCACGACATTTCCGGAATGGACATGGCCGTACCTCGACTGGAATCCCATGCTCCATATCGAAGAGCTGATGCGCACTTACTGGTTTTACACTTACCAAACGCCGGTCGGCAGCTTCGTCTATGTGTCGGAATGGTTGGCAGGGCTGGCGATCCTCGGCCTTTCTGTTGAACGCTATGTCCGTTTCCGGATCCCGATATGAGTGTGGAATTATACAACATCACGATGAAGGGCGAGGGCGGCGGGCAGCTGCTTTTCGACGATCTGGATTTGCGCATCGATGTCGGCGAACGCGTCGGCATTCTGGGGCAATCGAAAAGCGGCAAGAGCACGTTGCTGCGGCTGATTGCCGGCGTGGAACCCATTTACAAGGGCTTCATCGAACGGAGTTCAAGCGTCTCCTGGCCGTTGCCCTTCGCCGATTATCTGGTGGCAAGTAACACTGTCGCCACGAACATCCGCTTCGTCAGCAGACTCTACGGAATGGACGATGATCGATTCCTGCGTGACGTGGCGGAAATGGCGGGCATAAACGAATTCCTCAACGAGGAACTGGTTTCATGCCCGCGTTTTGTCCGGCCGCAGCTTACTTTTGCGCTCGCGATGACGGTCAAATTCGATATTTATCTGTTCGACGACAATCTCATAGCCGGTGAAAAAGCGTTCAAGGACAAAGCGACGCAACTTATCCAGGCCATGGTTCCCCGCCAGGGTTTCGTGCTTGCGTCGAGCGCGGTCAAGGATATTACGGCCAATTGCGATATTTTTTATATATTGGATAAAGGTCATGTTGCGCGTTATGAGGATGCAAAAGACGCGGAAAAGCACTTCAAATCGCTTGCGCAGGGCGCGGCGACGGAAGCCCCGGTAAAGCAGGAGCCGCGCGAGCAGGCGCAGGAGGACTATTCCAGTGTACTTGGCATTTAGGCCGCCACGTTCTAAAGCCATGGCCCGCTTCCGCCGGGAGGCGGGAAGACCGGCCCTAATCGCGCGCAAGGAGCGCCAAACTTGTCCGACGCCGTGAACAAACTAATGCAACTGCGCGATGTTTCGGCGCTTCCGCCCGATCCGCCGGACGCGGCGCCCCCGCCTGTTTCCGAAAGCAGCTTCGTCCGCCAATGGACCGCTGTGCTCGGCTGGGTCGGCGAGAGGCTGTCGTTCTGGACAGTCGTGCCGTTCGTGGGACTGCTGGGGTTTGTCTATCTCTTTCTGTTCTCGGATTCGCTTTACGATTCTGAAGCCATATTCAATCTGCAGAACGCCTCGTCGGTGAGTTCGACGCTGGGTTCGCTCTCAAGCAGCCTTCTGGGCGGCGCCAGCAGTTCGAACGAGAGCGGCGCGGTCGTGGCCTATATCCAGTCCCACGAGATGCTGCAGATTCTCGACAAGAAATTTCACCTTCGGCAAAGCTATTCCTCGACGTCGCACAATCCGTTCTTCCGTCTTGCCGCCAATGCAAGCGATGCTGATTTTCAGACCTTCTATCAGCAGATGGTGACCGTCAGTCAGGACCAGACAACCGGACTCATAACCATCGACGTACTGGATTACGACTCCAAGCGCGCGCATGAAATCGCCGACGCTGTTCTCGTTGCCGCGCAGGATTTCGTGAACAACATGTCGTCCTCGATGCGCGTTGCGACTATAAAGTATGCGCAGGACCAACTCATAGCAGCGACCAAATCCGTCGAGACGGCGCAGCCCTACGAACGCTCCGTCGCCGAAGCGGAATTGTCGGCGGCGCAGCAGGCGATGGCGGCGGCGCAAGGCCTCGCAAACCAGCAGCAGGCATTCCTCATCCGCATTTCCGAACCCACCACACCGACGGATACGAGCGTTCCAGACCGAGTTCTGGATGAGGCTGCGTTGCTGCTGACGGCGACCGTGCTTTACATGATCGGTCATCTGCTGGTCGCCAATGTCAGGGATCACCGCGGCGTCTGACAGTTTTTGGCTACGTTCCCGCCATATAAATCCGCCGCTGTGACAATGCGCTGCTGCTGCCCTGCGCTTGACGGGTTTGGGGTGAAAGTGGATTATCCGCCCGCCCGATACACGGTTTTCCGCGTCTCGGGTTTTGTGTTGATAACCCTTTGGAGTTAAAGAGAAATGGCGATTGGGAAAACAGGTGCTGGCGCCAACAAAGAGAAGCCCAGCATGAACGAGCTCGAAGAGCGCGTGAAATATGTGGAGTTGCAGGCACGCGAAGCCGAAGCGAAGTTGCGTCTGCGTGATGCGCAAACGAAACTGAAGGCCGGACGGCCCTAACGGATTTTCATTCGACTTTTGATCCGCGCCGCGTGCTGCTTTTTCGCTGCAACATTCGAGCGAGGATTTTGAGAATCTGTTCGGCTGTTTGTCCGTTGCCGTATTCCTTGATCCTGCGCTGCGGCTGATATTCTGGAACCGTCCATAAGCGGTTCCAGCCGCAGTCGATGGTTTCCACCCATTCCGTTTCCGTGCGCAACGTGACGCACGGAACGCGATGGAAATAGGCTTCCTTCTGCAAGCCGCCGGAATCGGTCAGCACGATTTCCGCGGAGTGCACCAGCCGGCACATGTCGATGTAACCGAGCGGATCGATGATCTTGATCTCTCCGGCGGCGAAATTGATTCCGGCGGCACGCAGCGCCTGCCGCGTGCGAGGATGCAGCGGAAGAATGATCGGCCGTTTGCGCGATTCCTTGCGCAGATATTCCGCGATCTCCGCAAGCGTTGCGTGATGATCGGTGTTCTCCGCGCGATGCACGGTGGCGACGCCGTATTTTTTCGGCTTGAGTCCCAGGCGCTTGAGAATTGTCGAATGACGTTTGGCCAGCGGCACGGTCAGCAGCGTGGCGTCGTACATCAGATCGCCGACCTTGTGCACACCCTTGACGATGCCTTCGCGTTTCAGGTTTTCGACCGCGGTGGTGGTCGCGCAAAGCAGCACCGCGCTTAAATGATCCGCCATGACGCGATTGAGTTCCTCCGGCATGCGCCGGTTGAACGAACGCATCCCCGCTTCCGCGTGAACCACCGGGATGTGCAGCTTCGCGGCCGCCAGCGCGCCCGCGACGGTTGAGTTCGTGTCGCCATAGACGATCACCGCCTCTGGCCGCTCGGCGAGCAAAACCTCTTCGATGGCGCCCAGCATGCGGCCCGTCATGGCGCCATGGCCGCCGCCATTGATGTTGAGATGGTGCCGCGGCCGTTCGATCTTCAGTTCGTCGAAGAAAATATCCGACATATTGCGGTCGAAATGCTGGCCGGTATGGACCATCACTTCCTCGAAATCGTCCTGCGCGCGCACGGCGCGGGAGAAGGGCAGGGCTTTGATGAATTGCGGCCGCGCGCCCACAATGCTCACGATGCGGTGTTTGGCTTTGGGCACGGCTTCTCGATTCCGGTTCGGGATTGCTCGTCTCACGGGCTGGTTTTCTTGTCCAGCGCCGTAGGTTTATTCCCTTTTTGTTCCTGCTGTCGCATCATCGGCATGGCCCACGTTACAATGCGAACCGATACAGGTTTCCAAGGCTCAATGGCTTCGCGCGATCTCATCTCGATGCCCGCTTATGCGTGGTTTCATGTGCATGGACGGGTGATGGACCGTCTGCGCCCGCATGACGACCGCACGGATTATTGGGGCCGCGCGGTGGAGCGCTTTCCCGGTGAGCGCGCTTTTCTGCGCAAGCAAGTCCATGCCGCGTTGCGTGCCGACCGGGCGCGGGAAGCCGAAGCAGGCCTCGACATGCTGCTGCGCAGGCACCGGCTTGCCGAACGCGACTGCAATCTCGTCACCGGCATGGCCAATCTCTATCACCGTGATGGCGACGATGCGGCCATTCGTGTGCTCGTCCGGCGATTTCTGAAAAGCCTTCGCGGCACACGCACCTATCGCATCGCGGCGCTGCGGCTGAGCCGCCTCATCTTCGCGCATTTTCCGCGCGCGAGCGAAGCGGGCGAGAAGCTCGCCGTGCGCGGCTTCGGAGACCACTTCCGCAACATGCTTGACCGTTCGCCTGCCGGGCAGAAACCGAAAGAATTGCTCAGGCGGGTTATCGCGGTTGAGCATGCGCTGGCGGCGA
>DATCEI010000170.1:0-2566 GCA_036510185.1 Rhizomicrobium sp. | reverse complement strand
GAGAAGGCCAAGCGCATCGTCGTGGAACTTTTCGAGGCCTTCGCCCGCGAACCTTCGCTTCTGCCCGCCGACTGGGCGGCGCTGTGCGTCAACGAGGCGGCGACGGCGGGTGTCGTGCGCGACTATATCGCCGGAATGACCGACAATTTCGCACTGGAGGAACATGCCCGTATCTTCCACACGGAAATTGCGCTGTAGATGTTTTTCGCACCGGCAGGGATGCTAGAATGATCCCAAGGGGATTCTGCGGAGCGGTTTATGGCGAGAATTGAACCGGGCATTTACGAGCCCTCCGACAATCGCGTGTTCGACGCGGCGGAGGAAGAAGAACAGGACGAAGGCTCGCGGCTGCCCCTCCTGATCGTGATTGCGCTACTGGTGCTGGCGGCGTTCGCGGGTGTGGTGTGGCTGGCCTATACGCAGGGCATGGCGCGCGGCCGCAATGGCGCGCCGCCTGTGATCATGGCGGCGGCGGGGCCGGCGAAGGTCGCGCCCACGAATCCCGGCGGAGTGGCGAATCCGTACAAGGGCCTGAAGATCTACGAACAGCCCGCGCCTGCGGACGAAGACGATACGGGTGCTGCCGCGGTGTCCAAATCGACGGCTGCGCCGACGACGACACCTACGCCTCCCGCTGCTGTGGCGACGGCAACGCCCACACCGAAGGCGGCAGCGCCCGCGCCGATCCTGCGTACGGGTTCGGACAATGCGGCGGCGGCAACGGCGACGTCCGCACCTCCCAAAGTGATCGAAGCGCCTGCGTCCAAGTTCACGACGATCCCGGCGTTACCGGCGACGGCGCCACCGCGTTCGCTGATCCCGCAAGCGGCAGCACCCGCTGTCGTGAAGCCAACGCCTGCGCCGGTGAAAGTGGCTGAGGCGCCTCCGCCGCCGAAGGAAACGCCCAAAGCCGCGCCCGCGCCCGTCGCGCAAGTTTCCACCAGCGGCTCCTATGTCCTGCAAATCGGCTCGTTCAAGAGCCAGGCGGATGCCGACACGGCGTGGAAAAACTTCCAGGGCAAACATGGAAGCCTTGTGGGTTCCTATGGCCCCAATGTCGTGAAGGTCGATCTGGGCGAGAAGGGCACATGGTATCGCCTGCGCATGGGGCCGTTCGGGAGCAAGGACGGCGCGGTTGCGACTTGCGCCAAACTCAGCGCCGACGGGGCAAGCTGCATTCCCGCCAAGGGCTGATGCGCACACGAGCCATTTATGGATGCGCGGGCCTGACGCTCAGCGATGAGGAGCGCGCGTTTTTTCGCGACACGCAGCCATGGGGATTCATTCTCTTCGCGCGCAACGTCGATGATCGCGCGCAGGTGCTGGCGCTATGCGCGGCGTTGCGCGAAACGGTGAACGATGCGCGCGCGCCCATCCTCATCGATCAGGAAGGCGGGCGCGTCGCGCGCCTGAAACCGCCGCATTGGAAAGAGCGCCCCGCCGCTGCGCGGTTCGGCGCGCTCCATGAAACCGCGCCGGATGTGGCCCGCGAAGCCTGTTATCTCAACGCCCGCGCGATTGCCTATGATCTCGCCGAAATCGGCATCAATGTCGATTGCCTGCCGGTGCTGGACGTGCCGGTCGAGGGCGCAAGTGATGTCATCGGCACCAGAGCCTTCTCCCGCGATGCGAGCGTCATCATAGAACTCGCCCGCGCGCAGATCGAAGGCCTCACCGATGGCGGCGTGCTGCCTGTGATGAAACACATACCCGGCCATGGCCGCGCCACCGCCGACACGCATTTCGAATTACCGCGCGTCACCGCCACCGCCGAGGAACTGAGCGCCACGGATTTCGTCACGTTCCGCAGCCTCGACCAATGCCCCATGGCGATGACCGCGCATGTGATTTACGCGGCCTTCGACGATCACCGCCCCGCCACGACCAGCGCCAAAATCATTCGCGATGTGATTCGCGGCGAGATGGGATTCGATGGCCTGCTGATGTCCGACGACCTGTCGATGAATGCGCTCACCGGCTCGCTGGCCATGCGCGCGAAAGCGGCGCTGTTCGCGGGATGCGATGTCGTGCTTCACTGCAACGGTCGAATCGAGGAGATGCGGTCGGTGGCCGAAGAAGCCAAGCCGCTGGAGGGCCATTCGTTGAGGCGTGCCGAAGCCGCACTCGCGCACCGCGCCACGCCTGCGCCGTTCGACGCCGAGGCCGCAACCGCGCGCGTGGCGCAATTGCTGGCGGGCGCAGCATGAGCGATTTCGGTGAAGCTTTCGAGACGTATGAGGCGGCATCGCCGGAAGAGGCGCTCGTCGTTACGGTGGATGGTTTTGAAGGCCCGCTCGATCTGTTGCTGAGCCTTGCGCGCGACCAGAAAGTCGATCTTGCGAAAATCTCCATCCTCAAACTGGCTGAGCAATATCTCGTCTTCATCGAGGCGCTGGGGCCGCGCAAGCTGGAACTCGCCGCCGATTATCTCGTGATGGCGGCATGGCTGGCCTATCTGAAATCGCGGCTGTTGCTGCCTCAGGCGCCGAGCGCCGATGGCGAACCGACCGCCGACGAACTCGCCACGCGCCTGCGCTGGCGTTTGCAGCGGCTGCAGGCGATGCGA
>DATCEI010000169.1:0-5652 GCA_036510185.1 Rhizomicrobium sp. | reverse complement strand
AAGGCGACATCAGATGGAGCGATGATGGAGTTTATGCAGGCACCGACAAACGCGTCCGACTGTTCAAGCTTCACGGATCGATAGATTGGTATTCATTTCAATATGAAGGGCGGCTTCGTACCGCAATCTTCGAGGGTGCCGATGTGGCGAATGCGGTGGACGGAACGGGGCAGCGACTTGTGGCGGAAACGAGGACGCCGTCGTATCTGACTGGTGTCAACAAATCGGATGCATATCAGCGCGGAATCTATACGGATATCCACTTCCACTTTTACACGCTACTTCGAGAGATCGATCACATACTGATGTCGGGGTATGGCTGGGGAGACACGGCCATCAACTTTAGATTGGACACCTGGTTTGATCGCTCTCGTACCAACAAGGTCGTTCTCCTGCAGGAAAAGCCAGAAGAACTTACGAATAGATCGTTGGTGTTTGCGACCGGCTATAAGGCCTGGACCAAAGCGGGCCAATTGATATGCGTGGAACGCTGGCTTTGTAACGCGCGCCTGTCGGAATTGAACGGATTGCTGTTCCAGGCCGGATAGCGTGTCGCGGGATGAATTTCATGGCAGGCTTCATTGCGTCTCCCGGCGATTCTGACGGCCATGGTTCTCCCGAGTGCGAGCTTGAAGTGACGGCCAAGACAACGAAACGGGACTGTGATAAGTTCGAGTTGGTTCGCGGAAAGCCGCGAATCTTTTGGGTAATTCTTTGGTACTAACCAATGGAGGGATTTGAGCGACCTTCCCTTTCAATACCTTGGAGCAAAATCGCCTAACCTCTTCTGGGCACCATTTGTTCTTTCGCCGACGTTCGCGAGAGACCACTATCCCCGCAAAACCCAATAAAATAGCGACTTTGGCGTTCGCCATCGTTCGCCGTCGCCCTGGGCTAGTCGGCCAATTTCTGGGTATTCTCTGGGTATTCAGAGGGTCTCAAAACCCCCTCTGGGTACAGACGGCGCTTCTTCAGCGGAGGTCGTGGAAGTGGCTCTAACAGACGTAAAATGCCGGGGCACGAAGCCCGGAAAAGTGAGGCAGAAGCTCTCGGACGGAGGCGGTCTGCAGCTCTGGATTCAACCGAACGGCTCGCGCCTTTGGCAGCTCGTCTATCAGTACGAGGGCAAGCAGGCGCAGATGGCGCTTGGGCCTTATCCCCACCCGAGAGGGGCTGGCTGAGCCTAAGCCCTAGAGATTTCCACCGGATTTTCGCCCACGGGTCTAGGCCAGCGAAGGGTGCGCTTGGTCGCTTTGCTGCCTCCACATTACTGGGCTCTCTTGGAAAATCCTGAAATTGTGATTTTATAATATCTCAATTATCGTAGTTCAGCTACGATTGAACGCATAGAATGAAATCTTGAGCTATTTGAGGAAATATATATAGTCGTAGTATGGCTACGACCCATAAAACTAAGTTAAACGCCTTGTTCGGGCGTCTGGAACCAGGTGCCCCTCTTATGTCAGAGGATTTGGCTGCTTTGGGGATATCGGCGGACCTTGCTGTCCACTATGTCCGGGCGGGCTGGCTTAGCCGGCTAGCCCGAGGGGTCTATCACAAGCCCAACGACACCCTTTCCCTGCATCCCAGCCTGCTTCTGTTACAGCGCAAATTTGAAGGACTGCATGTCGGGGGCAAATCCGCCCTCGATTGGTATGGCGTACGCCACTACGTTTCCCAAAGGCCTGTCCTGCATCTTTATGGCTGGTCGGCAGCAAAGCCGCCGGATTGGTTCCTAGAACGATTTCCGTCCACGTACCATCGCAAGCGCCTGTTCGATGAAAAGCCCAATGCGCTTCTCCATGTCGGACCGTTTGAAAGGCGCGCTGGCGCGCCACTGGTTTCAGCCCCAGAACGCGCATTACTGGAAGTATTGAGCGAGGTTGGCGTGCGGCAACCATTGAAAGAAGCGCAAGAGCTGGCAGAGAGCACCTACAGCATGCGCGCCGATGTGATGCAGGAGCTGCTCCAGCGCTGTACGAGCGTAAAGACCGTTCGCCTCTGTCTAAAATTGGGGAAAGAGAATTCACTGCCTTGGGCTGCGAAACTCAATCCCGCCAAACTTCCGACCGGCAGCAACAAGCCCTGGGTCTCCCGATCCGCCGATGGTCTTTTGGTGCTCAAGACGTGAACCAGGTCTATCTCGATACCGCTCGCCTGCTCACACAGGTCGCTCCTTTCGTCTTCACCGGCGAGACGTTTGCCCTGAAGGGCGGCACGGCGATCAATCTGTTCGTTCGCGATATGCCGCGACTATCGGTCGATCTCGATCTGGTTTTCGTTGACTACAACCTGTCCCGCGAACGGGCGCTCCACGCCATCGCCGACGCGATCCGACAGTCCGGCGAACAACTCAACAAACGAGGGTTTCAGACACATACGCCGGTTGCTGCCGACGCCAGCGAAACGAAGCTGTTGGTGCGGCGCGGCGGTATCGAGGTCAAGGTCGAAGTCAATTTTGTGTTGCGCGGTACAGTCCTGCCCGTTCGCAGGGCAGCGCTGACGCGCAACGCTCGCGACACGCTGTTGGCGGATCTCGAAATCCCGGTCGTATCGCTGGAGGACATGTATGGCGGCAAGCTGGTCGCGGCCCTGGACCGGCAGCATCCACGCGACCTGTTCGATGTGATGCAGCTTTTCGCTCACGAAGGCATCACACCCGGGATAAGGCGCGCATTCGTCGTCTACTTGGCCAGCCATAACCGGCCTATCCACGAGGTGCTGTTTCCGACTCTGCAGGACATCCGCCGAGACTACGAGCAGAACTTTGTCGGCATGACCACCGAGCCTGTCGCCCTTGACGACTTGCTAATGGTCCGAGAGCGCATGTTGCGCGAACTTCAGCACGGCCTGGACAAGGACGAACGACAATTCCTGCTCTCGTTCGTCGCAAACAGGCCCGAATGGCACTTGCTAGGGCAAGGGCATGTGAACAAGCTGCCGGGTATTCGCTGGAAGATGCAGAATCTCCAACGTCTACAGAAGACCAATCCAAAAAAGTTTGCCGAACAATCCGACGCGCTCGCCGAACGCCTCGCATGAACGGACCGCCGAAATCGCCGAGCTTGTGTGTTGGGATTCTCGGTGTAGAATCTGCGCTGCGATGCGGTTGTGGCCGTTCGCACTCGAACTCTGGCAGTCAGCCAAATTCTGGGTACTGTCTGGGTACACGAAAAATCGGAATGCTAAAGTCCCTGGTTTTGCTGGGCCAAATGAGTAGGTTCGAGTCCTCTTCTGGCACCATTTTGGCTGATCACAGGCGTTCGCTGAGGATTGGCTCTTCGCAAGCGCGCATCCCGCCAATCCCGGCGCGCTCAGATTATGTTTACGATATCGATGCAGTCTCGGCTTGCGGCAAGCCGGAGCGCGCCATGGCGGACATTGGCGGCACAACACCCAACAAAACCATTATCGCGGTCGGCGTTCTGACCATAGCTCTCGGCCTCATTCCGTTGCTGGCGATGTCGGGCATCCTTCCGCGCGGAAATCCGCCGACCGATCCCGCGCCGGCATGGATGGGCTGGCTTATCGGCGCCACGTTTGTGGGTGCGGGCCTGATCGTGGTCATGAGAGGTGCATCAGGCAGCATCAGCGATTCCAGCGGTGCATTGCCCGCAAGCGCACCGCGCCTGTTGCGCGTGGCAAACGATTTGTTGTCGGTGGGCATCGTGTGGTCGCTCGCCGTGCTGATTACCTGGGTGGCGTTCGGGCCGGGGCCCCGGCATTTTTCCGTTACGGGCGGGGGCCTGTCGGTGCTGACATCCGGATCGGGCGACACGATAGGGCGCGTGGCGTTCGGAATCGGTTCGATCATGTGCTGGTGCGTTGCCGCGGCGGTCACGGCGATGACGGTGCGCCGTTGGCGGCGATAGGCCGGTTGTTGCGCAGCGCCGTGAAAACTCAAACCACAGCGGCATGCAGCTTGGGCATTTCCGTTTTTGAACTGTCGGCAATCGCGCGCTCGGGCGAAACCAGCCGCGAGACGGGAAGCGTGATCGTCGCCGTCGTGCCAACCAGCAAAGTGGATTGCAGGGTCAACGTCCCGCCATGCAATTCGATCAGTTTCTTCGCGATGGGAAGGCCGAGGCCCGTGCCCTCATATTTGCGCGCCAGCGTGTTATCCACCTGCACGAAGGGCGTCAGCACTTTGTCGATGTTCTCTTCGGCAATGCCGATGCCGGTATCGGCGACGTCGATATACAATCCCGCAGCGTTCAGCCTCACGCGCGCTTCCACGCGGCCGCTGGGATGGGTGAATTTGATCGCATTGGTGAGCAGATTGAGTAGCACCTGTTCCAGCCGCTGCACATCGCCCCGGATTTTCGGCAGGCCTAGCGGGATGTTCTTTACCAACCGCACACCGGCTTTCTTCGCCTGAATTTCCACAGTGTGCAGCGCGCGCGCGACCATGTCGTCCAGAACGATCTCGGTTTCCTGAAGCGGCATTTTGCCCGCATCCATGCGCGACATATCCAGCACATCGTTGATGATGGCGAGCAGGCGCAGGCCGCTGTTGTGGATGTCGCGGACATATTGCGCATTGCGCGGATCGCCCAGCGGCGAAAAAATTTCTTCCTTCAGCAATTCGGAAAATCCGATAATCGCGTTCAGCGGCGTGCGCAATTCATGGCTCATGGCCGCGAAGAATGAGGCCTTGGCGCGATTGGCGCTGTTGGCTTCCTCCAGCGCCGTTTGCAGATTGCCCGAAAGCTGTTCGAGTTGCGCCGCCGTCGCGCGCAGGGTTTTCAGACTGGTTCTCTGCCGGTCGAACAGAACGGCGATGAGACTGATGCTGATAACAAGAAAAGCCGCCGCCGCGATGCTGACGGCAAGCGTGGCCGGCGCCAGCACCACATCGGGGATGGCGATGGTGGGATTGGGCCGCAGGGTCAGGGCCGCCATGCCCGTGAAATGCATGGCGCAAATCGCAAGCGTGAAAATGAACGTGCCCGCGGGCAGCGACGCGCGGTCGCGCCGGACCGCAACGATCATGCCCAATGCCATCAGCGCGGTGCCGGTGAGAACCGACGCGACGATGTAATTCGCATCCCACAATTGATCAGCCGGCGCGCGCACGCCGCTCATGCCGACATAATGCATGACTGCGATGGCCAGTCCCATCACTGTACCGCCCACAAGCGCGCCCGCGCGCCCCAGCGCCAGTGCAATGCCGACGGCGCACATCACGCTGGCGATAGCGATGGAAAGAAACGTCACCGCGGGATCGAACGCTATGGGAAAATTCTTATTGTAGGCGAGCATGGCGATGAAATGCGTGGCCCAGATGCCGAAGCCGCCTACCGCGCCCGCGCAGCCTATCCATATCGCGCGCGCGATTCCTTCCTGCGTCTGGGCGCGGTTCATCATCACGATGGCGGCCGCACACGCGGCAACGCAGACAATCGCCGCCAGCGCGATGAGCCGCAGATTGTGTTCGTCGAATGTGCAGCCCAGAACATGGATCATGTGCTTGAAGGTAGGGCAGCGGTGTAAATGTTGGGCTAATTGCCGGGGCGTTAACGGCTTGTTAGGCTGGAAATCTGCGGTTTTCGGCGTTATCGACGCCGGCAGATTCTTGTGCCAAACGTAAGCGGCGAATTCGGCAAAGGCAGGGAATGAAACGGAAATTGGCGATTGCGATTTTTGCGGCTT
>DATCEI010000168.1:0-23653 GCA_036510185.1 Rhizomicrobium sp. | reverse complement strand
CCGCCCGCGCCCGCCGCAAAGCGTAGGCGTGCTTGTCGAAAATCTCCGGCGGTCCGTTTGCCATCATCCCCTCAGCGAGTCGTAGAATAGAACCGATGGACGCAATGTTGAACACGCCGATGACAGGCCTCGCCCGCCGCGCCGGTCATGCCGTGCTCGATGCCCTGTTCCCGCCGCGCTGTATTTCCTGCCGCGCCGCGGTCGCGACGGCGGGCGCGCTGTGTGCCGAATGCTGGAATGAAATTTCCTTCATTGAGGGTGCTGTGTGTTCGGCCTGCGGCATGCCCTTCGAGATCGACCCCGGCAGCGACACGCAATGCGCCGCCTGTCTTGCCTATCCGCCTGCCTACGACCGCGCGCGCTGCGTGATGCGTTACGACGAATCGAGCAGGGGATTGATCCTCGCGCTCAAATGGGCGGACCGGCTCGACCTCGTGCCGGGCTTTGCGCGCTGGCTCGACCGCAGCGGCCGCGCGCTGCTCGACGAATGCGATGTGATCGTGCCGGTGCCGCTGCATCGCATGCGGCTCTGGCAGCGGCGCTACAATCAGGCAGCGCTGCTGGCGCAAAACCTCGCGCGGCTGAGTGGCAAGCCTTACGACCCGTTCGCGCTCTCCCGTGTTCGCCACACGCCCAGCCAGGGCGACATGCCGTCCGCCAAGGCGCGCCGCCGCAACGTGAAGGGCGCGTTTGCCATACCGGAGGCGCGAAAGGGGCGGCTGGCGGAAAAATCTGTTCTCTTGGTTGACGACGTGTTCACCACGGGCGCGACGCTGAATGCCTGTGCCAAAGCCCTGAAACAGGCGGGTGCGGCGTCAGTTGGCGTCCTTGCACTCGCCCGCGTGGTGCGGCCAAATTCCGGCGAAATCTGATTTTGTCCGCAGAATCGTGTAAAAGATTTGTGTCATGGCTGACGTGAAAATCTACACCACGCCTATCTGCCCCTATTGCACGCGGGCAAAGCAGCTGCTCAAGAAAAAGGGCGCGCAGTTCGACGAGATCGACGTCTTCATGGATCAGGCGGCCCTTGAGGAAATGGAGGCGTTGTCGGGCGGCGCCCACACGGTGCCGCAGATATTCATCGGCGATACCCATGTCGGCGGCTGCGACGATCTTTACGAAATGGAATCCAAAGGCAAACTCGATCCACTGTTGAGCGGCTGAATTGCTATAGTTGCGCCCATGACCAAGTTCCGCGCGGCCTGCGTGCAATTGCGATCCACGGATAATCCGGTGGAGAACATCGCGCTGGCATCCGCCCTGATCCGCGAAGCGCGCGCGAAAGGGGCCATGTTTGTCGCCACGCCAGAGAACACAACGCTGATGGCGCCGGATGGTGGCGCGAAGCTCAAACACAGTTTCACTGAGGAGCGCGATCCCGCGTTGCCCGCGTTTCGCGCGCTGGCTGAGGAACTCGGCATCTGGTTGCTGGTCGGTTCGCTCGCCATCAAGGTCAGCGAAAACAAAACCGCCAACCGTTCATTTCTGATCGGCCCGCAGGGACAGGTCGTGGCGCGCTACGACAAGATTTTCCTGTTCGATGTCGATCTGCCGTCCGGCGAGCAATACCGGGAATCGAATACAGTGGCGGGTGGCGACCGCGCGGTGACGGCCGAAACGCCATGGGGCATCGTGGGCCTTTCGATCTGTTACGATCTGCGTTTCCCGCAGCTCTATCGCGCGCTCGCCAAGGCCGGCGCATTCATGCTGACCGTGCCGTCCGCGTTTACCGAAACCACGGGCAAGGCGCACTGGCATACGTTGATTAAAGCCCGCGCCATCGAGAACGGCGCGTTCATCATTGCGCCCGCGCAAGGGGGCCATCACGCCAATGGGCGGCGCACCTATGGCCACAGCCTGATTGTTGGGCCTTGGGGCGAAGTTCTGGCTGAGGCGGGCACGGACCCTTGCGTCATCCTGTCCGAAATCGATCCAACAGCGTCAATTGCCGCACGCGCCCGTATCCCTAATCTTCACCATGACCGCGCATTTGAGGGACCATAGGCTGATCGATAGTTGCGGAACTCAGTTTTTACCACCAATGTTTTAGGATAGAGGTTCTAGTGACCGTGGCTGGGAGTAAGTTTTGATCGTTTACAGTCTGCATTGCGAGGATGGCCACGCCTTTGAAGGCTGGTTCGGCAGCTCTGCGGCCTATGACGAGCAATCGGCCAGCGGCATTCTGACTTGCCCGGTCTGTGATACGCGGAAAATTTCCAAGGCCCCGATGGCGCCCGCCGTCAGCGGAACGAAGTCGAAGGGCACGTCGCCGGAAGAAACGCGCAAGCTGCGCCAGTTCGCGACCGGCATCCGCAAATACGTTGTCGAAAACGCCGAATATGTCGGCCCGAAATTTCCCGAAGAAGCGCGCAAGATTCACTATGGCGAAAGCGACGACCGCCATATCTATGGCGAAGCGACGCTGAAGGAAGCCAAGGAAATGGTGGAAGAGGGCCTCGACGTCGCGCCACTGCCACCCGATCCGGGCGAGGCGAATTAGTTTCCGTATTAGCTGGCTTGTCTTTTCTTGCCATTGTAAGTTGCAACCGACCTCTTCATTAGGAGAGTCCGTTGATAAGCAACAATCACAAAATGAATATTCTCCGTATTATTGTTGTAACGGCGTCTGTGTTTATGTTTTCCGGCATGTCGGCCAATTTATCGGCACAAATTGAAGATCCGGTCGGAGGAATGGCAGGAGAGAATTCGCACCCCGTCGTGACGCCGCTGCCTTCAATTCAACCAATCGCTCCAATGCCGAATATTTCGCCACCCCCAGCGCCCATACAAGTCGTGCCTCCTCCATTGCCCCAGAAGTCCGAGGAACATGTCGATTGCGGGGTGGTACGGAACAAATGTCAGCAGATTTGTTATCCGCTACCCAACGGATATTCGACATACGAGAAATGCATTCGTGCCGGCTGCCATGAAGTAAGGGAAGATTGCGTAGAGGAACTCGTCCGCGACCTTCAAGGTAAGGGAGATGCAGATTAGGAACTTGATAAAGATTGTTGGCACCCCGCTACGACCATGTAGTTCACATCTTTATCGGCGGACAATTTCCAATTCCAACCTAATGGATCAAATGCAACGCCCTGTGATTTCAGGATATTGAGTCCTGTTTCCTCAAGTATTTTCTGAAGTTCGTTTGGCGCGATAAAGCGGTTCCAGTCATGCGTTCCGCGCGGGAGCCAGCCCAGAATGTATTCGGCCCCGATCTTGGCCAGCGCCAGCGATTTGAGCGTCCGATTCAGGGTCGCCACGAACATCAGCCCGCCGGGTTTCAGCATGGCAGCACAAGATGCCAGAAATCCAGGTAAATCAGCTACATGCTCGACGACTTCCATATTTAAGATGAGGTCGAAAGTGGCACCTTCCGCTGCCAGCGCCTCGGCGGTGGCGCAGCGATAATCGACCTTCGCGCCCGAAATCGCGGCATGCGCTCGCGCGGTGCCGATGTTCCGCTCGGAGGCATCCGCGCCCGTCACGGCGAAACCCAGCCTCGCCATCGGCTCGGACAGCAGCCCGCCGCCGCAGCCGATATCGAGCAGGCTCAGGCCCTCGAACGGCTTGAGGCTTCGCGCATCCCGCCCGAAATGCGCGGACGCGGTGTCGCGGATGAAGCCCAGCCGCACCGGATTGAACTTGTGCAGCGGCGCGAATTTGCCCGTGGGATCCCACCATTCCTCGGCCATCGCCGAAAATTTGGCGACCTCTTCGGGATCGACGGACGAGGCGTTGAGCATGGGCGTCATCATGTTATGTAGGGCCAAGCATAGCGGGAACACAAAGCACGCCACCATGGCAAAGATCGTGATGAAATTCGGCGGCACGTCGGTGGCCGATCTGGACCGTATCCGCCATGTCGCGCAGCTGGCCAAGCGCGAGGTGGATCGCGGCAATCAGGTGGCTGTGGTCGTTTCCGCCATGGCGGGCGAGACCAACAAGCTGGTCGGATGGGCGCGCGAGTTGTCGCCGCTGCATGACGCGCGCGAATACGACGTAGTCGTGGCGGCGGGCGAACAGGTGACGGCGGGCCTCACAGCTATCGCGCTATCCGCTATCGGCGTCAACGCACGGTCTTGGCTCGGCTGGCAAATTCCCATCCGCACCACCGCCATGCACGGTTCCGCGCGCATCGAGGCCATCGATGCCGAAGCGATGATCGAATCCTTCAAGCCGCGCCAGATCAATGAGCGGCTGGAGCAGGGTCAGGTTGCCGTGGTGGCGGGTTTTCAGGGCGTGGCGCCGGATGGCCGCATCTCCACGCTGGGACGCGGCGGTTCCGATACGAGCGCTGTGGCCGTGGCTGCCGCGCTGAAAGCCGACCGTTGCGACATCTATACGGACGTCGATGGCGTCTACACCACCGACCCGCGCATCGTGCCGAAAGCGCGGCGGCTGGAGAAAATCGCTTTCGAGGAAATGCTCGAAATGGCTTCGCTGGGCGCGAAAGTGTTGCAGACGCGCTCGGTGGAAATCGCCATGCTTCATCGCGTGCCCGTTCGCGTGCTTTCGACTTTCGACGCCGACGCGGGCGGCACGCTTCTGTGCGACGAGGAAGACATCGTGGAAAAGAAACCTGTGACCGGCATCGCCTACACGCGCGACGAGGCGAAGATCACGCTGCATCGCATTTCCGACCAGCCCGGCGTGGCGGCAGCGATCTTCGGGCCGCTGGCCGATGCGGGCGTGAACGTGGACATGATCGTGCAGAACGTCTCGCCGGACGGGCGCAGGACCGATCTCACCTTCACGGTCACGCGCGGCGAGTTTGCCAGCGCCATGGCGGCGATTGAGGCGGCTGCACCCACCATCGGTTACAAGGACGTGACCTCAGATGCGTCCGTCGCGAAAGTCTCCATCATCGGCATCGGCATGCGCGCCCATCCCGGCGTAGCGCAGACCATGTTCCGCACGCTGTCGGAAAAAGGCATCAATATTCAGGTGATTTCGACATCCGAAATTAAAGTCAGCGTGCTGATCGCCGAAGAGTATGTCGAATTGGCCGTGCGTGCGTTACATTCGGCCTATGAGCTGGATGCTGCATAGAAGCCCACAATGCCCGCGGTAGCCGCCGGAGGTCCGCGGCTTCTGCTGCGCCGCCTGCGCGAAATCATGGCCGAGCAGGTGAGCGCGCAAACGCGCCTCGACAAACTCGTGGGCGTGATCGCCGCCAATATGGTGGCGGAGGTTTGCTCCATCTATCTGCGCCGCGCCGGCAATGTGCTGGAGATGTTCGCGACCGAAGGCCTCAATCCTTCCGCCGTGCATCGCACGCGGCTGAAGGATGGCGAAGGCCTTGTCGGCATGGTCGCGCAATCGGCGGAAGCGGTGAATCTCAGCGACGCGCCCTCCGATCCGCATTTCTCTTACCGGCCGGAAACAGGTGAAGATCCCTATAAGGCGTTTCTCGGCGTGCCGGTCGTGCGCGGGGGGCAGGTGTTCGGCGTGCTCACGGTGCAGAACCGCGCGCAACGCAATTATGCCGAAGAAGAAGTCGAGGCGCTGCAGACCGTCGCCATGGTGCTGGCCGAAGTGGTGGCGCAAGGCGGCTTGTTCGACATCGCGGAACTCGACGAACCGGCGTTGCGTCCAGACAAGCCGCTATTGTTCAAGGGCGAGGCATTGTCCGAAGGCGTCGCGGTTGGCCGCGTGGTGCTGCATGAGCCGCGCGTGAAGGTCGAGCGCATGATCGCCGACAATCCGGTCGCGGAATTGAAGCGGCTGGAAGATTCCATCGCGATGCTGCGTGAATCCGTCGATCTGATGCTGGACTCCAGTGAATTGGATTTGACCGGCGAAGGCCGCGAAGTGATCGAGGCGTATCGCCTGTTCGCCTACGATCAGGGCTGGCGGCAACGCATGCGCGATGCCATCCGCACGGGCCTTACCGCGGAAGCCGCAGTCGAGCGCGTGCAGGACGAAACACGATTGCGCGTGACGCGCCTCAACGATCCCATTCTGCGCGAACGCGCGCATGACCTCGACGATCTTGGACGCCGGTTGTTGCGCCATCTGACAGGCGAGGGTGGCGGGCACGCTTCTGAAATCGCGCCCGATTCCGTTCTCGTGGCGCGCGTGATGGGGCCTGCGGAGCTTGTCGATTACGGGCGCGACCGTTTGCGCGCGCTGGTGCTGGAAGATGTCGCCACGACATCGCATGTCGCTATCGTCGCGCGTTCGATGGGTTTGCCGCTGGTTGGTTCGGTCGAAGGCATCACCGACGCCGCGCGCGCGGGTGATACGATTGTCGTCGATGGCGAAAACGGCGAAGTGCATTTGCGCGCGCCGCCCGACATCGTGGCCGCCTCCGAAACCAAGCGCGTACTTTACGCGCGCGCGCAGGCGCGTTTCGCGCAAATCCGCGATCTGCCCGCCGTGACGAAAGACGGCGTGCCCATTCGCCTGATGATGAATGCGGGCCTGTTGCTGGACATGCCCCACTTGCATGAATCCGGTGCGGATGGCGTGGGCCTGTTCCGCACAGAATTGCAATTCATGATCGGCGAGGCGATGCCGCGTCTGGCCGACCAGATTTCTTTTTACAGCCAGGTGATCGAAGCGGCGGGCGAGAAACAGGTCGTGTTCCGCACACTCGATCTCGGCGGCGACAAGGTGTTGCCCTATGCGCGCTGGGAGCGGGAGGAAAATCCCGCGCTCGGCTGGCGCGCCATTCGCATCGCGCTCGATAGGCCCGCGCTGCTGCGTTATCAGGTGCGTGCCTTGCTGACGGCAGCGCAGGGGCGCGTGTTGCGATTGCTGCTGCCGCTGATCAGCGATGTGGCGGAATTCAATCAGGCGCGCGGACTCATTGATCGCGAAGTGGAACGCGCGCGGCTGTTGTCGCAACCGCAACCGCGTCAGGTGCTGGTGGGCGCGATGCTGGAAGTACCCGCGCTCGCCTTCATGCTGCCGCAGATCATGCGCAGCGCCGATTTCGTTTCCATCGGCTCGAACGATCTGTTCCAGTTTGTGTTTGCGGTGGACCGCACCAATCCGCGCGTGGCACGCCGTTACGACACGCTCAATCCGGCGGCGATGACGATGATCCAGCTCATTGTGAAAAGTGCGGCGGAAGCAGGCGGCGGCGGCGAGCTTTCGTTGTGCGGCGAGATGGCGGGCAAGCCGCTGGATGCGATGGCGCTGATCGGCCTCGGCATCCGCACGCTTTCCATGCAGCCGGGCCAGATCGGCCCCATCAAGCAGATGATCCGCTCTATCGATACGCGGCTGGTCAAGCAATTCGTGGAGCGGCTGTGCGGCCGCACCGATCACAGCCTGCGCACGCGGTTGTCGGCGTTCGCTGCGGAACATGGCGTGGTGCTGAAATAACGCGATGTATTGATTTACGTTTGCGCGCAGCTAGTCTTGGCACACAACCGACTGGGGACTCTCCGTGAAAAAATCCGTTTTGTTGCTCGCCGCGCTCGTTATCTGCGCGCCTACGCTTTCTTTTGCCGATGACACAACGCCCGCAACCGCACCGGCCTCCGGCAATGACCCGGACCAGATCGTCTGCCGCAAGGGCGAGCCGATCACCGGCACGCGCCTGCCGGGCCGGACGGTCTGCCACACCCAGCGTGACTGGGATCAGATCGAGCGGGATTCGCAGGGTGTGACCACCCAGATGCAAACGAATGGGAACCTGCATAACCCGCAGAGTAAATGACGTTTCGCCGCGATCCGGCCGTTCGGCTGGAAGCCGGGGCCGGAAGCGTCTATTTGTACCCCATGACCAAAGCGACCCGAGCCGTTGAGGGCGTGTTCATCCGCCGCCGCGGCCAACTCGATGACGGCCCGGACGACACCGGCGCGCCGCTGACCAGCATCGGCCACGATCTTCACGCGGCAAGGCTGGCGCGCGGGGACGACCTCGCCACGGTCTCCCAAGTTCTGAAGATCCGCAAGCATCATATTGAAGCACTTGAAGAAGATCGCATCGATGCCCTGCCGGGGCGGACCTATGCGACGGGCTTCGTGCGGGCCTATGCCGAATATCTGGGCTTCGATCCCGCCGCCGCCGTGGAGCGCTTCAAGACGGAGAATATGGGCCGCGGCGAGGAAACTCAGTTCGCGCCCTATATCGATGAGGATTCGGAGCGCGGCCTGCCGATAGGCTGGATGGCCATTGCGGTGCTGTTGCTCGCCTTCGTGACTTATGGGGTCTATTTCCTGTTGACCGGCCACAGCGCGCCGCAGCCGGTTGCGCCGGTTCCCGCACATCTGGTTTCGGAACTTCCGCCACCGCCGGCAGCGCCGCCACCCACTGCACCGGTTCAGACCGCGCCTACGGCCCCGGTTCCAATGCAACCTGCGCCAGAAGCGGTTCCCGCGCCGCTGCCGCAGGGACAAACTTATGGGCTGAAGAATTCCAGTGCGCGCATTATCCTGCGCGCGCATGAATCGACGTCGATTACTGTCAGGGACGCAAACGGCATGGTCTATCTGGATCGCACTCTGCAGCCGGGCGACACGTACCGCGTGCCGAACCGCACGGGCATGAAACTGACGACGCCCAATGCAGGCGCGGTCGAGATTCAGCTTGACGGAAGTTCGGTCGGATTCGCGGGCACTCAAGCCGCACAGGATTTGTCGCTCGATCCGCAAGCCGTGATGGATCGCAAGAACGTGAGTACGCACCCATGAGCCTGCGCGCCTATCGCGACATTCATCGGCGCAAGTCGCGCAAGATCACAATCGGCAAGCTTGAGGTCGGCGGCGACGCACCGATCACCGTGCAGAGCATGACGAACACGATCACGTCGGATGCGCGCGCGACCATTGCGCAAGTGCGCCAACTGGAAGAAGCGGGCGCGGACATTGTGCGCGTGTCGTGCCCCGACGAAGAATCCACTGCCGCGTTGCGCGCGATCACCAAGGCCGTGAACGTGCCGATCGTCGCCGACATTCATTTCCACTACAAACGCGCCATCGAAGCGGCGAAGAACGGTGCTGCGTGTTTGCGCATCAATCCGGGCAATATCGGCAGCGCAAGCCGCGTGCGCGAAGTCGTGGCGGCAGCGAAAGATAACGGACTTTCCATGCGCATCGGCGTCAATGCCGGTTCGCTGGAAAAGGAATTGCTCGAACGGTATGGCGAGCCGTGTCCCGAAGCTATGGTCGAAAGCGCGCTCAATCACGCGCGCATCCTGGAAGACAATGATTTCTTCAATTTCAAGATCAGCGTGAAAGCGTCGGACGTGTTTCTCGCCGTGGCCGCGTATCAGGGCCTCGCGGAAGCCTGTGATTATCCCCTGCATCTGGGCATCACCGAAGCGGGCGGGCTGATGAGCGGCACCGCGAAATCCGCCATCGGCATGGGCATGCTGCTATGGAGCGGCATTGGCGATACGATCCGCGTTTCGCTCTCCGCCGATCCGGTGGAGGAAATTCGCGCGGGCTTCGACATTCTGAAGTCGCTCAATCTGCGCCATCGCGGCGTGAACATTATTTCGTGTCCGTCCTGCGCGCGTCAGGGCTTCAACGTCATCGAAACGGTGCAGATTCTCGAAGAAAAGCTGAAACACATCTCCACGCCCATGACGCTTTCGATCATCGGTTGCGTGGTGAACGGGCCGGGCGAGGCGCGCGAAACCGATCTGGGCTTTACCGGCGGTGGCTCCGGCAAGGGCGCGGGCATGATCTATCTGAACGGCGCACCCGCCTACAAACTGGAAAACACCAAGCTCGTCGATCACGTCGTGGAGCTTTGCGAGAAGAAGGCCGCGGAGATCGAAGCGAGCCGCGGTAAGACGCTTGAACCAGCCCTGTAGCGAAGTCGCTGCTGTTTGACGCTGGTTGCTTCTATTCGCCACTCACTATTCGCTATTCGCCACGATGATTCCCGAATCCAAACTCGTCAAACTGATCGACCGTTATGCGTCCATCGAGGCGGAGCTTTCGTCCGGCGCGGGCGGGGCGGCGTATGTGAAGCTTTCCAAGGAACATGCCGAGCTTGCGCCGGTGATTGTGGCCGTCAACGCCTATCGCGATGCGGCGCACGAATTGGAAGGCGCGGAAGCGATGATCGCGGACCCTTCCACCGATTCCGAAATGCGCGCATTGGCCGAGGAAGAACGCGCGGAGTTGAAAGGCCGTTTCGGCGCGTTAGAACGCGATCTGCAAATCCAGTTGCTGCCGAAGGACGCGGCGGATTCCTCTTCCGCGATTGTCGAAGTCCGCGCAGGGACAGGCGGTGACGAGGCGGCGTTGTTCGCGGGCGATCTGCTGAAAATGTACCAGCGTTACGCACAATTGCAAGGCTGGAAAACCGAGTTGATGTCGCTCAGCGACAGCGATCTCGGCGGCGTGAAAGACGCCGTGCTGGAAGTGGTAGGGCAGGGCGCTTACGCCAAGCTGAAATTCGAGAGCGGTGGCCATCGTGTGCAGCGCGTGCCCGTCACCGAAGCGGGCGGACGCATTCACACCTCGGCGGCGACGGTAGCTGTGTTGCCCGAACCCGAAGACGTGGATGTGCAGATCGACGATAAGGATTTACGCATCGACGTTTATCGCGCGCAAGGCGCGGGCGGTCAGCACGTCAACAAAACCGAAAGTGCTGTGCGTATCACGCATCTGCCGACCGGCATCGCCGTGGCGCAGCAAACCGAGAAATCGCAGCACAAGAACAAGGCGCATGCGATGAAGCTGCTGAAAGCCAAATTGTTCGAGATGGAACGCGAGCGCGTGGATAGCGCGCGCGCCTCCGAGCGCAAAGGGCTTATCGGTTCCGGCGACCGCAGCGAACGCATTCGCACTTATAATTTTCCGCAAGGCCGCGTTACCGATCACCGCATCAATTTGACGCTTTACAAACTCGACCGCATTATTTCCGGCGACGAATTGAGCGAAATCGTCGATGCGCTGGTGGCGGAAGATCAGGCCAATCGCCTCGCGGAACTGGAATCGGATTCATGAACGATTTCGCCGGCGTTACCGCGCGGCTGAAGGAGGCCGGAATAGAAAGCCCGCGCCTTGAAGCGCGTGTGTTGTTGAATCACGCGCAAGGCGACCAACTCGAAGCGTTGATCCAGCGCCGCTGCACGCGCGAGCCACTGGCCTATCTTCTCGGCGAGAAAGAATTCTGGAGTCTGTCTTTCGCGGTCGGTCCCGGCGCGCTCATTCCGCGTCCCGAAACCGAAACGCTGATCGAAGCCGCGCTGAAAAATTTTCCGAACGGCGAGATGGCGCTCAATATTCTCGATCTCGGCACGGGAAGCGGCTGCCTGCTGCTGACTCTGTTGCGGCTTTATCCGCGCGCGAAAGGTATTGGCGTCGATGCCTCGCCCGAGGCGCTGCAATGGGCGAGCAAGAACGCCTCACGCCTTGGCGTGGAGGATCGCTGCAAACTTCAATCCGGCAATTGGTCTGAAGGACTCGGCGGGCGTTTCGACCTCATCCTCTGCAATCCGCCCTATGTCACGCATGGCGAGATGGCGGGCTTGGCCCCGGAACTCGCGTTCGAGCCCGCCAGTGCGCTTGATGGCGGCGAGGACGGGTTGGACGCCTATCGGGCGCTTATTCCCCAATTGCGCGGCGTTCTGGCGCCGGGGGGCGTGGTTTTGCTGGAAATCGGAGCCAACCAGGCCAGAGCCGTCACCGATATTTTCAGGCGTTCCGGGCCTTGCGTCTCTACCGTCCTCACCGACCTTGCGGGCCGGGATCGCGGCATTGAGGCGCGGTTACCATAGAATTTCCTTGGAATGGGACCGGCAAGGGGTTAGTTTATTTCCGAGTGGGGCACGAATGTTCCCGTTTGCGGGAGCGTTCGTCTGGCCGCCTTAAGGGGCGAAGGCGCGTCGATAGCGCGCCGCGGTACCGCAGATAGCGAAGTGACAACAGGATTGCGCGTCCATGCGGCCCATGCCGCCCGCGCGCATTGCAAATAACCCAAGGGGATAACGTGAAGCGTTCTCGCAGAGGTGGCCGCAGGCCACAAAATGGCAGCGGCGGTGGCGGCGTCCAGCACAGTTACAACCCCAACCGCACCTTCGATTCCAGCGGGCCGGAAATCAAAATCCGCGGCTCGGCGGCGAATGTGTACGAGAAATATTTGCAGCTTGCCCGCGATGCCAATACATCCGGCGACCGCGTGATGGCCGAGAATTACTTGCAGCACGCCGAGCATTATTTCCGCATTCTGGCGGCGGCGCAGGCTCAGCAGCAGCAATATCAGCAGCAAAACCCGAACAACCAGACCCGCCCGCCCAACGGCAATGGCGATCAGCCCTATCCGCAGCCCAGCGGCAGCGAAGCCCAATTCTCCCTGACCGAGAACGGCAATGGCGGCGAGACGGGCAACGAGGACGAAGAAGAGGGCGAAGAGGCGACGACTGAGTAGATGAGCGTCAGCCCCGCGAAGTGCGGAGCGGTTCGCGTCAGGCTGCGCGATAATAAAAAGAGTCCCTTGAATCGCCGGGACTCCACCACACATATTGTCGGGATAGCGTGCTCAATCGAGGCGTTATCCTAAATTCATGGGACATGGGCTTGCTGGCCATAGGGCGGCAGACCTTGTGCTTGAGAGGACAATATGGACGCCGAAAAATTCACCGAGCGGGCGCGCGGATTTTTGCAATCTGCCCAAGGGCTGGCGCTGCGCTCCAATCATCAGCAATTCACGCCGGAACATTTGCTCAAGGTTCTGCTCGACGATGAGGAAGGCCTGGCCGCGCGGCTCATTCGCGCCGGTGGCGGCCGCCCCGAAGACGCATTGCGCCAGACCGAATTGGCGCTGGCCAAACTGCCGCGCATCGAAGGCGCTGGCGCGGGGCAGGTGTATCTGTCGCCGGAAAGCGCGCGCCTGCTCGACAACGCGGAGTCGCTGGCGAAAAAAGCGGGCGACAGTTTCGTCACCGCCGAATATTTGCTGCTCGCGCTTGCGATGGCGCAGGGCACGGAAGCCGCACGCATCCTGAAAGATTCTGGCGTCACCGCGCAAAGCCTCAACGCCGCGATCAATGATATCCGCAAAGGCCGCACGGCGGATTCCGCGACGGCCGAAAATCAATATGACGCGCTGAAGAAATATGCTCGCGATCTGACCGAGTTGGCGCGCAGCGGAAAGCTCGATCCCGTCATCGGGCGCGACGAGGAAATCCGGCGCACGATTCAGGTTCTGTCGCGCCGCACGAAGAACAATCCCGTGCTGATCGGCGAGCCGGGCGTGGGCAAAACCGCGATTGCCGAAGGCCTCGCGCTGCGCATCGTCAATGGCGATGTGCCGGAGTCTTTGCGCGACAAGCAATTGATGGCGCTGGATATGGGATCGCTCATCGCGGGCGCGAAATTCCGCGGCGAATTTGAAGAGCGGCTGAAAGCCGTGCTCAACGAAATCACGTCTGCCAACGGCAAAATCATCCTGTTCATCGACGAAATGCACACGCTGGTCGGGGCGGGCAAAGGCGAAGGCGCGATGGATGCGTCCAATCTGCTGAAACCGTCGCTGGCGCGCGGCGAATTGCATTGCATCGGCGCGACAACGCTTGACGAATACCGCAAGTATATTGAAAAGGATGCGGCGCTGGCGCGTCGGTTCCAATCCGTATTCGTCTCCGAACCGACAGTGGAAGACACGATTTCCATTTTGCGCGGGCTGAAAGAGAAATACGAAGTTCATCATGGCGTGCGCATCACCGACGCCGCGATTGTTGCCGCCGCCACGCTCTCCAACCGCTACATCACGGACCGTTTCCTGCCGGACAAAGCCATCGATCTGATGGATGAGGCGGCATCGCGCCTGCGCATGCAGGTGGATTCGAAACCGGAAGAACTGGACGAACTCGACCGCCGAATTATGCAGCTCAAGATCGAACGCGAGGCGCTGAAAAAGGAAACCGACAAGGCATCGAAGGATCGCCTCGTAGCACTTGAAGAAGAATTGGCCGAGCTGGAAGAAGATTCGGCTGTCCTCACCGCTAAATGGCAGGAGGAAAAGAAGTCCGTTTCCGATGTGCAAAGCCTGAAGGAAAAACTCGACGCCGCGCGGCAGGAAGTGGAAGTCGCGCAACGGCGTGGCGATTTCGCGCGCGCGGGCGAACTCACCTATGGCGTTATTCCCGATCTGGAAAAGAAAGTCCGCACGATTGACGAGAACAAAACCGCTTCCGTCAACGAGGCTGTGACGCCGGAAAATATCGCGCAGATTGTCTCGCGCTGGACCGGCATTCCCGTGGACAAAATGCTGGAAGGCGAGCGCGAAAAGCTGCTTCACATGGAAGATGCGCTCGGCAAGCGCGTCGTCGGCCAGAACGAGGCGGTGCGCGCGATAGCAAACGCCGTGCGGCGCTCGCGCGCGGGCTTGCAGGATCCCAACCGGCCTATCGGCTCGTTCCTGTTTTTGGGGCCAACCGGCGTCGGCAAGACCGAACTTACCAAGGCGCTGGCGTCGTTCCTGTTCGACGACGACACCGCGATGGTGCGCATCGACATGAGCGAATTCATGGAGAAGCATTCGGTTGCGCGTTTGATCGGCGCGCCGCCGGGCTATGTCGGATACGAAGAAGGAGGCTCGCTCACAGAAGCGGTGCGTCGCAGGCCCTATCAGGTGATCCTGTTCGATGAAGTCGAGAAAGCGCATTCCGATGTGTTCAACGTGCTGTTGCAGGTGCTGGATGACGGTCGCCTGACGGACGGGCAGGGACGCACAGTCGATTTCCGTAATACGGTGATCATCCTCACATCGAATCTCGGTTCGGAATTCATGGCCGCGCAATCGGGTGAGGATTCATCCGCCGTGCGTGCGCAGGTGATGGGCGCGGTACGGGCGCATTTCCGGCCCGAATTCCTGAACCGGCTGGATGAGATCATTCTTTTCCATCGCTTGAGCCGCGCGGACATGGACAAGATTGTGGAGATTCAAATCGCGCATCTGACGTCGCTGCTGGCGAGTCGTAAAATCGATATCGTGCTCGACAAAAAAGCGCGCGATTGGCTGGCCGATGCGGGTTACGATCCTGTCTATGGCGCACGGCCATTGAAACGGGTGATCCAGCGGCGTTTGCAGGATCCGCTCGCGCATTTGCTGCTTGAGGGCAAGATCAGCGATGGTTCGAAGATCACGGTTGGTGTTGGCAAATCCGGACTGACCATCGACGGCATGGAATTCGCGTCCATCGATGACGATGTCGCCATCGAACGCTCACCGAGCAAGGCGTTGCATTAACCTCATCCGTCATGGCCGGATTTAATCCGGCCATCCATCCGATGTGTGTCCACGCATCGAAAAGACTCTCTTGCGCTCGCAGACGCGAGCGCAATGGGTGGCCGGGTCAAGCCCGGCCATGACGGTAAAGGGAGCTACTGCTTCGCCGAACGCAAATCACTCGCGGCATCCGCCACTCTGGCTTCGAGCGGCATGGAGGCAAGCTGCGCATCCACATGCAGCCGCTCGACGAGGAAGTCGCGCAATTCCTGATTCATCAGCTTGCGGCCGGTGGCGAATTTCACGGTCGTGGGATTGACCTGCACGTCGTTGATGCGAATTTCATAATGCAGATGCGGCCCGGTGGACATGCCGGTGTTGCCGCTATAGGCGACGACCTGGCCCTGACTGACATGCGAACCCGCACGCAGGCCGGTCGCGAAACGCGACAGATGGCCATAAGCGGTCTTGTATCCGTTGCCGTGGTCGAGCAGCAGGAAATTGCCGTAACCGCCGAGCCGTCCTTCGCTCACCACGGTTCCCGTACCTGCCGCCATCACGGGCGTTCCAACGGGCACTGCGAAATCGATGCCCTTGTGCATGCGCGTATAGCCCAGCACCGGATGGAAGCGCATGCCGAAGCCGGATGAAATGCGCGCGCCGTCCACGGGCGTTTTCATCAGCATGCTTTTCGTGCTCTGGCCGTGCGCGTCGAAATAATCGGCGGGTTCGTCATCGCGCGGCTGATAGCGGTAAAGCGCGATCGTGCGGCCTTTCAGTTTCATCGCGGCATAGGCGATGTCACCCTGCTTCGCGGGCTGGCCGTTGGGCGTGTAATAGGTGTTGTAAAACACTTCGAATGAATCGCCGGGATGAATGTCGCGCTGAAAGTCCACTTCGTATGAGAACATGCGGATCATCTCGACGACCACTTCCGCCGGAATGCCGCCCTGCATGGCCGCGAGATAAAGGCTGGAATCGATGGTCGCGCCCGCGCGGTGATATTGCGCGTGCAGCGTCTGCACCGCTTCATTGGCGGCGAACACGCCATCCGCGCCGCGCGTGACCGTGATGTCGTGGCCGACGGCGGGCGAAAACGCGATCGACAATAATTTGCCGGGGCCTTCAGGGGCCGCCGGTTCGATATTCGCGTCGGCGGCATCATCCTGATCGCTGACGGAATCGTTCGGCATCGTGATCGTGATCTGATGCACTTCCGATTGCGGCGCTTCGGCCCCGGTGGAAGCGATGTCGAATGTCTGGCCGGCGTGAATGCCACGCGGATTGAAAATCTTCGTCAGCGCGGTGATGGCTTCCTGCGCTTCGGCGGCGGTGAAGCCAGCGCCGGTCAGCGCATCGGCCAGCGTGTCGCCGGATTCGAGCGTCAGCGTTTGCGTCTGAACTTCGGGCTTTGCGTTTTCCGCATCCTGCGCGCCTTCAAAGGCGCTGAACTGCGAATGCGAAACGGGCAGCGTCGCCGAACGCGAGAACGGAGCGTAGGAACTGTTCCGGGTCACGAGTTGCTGGAACAATTGATAGGGCATCAAGCCGCTGCGGCCGATGTCCTGCGGCAGCCGGTTGGGAATGAGGCCTACCGCCAGCCACGCAATCGATCCTGCGACCAGCGCGGTGGTGAACGTGGAAACCAGGGCCCAGCGGCCATCCGGCGAAGCGAGTGCTGTGGCCGCGCCATTTGCCTGTTCAGTCAGGTCGGACACCAAATGTCCAAGCGGGGAGTCGGACGGTCGATCCACATCGGCTCCTGAATTTCGGCGCCGGCGAAAACGCTGGCCCCAGCCCTCTCGAAAACCGGCGAACCGGTCCGTGCCCAATACAGGCAGAAGGCTAAGTGCCCCGTCAACTCTTACCAAGACGTTAACGATGGAAGACTCTGTTTACACTGACTGATTCGGTTCCGTCAGACTCGCACCAGCAGCGCCTCGGCGAGCTTGCCGTGCATCCAGCCAATGGCCTTGGCGGCATGCAAAACCACGAAGAACAGGAAGATGCCGATAAGGCCAGTGAGGGCGAGGCCGGGTGCGGTGTGCAGCACATGGGTGAGCGCGGGCGCGTCATCGAATGTCATGGTCACTTCGCCGGTGAAGAGGCCGTAGAGCGACGCGGCCGTCATGCCGATGGAAGAGGCGAGGCCCACAACCGCGAGCGTGAAGTAGATGACGCCCAGCGGCAGCATCAACAGCAGGTACAACATCGACGACCACGTGCGCGCATCCGTCAACGCATCGCCAATGCGCGAAAGAAGACCGCGCGGTTGCGGATTCTCCGGCGGCAGACGGCGCGGCATGCGCACGCCCAGCAGCGTTTCCACGATACGGCCTTCGAGCAGCGAGATCAGCCGCTCCGATCCCATGAACAGAAGCGCGAACGGCACGCCGATGATGAGGATGAACAGGCCGACGCTCAGCGCCAATCCCGTCACCGTCCACACGAAATAGAAAATGCCTGTCACGAGAGACAGCAGCATGTAGACGAGGGCGCCGTAAGCGCGCGAATCCGAAATTATGTCAAAGAACCTATTGCCGCGAACGGTGGGTTCTTCCTGCTTCGGGAACGGTCCTGCGATTGTTGCTTCCATGGTTATATAAGTCTCTGCGACTTCCTCCGGTGTTCCATAGGTTTCGATGACATCGAACAAAACTTCGCGTTCGGATTGCGAAGGATGCTGGATCACTTCATTGCGAAGATGCTCCTCCGCATCGGACAGCGCGTCCTGGATGAGGGCAGGGGCAGCGCCTTTCAGCGCGCGCCGCAGCGCATCCAGATAGTCGCGGACCGTTTCAGGCGCTGGGTTGATAGGCGTCACGGGCCTGTTCCCCTTTCAAGGCGTCGTCCACGAACTCGCGCATGTCACGCCAGGCGCCTTGCCAGTCGGCCAACGCCTGCTTGCCTTCGCCGGTGATGGCGTAGTAGCGGCGCGGCGGCCCGAAGGCGGACGCCTCCACCCTGCTGTCCAGCAGGCCCAATGTGTTGAGCGAGCGCAGGACGGGGTAGATCGCGCCCTGTTTGAAGATCAGTCCGCCTTCACCCTCGGCCTTCACGGCCTTGGTGATTTCGTAGCCGTACATTTCACGGCCTGCGCGCGCGAGAACGGCCAGCACAACGAGCGAAGATAGCCCTGCCATCAGCTCTTTACGGAATTTGCGCGTGTAAACAGTGTCTTGCATGCACGCCCTCTTCCGCCTCCCTTGCTATTACGGACTTATATCTAGCACGAACTTCGTACTATGCAAGAGTGCCCTATACGGAAGTTGAAAATAAATATGCGATTTGGCGCGTTGAGGGCGGAACAAATGCCGTCTAGTTTGGCCGGGAGAGGCCGCTTCGGCATCAAAAAGAGGGTTACCAGATGAAATTCGCTGCCTTCGCGGCTGCCGCTGCCGGACTGATTCTGTCGGGCTGTTCCACGATTTTCGGGCCGCCGGAGCAGATCATCGCGCTCTCGACCCCGCCGGTGGACGGCGCGCACTGCGTTTTGTCCAACAAGGACGGCACCTGGACGGTGACAACGCCTGACAAGGCCAAGGTGACGAGCGAGGACGATCTTCAGGTCCGCTGCACCAAGAAGGGCTGGGAAGACGCCAGCACGAGTATTTCCGCCGATTTCGATATCTGGTCGCTGGATGACAGCTATCCCGAGAAGGTCGAAGTGCCGATGACGCCGGTGCAGCGCGCGACCGCGCCGGATTTCGGGCCATCGTCCGCGCCAGCAGCGCCGTACAATCCGGGCCTGTCGCCGGGATAAAGACTGCAGCTTCATTATTTGCCTGCGGCAATAATGGGCAAATAAACGCGCGAATTCGTTTGGAAAAGGTCCAATTCTCGTTGAGAGCTTGAAGAATCGCGTCTAGGTTGCACATACGGACGCCACTCCGGCGTCCTCAAACGGGGCTAATCAATGAAACTGATCGCAATCGCGGCTGTTGCCGCGGCTGGCGTAGCTTTGTCGGGCTGCGCCACCATTGTCACCGGATCAACTCAAAGTGTTACCGTCAACACGCCGCCGACCACTGGCGCTGACTGCATTTTGTCCAGTAGCGAAGGTACTTGGAATGTTTCCTCGCCGGGAACTGTCAGCATCTCGAAGACCAAACACGATGTGAATGTGCATTGCACCAAGGCTGGCTATCAGGATGCCAATGCCGCCGTACCGTCAGGATTCCAGGCCTGGACGCTTGGCAATCTCATACTCGGCGGCATACCGGGACTCGTCATCGATTTGGCGACCGGCGCGACGAACGTATACCCGAGCGAAATCTCCGTGCCGATGACGCAGAAGACTGCGGCTGCGCCCGAACAGGCGCCGGCTCCGGTAGCGTCGAACGCACAACCTGCGAGCTAATTTCGCGGATATCAGTATTTACATAGCAGCCGCAGCAACATTCGATGTCGCTGCGGCTGTTTTATTTTGCGCTCAATCGCTCGCCAGAATGTGCGCGCGGACTTGCGGGTAGATTTCCGCTTCCCATTTGCGGCCCGCGAACGCGCCGTAGTGTCCGACATTGGCCTGCAAATGATGGCGCTTGGCGGATGATTTGATGCTGGCGCACAGATCATGCGCGGCGCGGGTTTGTCCCGGCGCGCAGATGTCGTCGCGTTCGCCTTCGATGGTCAGCAATGCGGTTTTCTTGATCGCGCGCGGATCGACGCGATTGCCGTGCCACTCGAAAATGCCCTTTGCCAGATGGTGTTTCTGGAACACGCGGTTCACCGTCTCCAGATAAAACTCCGCCGGCAAATCCAGCACCGCGAAATACTCGTTGTAGAATGTGCGCTTCACATCGGCGGCTTCGTGATCCGCATTCATGACATGCTTGAACAGATCCAGATGCGCACGCACATGGCGCGGCATGTTCATCGACATGAACGCGGACAATTGCACAAAGCCCGGATAGACGCGCCGGTGCGCGCCTTTGTACCGCGCGGGCACGGGCGCGATGAGATTCTTCTCAAACCATTCGATCGGATGCTCGTTGGCGAGTTCGTTGACCTTGGTGGGATTGATGCGCGTGTCCACGGGGCCTGCGATCAGCGTCATGCTGCGCGGCGTTGCGGCGTGGCCCATCTGCGCCATCGCGGAGGTCGTTGCGAGCAGCGCGTTGCAGGGCTGACACACGCCCACGACATGCGCGCCTTCGCCGATCTTCTCCAGAAACAGAATGAGATGATCCAGATATTCGTCCAGCCCGAAACGTCCGGCGCCGCGCGGAATATCGCGGGCGTTTTTCCAGTCGGTAATATAAACGTCGTGTTCCGGCAGTAATGTTTTCACCGTGTCGCGCAGCAGCGTCGCGAAATGGCCCGCCATCGGCGCGACCATCAGCACGCGGGGCTGTTGGTGGCGCGTGTCTTTTTTGAAATGCAAAAGCGTGCCGAAGGGCGTGTCGAGCACATGCTCTTCATGCACGGCGATGTCGCGGCCTTCCATGCGCACGGTTTCGAGGCGATAGGACGGCCGCTCATGCACCAGCTTGGCGCGGGACACGAGTTCTGCCCCCGCCGCCACGCTGCGCGCGAACAGATTGCCCATCGGCCCCGCATGGGGCGTGCGCAAGGCAGCAGCCGTGAGATCGGCCGCAAGCCGGAATGGGGCGAGAAAATCCTCTCGCGCCTGATACGCCTCGTAGATCAATTCGCCCCCGACTCAGCTCACGCCGTTAAAGGCAACCAGAAAAGCGCCTGGCCCGCACCGAAAAACCCTAGAGCATTATATGCTGCGGTGCGAAATGATTTATTAACGCACCGGGCCGCTGGCGTCCGGGGGTGGTACAACCCCAATTTCCGCCAGTTTTTGCACGCGGACATAATCTGTCTTGCCCGTTCCCAGCACCGGCACGCTTTTCACATGCACAATGCGGCGCGGCACGGCCAGTTCGGGCACGCCGTGATTGTGCGCCCAGCCGAGGAGGTGAATGCGGTCCGCATCCGGGCTGTCGGTCACGAGCACGATCTGCTCGCCCTTGCGCCCGTCCGGCACGGCGACGGCGGCGTGGCTGAAATCCGGCCACAGGGCGGAGGCGCAGCTTTCCACCACGGCCAGCGAAACCGTTTCGCCGCCGATTTTGGCAAAGCGTTTCAGCCGCCCGCGGATCTTGATGAAGCCTTCCTCGTCCACGGACACGACATCGCCCGTGTCGAGCCAGCCACCCTTCGGCGGCACGATCACGCCGGGCCGCGAGGGATCAATGTAACCCAGCATCACATTCGGTCCGCGCACGACAAGGCGGCCCGCGTTGGGAATGCCTTCCACGGGTTCGAGTTTGTATTCCATGCCTTTCATCAGACGGCCAACCGTGCCGGGGCGATTGGCGCCCGGCTGGTTGGCGGCGATGACAGGCGATGCTTCCGTCACGCCATAACCTTCCAGCAATTCGATGTGATATTTCTTGCGCAGCAGCGCGCGTGTTTCATCGCGCAGGCGTTCCGCGCCGCACACCGCCATGCGCACGGAATCGAGATCGCCTTCGTCGCCCGCGCGCGCATATTGCGACATGAAGGTGTCGGTCGAAAGCAGAATGGTCGCGCGCGTTTCGCGCACACGCCGCACGATTTCATGCGGCTGCAAGGGCGTTGGATGAAACACAGCCTTGATGCCGAGGAAAATCGGCATCAGCGCACCGATCGTCAGACCGAAGCAATGAAACGTGGGAAGCGGATTGAACAATATGTCATTGCTGAACAGCGGAATATGCGCGCGCACCTGTTCCACATTCGTGACAAGATTGGCGTGGCTGAGCGCGACACCTTTCGGTTCGCCCTCCGTGCCGGATGTAAACAGGATCACCGCGGGCGTATCGTTCATCGGGCGCGCCGCGATAAGGCTGGGCGCGAGCGATCCCGCCGCCGCCGTCGCTTTGTCGCGCAGCGAAAGATTTTCGCGCACGTCTTCGAGATAAACGATCTCCGCAAACGGCGAGAGTTCTTCGATCAACGATTCAAACTTGCCGATTTCGACAAAGCGATGCGCCGTGACGATGCGGTTGATTTGCGCCGTTTTCAGCGCGGATTTGATACCCGCCGCACCGGCGGTGAAATTCAGCATCGCGGGTACGCGCCCGAACGCCGACACGGCGAAGAACGAAATCACGGAGGCGGCACCCGTGGGCAGCATGATGCCGATGGATTCCGTGGGCTTGGTGCCGCGCTTCAGCGCGTGGCCGAGGCCGAACGCGGCGCGCACGACCTCGTCATAAGTCAGCGCGCGTTCATCGCCATCGACAATCGCCACCTGCTTGCCGCCGAATTTCGAGCGCGCGTCCAGCAGCGCCTGAAACACCGGCTTTTGCGAAAGCACAATGTCGAGCGGCATGATATCTTCGCCCGAGGCGGCGGCAACGCTGGCGAGGGTCAAGGCAGCTTCCCCGGTTTTTTTGATTCTTGGCCGTGGGCGTAGATTAACCCATTCCCTGCGGCAGACGGAAGCGCGCGGCGCGGCCGAGTCGTTGTCACAAATGATGCGGAATCGGTCATTTTTGCCAAAAACTTGCGCGATGCTTACATGGGAGTGACTGGCGCGGTTTGCAAGTTCCCGCATCGGTTGCGATTTTTGAGAGGGCAGGCCATGAGCCTCGACATGCTGGAAAGAGATGGGCAGGGCAACATCGTCACGCGGCCCGTGACGGGTTGGGTGACCGCGCCGGTCGCGGGCATGTATATCCTGCTGGGCCTCAAATATGCCGAAACGCCGGAGGAATTGAAGGTGGGCGGCAGGCGCCTGCAATTCGGCATTACACCCGCGCAGGCGCTCGAACTGGCGGATGTGCTGGTGAAACAGGCGCGTGGTATTCTGGATGCCAAGCCCACTGAAGTGGCAAACTGAATTGCATAGTGATTTTAACGCGCTGCATGTCTATATGAATCCGGCATGACAACAGTGATCGACATCGCCAAGGACCGCACGCTTCGCCATCCCGAAAAGGCGAACCGGCCGGACTCCGTTATTCAGCGCAAACCGGAATGGATTCGCGTGCGTGCGCCGGTGAGCCGTGAATATGCCGAAACGCGAGCCATCGTGCGCGAACACAATCTGCATACGGTTTGCGAGGAAGCGGCGTGTCCGAATATCGGTGAGTGCTGGACGCATCGCCACGCCACCATGATGATCATGGGCGACACATGCACGCGCGCCTGCGGCTTCTGCAACGTGAAGACGGGATTGCCGGGTGCGTTGGATGCCGACGAGCCGGACAATGTTGGGCGTGCAGTCGCGAAGCTGGGCCTCAAGCATGTGGTGGTCACGTCGGTGGATCGCGATGATTTAGCTGACGGCGGCGCGGAGCATTTCGCACGCACCATCCGCGCCATTCGCGCGCACAGCCCCGGTACAAGCATCGAAGTCTTGACACCGGATTTCCTGCGCAAGGACGGCGCCATCGAGATCGTGATGGA
The DNA here is from genome assembly GCA_036510185.1 of Rhizomicrobium sp. Classification (GTDB taxonomy): domain Bacteria; phylum Pseudomonadota; class Alphaproteobacteria; order Micropepsales; family Micropepsaceae; genus Rhizomicrobium. The sequence continues at coordinate 102 of DATCEI010000168.1, read as the reverse complement.
AGCGCGTCCCGATGTGTTCAATCACAATCTCGAAACGGTGCCGCGGCTTTATCTGAATGTGCGACCGGGTGCGCGCTACTATGCGAGTCTGAAATTACTGGA
>DATCEI010000167.1:0-3647 GCA_036510185.1 Rhizomicrobium sp. | reverse complement strand
GAAGGCGCTGGCCGAAGGCGTCGAGGGAAATTTCCATCGCGTTCAGTTCACGCCGGATCTGTTGCCATCCGATCTCATCGGCACGGAAATCTATGTGCGCGAGCAGAGCGATTTCACATTCCGTCGCGGGCCGATCTTCAACAACATCCTGCTGGCGGACGAAATCAATCGCGCGCCAGCGAAGGTGCAATCGGCGCTACTGGAGGCGATGGAAGAAAAACAGGTCACCGTCGGCCATCACACTTACAAGCTGCCCGAACTTTATATGGTGCTGGCGACGCAGAACCCTATCGAGCACGAAGGCACATATAATCTGCCCGAAGCGCAACTCGACCGCTTTCTGATGTATGCGATTGTGGGCTACCCGTCCTCGGAAGAGGAACTGCGGATTCTCGATTATGATGAGAGCCGCCGGCGGAATATCACGCAAGCTTCCTTGCCCGTCAGCACACAGGAAGAGGTGTTCGCCGCGCGTCGCGCCTGCGCCGATATTCATGTTGACGAAAAACTGAAGCACTATGTCGTGTCGCTGGTTAGTGCTACACGCGAGCCGCGAAAATATGACGCGAAACTGCCGGAATGGATTCGCCACGGCGCATCGCCGCGCGCCACACTGGCGCTGTTGCGCTGTGCGAAGGCGCTGGCCTGGCTCGAAGGCGGCGATTATGTTTCGCCGTATCATATCCAGACGGTAGCACCGGATATTCTGCGCCATCGCATCATCCCGTCCTTCGAAGCGGAAGCCGACAATGTTTCCCGCGACGCGATTGTGAAGCGGCTGCTGGATGTCGTGGCTGTGCCGTAGAGGAATAAGCCGTGCTGTATCCGGATTTCGGCGAACTGATACAGCTCGGGCAGAACGCCGCGCGCCTGAGCATTGTGTCCGGCCGCAAATCAATGGCGGCGGGTCCGGGCGATTATACCTCGCCGTTTCGCGGACAGGGTTTGTCGTTTCATGAAGTGCGCGAATATTCTTTCGGCGATGACATCCGCAGCATCGACTGGCGCGTCACCGCGCGCACCGACAAGGCGCATGTGAAAGTTTTCACCGAGGAGCGCGAGCGTACCGTCATCCTTTGCATCGACGCCAACGCCGCGATGCGCTTCGGCACGCGCGGCACGTTCAAATCCGTGCAAGCCGCGCGCGCGGCGGCGTTGCTGGGCTGGCAGGCCAATGCCGCCAGGAATCGCGTCGGTTGCATTGTGTTCGGCGATGTGCCGGGCGGCATAAAATATTTCACGCCCACGCGCTCGCGGCAGGCGTTGTGGCAAACGCTGAAACTGTTGAGCCGCACAACGACAGGCGAGAACAAAACGCCGGTGGCGCAGGAAACCGTGCTGAAATATCTCGAACGCGTGGTGCCGACCGGTGCGCTGCTGCTCGTGATCGGCGATTTTCCGGATGCGTCGGAAGTGCTTGAAAAGCGTCTTGGGAATCTGCGGCGTCGGTGCGATGTGGTGCTGATCACGATCAACGATCCGGCCGATCGCGAAATACCGGCCATGGACATTGTCGTATTCGAGGACGAGGTCGGGCACAGACTCACGCTCGACACGGACAGTCGCGCCGGCCGCGAGGCCTATGCGCGCCAATGGCGCGAGAACCGCAAGCGGCTCGAAGATATCGCGGCGCGCTGGAGGATCGGCGTCGTCGATCTACACACGGACAAGGACGTTCACGACGATCTGCTGCTGGGATTGCGCCGTCTGAATATCGGGAAAGCCGCGCGATGAATCCGGCGCCCGACGACCTGCTGAAGCAACTCTATGACATCAAAGGCATGGGCTTCATCAGTTGGTGGCCGCTGGCTCCCGGCTGGTGGGCGATAATAGTTCTCATATTGATCGCCGCTGGAATTTTTTACTTGCGGCGGCGCGCCTATTTCCGCAGCTGGAAGGGCGATGCGTGGCTTGCGTTCAATGCGCTGGATTCGCAATTGGCCGGCGGCAATACGCAGGACATCGCCGCTTCACTGTCCGATCTCCTGCGCCGTGTCGCGATGCGGTCGTCTTCGCGCGCGGAATGCGCAGGGCTGGAAGGGCATGATTGGCTGCGTTGGCTGAGCGCAAACGATCCGGCCAAATTCGATTGGGCCGCACGCGGATCCTTGCTGATCGAAGCGCCTTATGCGCCGCCCGGACAGGACATTTCGCCGGAAACAATCAAGGTTCTGATCCGCGCCGCGAAGCGGTGGGTCAAGTAGAATGTTCTCATTCGCATGGCCGTGGATGATTGTTCTGCTGGCGCTGCCATTTCTGGTCCGCCGTTTTGTACCGCGCGTGAAGATCACCAACACGCCCAGCGCGCCCGAAATTTTCTTTCCCTATATCGAGCGGCTGAAATCCGGTTTTCCGCAAGGGCAGCGGGCGAAGAAATCCTCGCGGGCTTACACAATCGTTTTAAGCCTGCTCTGGCTGAGTTTGACGCTCGCCCTGATGGAGCCGGAGCTGGTGGATCAGTTCACGCAATTGCGCAACAAGGGTTACGATCTGATGCTGGCCGTCGATCTGTCGGGTTCGATGCAGGCGCTGGATTACACGGAGGACGGTGAACAGGTCAGCCGGTTGCAGGTTGTCAAATCCGTCGTCAGCGATTTCGTGCGCCAGCGGCAGGGTGATCGGGTGGGCCTCGTTCTATTCGGTTCGCAGGCCTATCTGCATGTGCCGCTGACGCTCGACACGCTGTCGGTGCGCAAGATGCTCAACAACACGATGGTGGGCGAAGCGGGTGACACCACCGCGATCGGCGACGCCATCGGGCTTGCCGTGCGCAATCTACGCGACAGGCCGGAGAAATCGCGCGTTATTATTCTGCTGACCGATGGCGGCGATAATGCCAGCACCATTCCACCGCTCGCCGCCGCGAAGTTGGCCAAACAATACGGCATTCGCATTTACACAATCGGCGTCGGCAGTGAGGGGCCGGTGCCGATCCCCGACGAGAGTGGCCAGATCGTGATGGCGCAATTCGATCTTGATGAAGGGCTGCTGCAGAAAATTGCGGACATGACCGGCGGCAGTTATTTTCGCGCGGCGGATACCGAAGCCCTGCAGAAGATTTACGCGCAGATCAACAGGCTGGAAAAAACATCGGCCGAACAGCGCAGTTATATGGTCCGCAGGCCGCTATACCGTTATCCGCTAGGTGTTGCGCTGTTGCTGCTGTTTCTGTTGGCGCTGCTTCCGGTAGTGGGAAAGGCGCGCTATGGGATTTAGCCAATTCCATTTCGCGCAAAGCGCATGGCTGTGGGGATTTCTGGCCATTCCCGCCGTGCCGATTTTGTATTCGCTGTTTCGCAAAGCGCGGAGCGACGGATTGCTGGAACGCTTTGCCGACCGCCATCTGCTGCCGCATCTGGTGAAAAGCCGTGGGGTCGCCGGACGCAATATCCGCGCATCGCTTTTCCTATGGAGTGCTGCGTGGTTTTTCGGCGTGATCGCCATGGCAGGGCCACGCTGGAATTACACGGACCAGCAAACCTTTACGTCGGCGCAGGATCTCGTGATTGTGCTTGATCTTTCGCAATCCATGAATGCGAAGGACGTGAAGCCGTCGCGCATCGCCCGCGCGCGCGAGGAGATCGAGGATCTGCTCGATATGAGCCTCGGCCTCAGCATCGGGCTGGTTGCTTACGCCGCCGTGCCGC
>DATCEI010000166.1:0-28599 GCA_036510185.1 Rhizomicrobium sp. | reverse complement strand
GCGGGCGCACTGGCGATTGCGCTGGTGGGGACGGTACACGCCGCGAAATTCGATGTGCCGGGGGGCGATCTTAAAACCGCGCTGGACGCCTATGCCAAGCAGGCGGGCATCACGCTGATGTATTCGCCCGATGCGGTGCGCGGCGCGCACACCAAAGGCGCGCGGGGTGAACTTGAGGCGGATGCGGCGCTCATTCGAATCTTAAGCGGCACAGGTTTTTCGGAATACCGCAACGCCTCCGGCGGTATCGGCATTGTGCGCGGCGAGCACGCCGAACTTGAAGATTCCCCGCAAATGAACATGGCGGCGGCGACGGCAACTGCCGCATCCAATGCCGCGCTCGAAACCGTGACCGTCACGTCGTCGAAAATCGGCGGCGATGTGCAGAACATTCCGATCTCCATTACCGCCATGTCACAGGAGCAACTCACACAAACGCAAACGGCAGGCGGGCCAGACCTCGTGAAACAGGTGCCGAACCTGACTTTCACCAAAACGAATTTCACCGGCTATTCGATTCAGATTCGCGGCATCGGCACGCAGGCGATTTCCGTGACAACCGATCCGGCCGTGGCTGTTGCGTTCAACGATATTCCGTTTATCCGCAATCATTTCTTCGAGCAGGAATTCTACGACGTCAGCCAGGTCGAAGTGCTGCGCGGCCCGCAAGGTACGCTCTATGGACGCAACGCAACTGCGGGCGTCGTCAACATGGTTTCAGCGAAACCGACCGACCAATACGAAGCACAAGCCTCCATCGACGTCGGCAATTACAACAATCGCCGTCTCGAAGGCATGCTCAATGTTCCCATCATTGGCGACAAGCTCGATGTTCGCGTTGCGGGCGAATGGACAAAGCGCGACGGCTATACTTATGACGACACGCTGCAGCAATCCGTCGATGGCCGCGATCTATGGTCGGGCCGCGCATCGGTTGAGGTGCGGCCTCTCCCAAACCTCGAAGCCACGCTCGTATGGGAGCATTTCCAGGAAAATGACGATCGCCTGAGAAGCGCCAAAACGCTCTGCACGCCAGATCCCGGCACATCCTCGCTCAATGGGCCGGACGGACTGGTGACCAACATCGACATCATCGGCAGGTCGTGGCTGAATCAGGGGTGTATGCTAGGCTCACTATATTCAAAATCCGCGTACGGAATACCGAACGCGGCCACGATCCCGTTTGTCGCGGCGGCGGAGGACTATTACGGCTTGGCCCCGCCCGCGTTCAATCCTTACGGAACCAATGTGCAGGAACAGAATTTGCGCGTAATCGGCTCGGCTCTGAAACCCGCCTACCGGGCAAAAAATGATACGCTGGAATTCAACGCCGAATACACCATCACGCCTTCTCTGACGCTGACCTCGCAAACTGGCTACAATAAAGACTTCCTCTATTCGACCGAGGACTACAATCGCTTCAACACAGTTCCAGGCATGTTTTTGCCGGCGTTCGGCAGCAGCCAATTCGGCAGCTATTCGGTTGGGACAGACGGGCAATATTGCGACCCGCAATTGGGATGTTCGGACAGGTTTCTGGCTGAAGACGTGTCGCAGGAACGCGCGGAGCAATTCTATCAGGAAGTGCGGTTGGCATCGAACTTTGAAGGCCCGCTGAATTTCAGTGCGGGCGCCAGCTACATGCACTATCACACAGTCGAAGACTATTTTGTGTTTTCCAATCTGATCAGCGAACTGCAGGAACATTTCAACGGAGCTTATTACCAGTTCTTCCCGCTAAATCCCTTTGGCGTATCTCCGCCCCATATTCCGTTCGATGGCACGATTGCCAATGCCTGCAATCCCCCGCCTGCGAATATCAGTGATATTGTTGGAATTGGCCTCGGTTGCGGCTATGTCGATCCCAACCCGCTGAGCCAGATCGACGGGCAGGGGCACAATTATTTCCGCAGCGAAAATCCCTATCGTCTGCATTCATGGGCGGGCTTCGGCGAGGTTTATTATCAGGTTACGCCGGATGTGAAATTGATCGCGGGCCTGCGCTGGACCGACGACCAAAAGAGCTTCACGGAAATTCCCAGCTGGACGCTTCTTGTTGACAAAGGTTATGTCGTGACAGGAATTCTCGATCAGGAATGGCGCGAATGGACCGGGCGCTTTAACGCCACCTGGACGCCGCATCTCGATTTCACCGATCAATCCTTGTTCTACGCCTCTTATGGCCGCGGCTATAAAGGCGGCGGCGCCAATCCGCCGGGCGTGGTGCCCACCTTCGTGGTTTCGGAAAGCAGCCTGACGCATCCGCTAACCTTCAAGCCGGAATTCATCGACGCGTTTGAAGTCGGCACCAAGAACACGCTGCTCGACGGCGCGATGACGTTCAACGGCGATGTGTTCTATTACAAATATCAGAACTACCAGATATCCGAGATCGTCGATCGCACCTCGGTCAATCTGAATTTCAATTCGACCGTGAAGGGGGCCGAGGTAGAAGCGACCTGGGAGCCAATAGTCGGATTGCGCTTCAACTTTGCGGGCGGCTACGAAGACGCGACATTGGACAATGGCTCCAGTGCGATCGACCTTATGGATCGCACGGCAGGCCATTCGGATTGGGTTGTTGTCAAACCGTTCGTTACGGAAACGTCGAACTGTATTCTTCCGACCTATGTCCTTAACGAGATGCTTTCCGTATGGCGTGCGGAACAGGGCGGCAACAATTCGACCAGCGCCGATCCCGACCCGTCCAATTCAAGCCCCATCCCTTCCGATGGCGCGCCGTTCATTTTCGCCTGTCATGCCGCGTACAGCCTTGGACTGGATCCCGGCCAGTTTTTTGTAGGCGTGAATACGGGCTTCGACCCCGCGACGGCGCCAAATCACGGCGAGGGTTTCACAAAAAATCTGAGCGGCAACCAGTTACCCAATGCGCCGCCGTTCACTTTGTCGGCGGGCGCGCAATACACGATGCCGCTAAGTGCCGATTGGGCGGCGACGGCACGCGCCGACGGTTACTGGCAGGGCAATTCCTTCGCCCGCGTGTTCAATGACAAGCCTTACGACCAGCTTCACGGCTACACGAATGTGAACCTGACGCTGATCTTCACCAATCAGGATGGCTGGCAGGCGATGGGCTACATGAAGAACGTGTTCAACACGACGGCCATCACCGGCGCGTTCCTGAACTCCGACGATACGGAGTTGACCACCAACGTCTTCACCACCGACCCACGGCTGTTCGGCCTGCGCATCACGAAGAACTGGTAGCCCATTCCACGAAGTTCCCCTACACCTTGGGCGGCGGAGCTTTTCCGCCGCCTTTTTCTTTTCCATAAACCTATTCACCCATCGCCCCGGCCCGCTTCGTCTGAATAAATAGGACCCAACGGGGAAGCCTTGTGGTCGAAACGTCGGAAACCAGACATGAGGGCGCCGATCCGCGGGGTGCGGGCGTGAGCGCATCGGGCGTTGATGCCTGGTTTGTGCGGGAAGTCCTGCCGCTGGAGGCCGTGCTGCTGCAATTCCTGCGGCACAATTGGCGCAACAACAGCGATGTCGAGGATCTGTTGCAGGATATTTACGTGCGCATCTATCAGTCGGCTCAGCAGCAAATCCCGGCATTGGCGCGGCAATTCGTGTTTACCACCGCCCGCAATCTGCTGATCGACCGCGTGCGCCGCGAACGCATCATTCCCATTGAAGCGGTTTGCGACCTTGAAACGATCGATGTGGCCACCGACGAGGCGGCACCCGACCGCATTGTGATCGCGCGCGATGAGTTGCGCCGGTTGCAGGCGGCGTTCGACCGCCTGCCGCGCCGCTGCCGCGAGGCCGTTGTGATGAAACAGGTCGATGGCCTCACGCGCCGCGAAATCGCGCTGCGCATGGGCGTCAGCGAGGAAACCGTCAAACGCCATCTCACCAACGGCATGTGCGCGCTGGCCGATTTCTTTCTCGGCGAACCGGCCGAGCTTGGGAGGAAGACATGAGCGTGGCGTCTTTGTCCGATGTGAAAGAGATCAAGGCGCGCGCGGCCGACTGGCTGGAACGGCGCGTCTGCGAGAATTGGGGCGAGGCCGATCAGGCGGAACTGGAAGCGTGGCTCTCGCAATCGCCGGCGCATCGCGTGGCCTATCTGCGGCTGGAATCGGTTTGGAGCCGCACCTATCGGCTGGCGCCATTGCGCGGGGCAACGCACGAAGGCGAACGCCGGCGCATCCTGCCGCGTTTTGCGCGTATCGCGGCAAGCGGTCTTGCCGTCGCACTGATTGGCGTTGGCGCCGCGTTGTTCCTCTCCGCGCCCAAGGAACAGACTTACGCCACCGGCATCGGCGGCCATCGTGTCGTGATGCTGGCGGATGGTTCGCGCATCGAACTCAATACCAACACCGTCTTGCGTGCGCGCATCGGTGATCATTCGCGCGCCATCTGGCTTGATCGCGGCGAAGCGTTTTTCCAGGTCCATCACGATGCGGCGCGGCCCTTCACCGTGCTGGCGGGCAATCGCCGTGTGACGGATCTGGGCACGCAATTCCTCGTCCGCCGCGATACCGCACGTCTCGAAGTGGCCGTGATGGAAGGGCGCGTGCGTTTTGAAAATGGCGACAATGCGCAGGCGCGTGCCGCGTTGCTCACATCGGGCGATGTCGCGGTGAGCGACGCCAATTCGGTGTCGATTACAAGGAAGCCTGTGCAAAAACTCGCCAACGAAATCGGCTGGCGGCATGGCGTGCTTGTTTTCGAGCACACGACGCTCGCCTCCGCGGCGGCTGAGTTCAACCGCTACAACAGGCAGAAGCTTGTCGTGCTCGATCCGTCCGTGGCGCGCATGACCATCGACGGCACGTTCCAGACCGACAAGGTCGATGCGTTCACGGATCTGGCGAAGGAAGTTCTGGGTTTGAGGGTCGAAAACCGCGGCGATCAAGCCGTCATTGCGCGCTGAGGCGCGCAGACACGAAATTTTGTTTCAGGGGGAGTTATGACAAGATCAATATCTTCTATCCTTCTCGCAGGCATTGTTTCTTGCGCCGCGATGGCCGCGTTCGCAGAGACATTCAACGTGCCCGGCGGCGATCTGAGTGCGGCACTGGGCTCCTACGCCAAGCAGGCGGGTGTGCAGCTCATGGTCTCCGACGAGGCGGTCAAAGGCGTGCGGACCAGAGGCGCGAAAGGCGATTTGTCGGCGGATGACGCGCTTGTGCGCATTCTGTCGGGCACGGGCTTTGTCATGCATCGCCATTCGTCCGGCGCAATCGCCATCGTGCGCGATGACCGCGCCGATACCGAATTGCCGTCGCTGAATGTCGCCGCCGCGCCTGCGTCCTCAGCCTCAAATGCCGCGCTCGAAACGGTGACGGTGACGTCCTCCAAGATCGGCGGCGATGTTCAAAACATTCCGATTTCGATCACGGCGTTGAGCCAGGAACAACTGACCGCGACACAAACGGCGGGCGGCCCGGACCTGATTAAACAGGTTCCGAACATGACGTTCACGAAAACGAATTTCTCCGGCTACAGCATTCAATTGCGCGGCATCGGCACGCAGGCAATTTCCGTGACAACCGATCCGGCGGTCGCGGTTGCCTTCAACGATATTCCCTTCATCCGCAATCATTTCTTCGAGCAGGAATTCTACGACGTTTCGCAAGTAGAGGTTTTGCGCGGCCCACAAGGCACGCTTTATGGCCGCAATGCCACAGCGGGCGTGGTCAATCTGATCTCCGCCAAACCGTCCGACCAATTCGAAGCGATGGCTTCGCTCGAAATCGGCAATTATGGCGACCGCCGGCCGGAGGGCATGATCAATATCCCTATCGTCGATGACAAACTCGATATCCGCGTTGCGGGCGAATGGACAAAGCGTCAGGGCTATTCATTCAACACGCTGACAGACAGCCGCATCGATGGCCGCGATTTGTGGTCGGGCCGCGTCAGCATCGCGTTCAAGCCGTTCGAGAAATTGCAGACCAATCTTGTCTATGAACATTTCTCGGAAAACGATGACCGGCTGCGCACCAGCAAACAGCTTTGCGATACGGACACGCCGCCTTTGACAATCGATGGCGCGCCGGTCGCGCCGGGAAGTCTGGGTCTTGTTTCGGGAGGGTTCACACTTGGCGCGGATTATCTCAGTCAGGGCTGCAAAGCCGCGTCGCTCTATTCGCCGGATTCGTTTCAGGTGCCGTTCGGTTTCTCGCTGCCTTACGCTGTGGGCGGCGCGGTCGCGGGCGTATTGAACGACAGCGTCAATCCCTATGCCAGCGCGACGCAATCCCGAAATCTTCGCGTGATCGAATCGAGTCTTAATCCCACCTACAAAGCCAAGAACGATATCGTGGAGTTCAACGCGGACTATGCCGTCACGCCGTCGCTCACGTTCACGTCGCAAACGGGGTTCAATCACGATTTCCTGTGGTCAACGGAAGACTACAACCGCTTCAACACATCGCCGGGCCTTTTCCTGCCCAATATCACGGTTGCGCAGTACACCCCTTACCCCCAGCAAATCACCGACTCAAACGGCGTGTTCTGCGATCCGCAGCTTGGTTGCAGCACGCGGCTCGTGGCCGAAGACCTCTCCGACGAACATGCGTGGCAATTGAGTCAGGAGTTTCGTCTGGCGTCGAATTTCAGCGGGCCGTTCAATTTCAGCGTCGGCGGGAATTATCTGCATTACGAGACGGAAGAAAATTACTTCGTCTTCATCAACACTATCACCGCCCTTTCCTATGACACGACGAATTCCGTCGGCCCCGGTCCCGAAGGGCATAATACGTGTCTGATCTATGCCGGACTCGATTACGACGCGACAGGCTATCAGCATCCCGATCCGCGGCAGGGCGCAGGTCAGCCCACGCATTCCTGCGTGTATATCGACTTCAATCCGATCACGAGTCTGGACAATCAGGGCCACAATTATTTCCTGAGCCAGAATCCTTACACGCTTAACTCCTATGCGGCATTCGGTGAGGCCTATTACAATGTCCTGCCGGATGTGAAACTCACCACGGGCTTGCGCTTCACGGAAGACCGCAAACATTTCATCGATCTTCCCAGCGAACTTGATGCACAAGGATATGGTTACACCGCCATCGATGTTGTCGATCAGCAATGGGATCAGTTCACAGGGCGTGCCGCCGCCAACTGGACTCCGAAATTGGATTTCACCGATCAGACATTGGTCTATGCGTCCTACGCGCACGGTTATAAAGCGGGCGGCGCCAATCCACCGGGCGCGACATTATACAGTTACGGCGCAGGCGCGGGTGTTACCGGCGTGCCTGACCACCCGCTGACATTCAAGCCGGAATATGTGGATGCCTTCGAATTCGGCAGCAAGAATACGCTGCTGGATGGCGAACTGACGCTGAACGGCGATGTCTTCTACTACAATTACGAAGATTATCAGATTTCGGAAATCGTCGATCGAACCTCGATCAACCTGAATTTCAACGCGCATGTGAAAGGCGCGGAACTGGAAGCGACCTATGAGCCGCTGCCGGGCCTGCGTTTCAACTTTGCCGGCGGATGGGAAGATGCAACGCTCGCACAGGGCGACGAAGCGGTCGATCTGATCGACCGCACGGCGGGGAACAGCGACTGGGTGGTTGTGAAACCCTTCGTCACGCAATCTTCGAATTGCGTTTTCCCGAAATCCGTCGTCGCCGCGCTTATCTTCGAGTATCCCGATCCCGGCGAAGGCAATACTGCGGTATCGGCGTGCGGTTATGCCTATCAATCGCACCTCGATCCTTTCACGCTCCAGCCTTACAGTTCCGACACGAATATTCTGATGTCGAACGGGGCTTATTACACGGGATTCAATCCTGCCTCAGCGCCAAACAACGGCGTCGGGTTTGACAAAAATCTCGGCGGAAACAAACTGCCCAATGCGCCGCCGTTCACGGTGTCCGCGGGCGCGCAGTACACGCTGCCGCTCTCGACGGATTGGGCGGGCACGGCGCGCGGCGATTTCTATTGGCAGGACAATTCCTGGGCCCGTGTCTTCAACGACAATCCGTATGATCGTCTGCACGGTTACAAAAACCTCAATCTGACATTGATCTTCACCAACCAGAATGGCTGGCAGGTGATGCTCTATGACAAGAATGTATTCAACACGACCGCCATCACCGGCACGTTTCTCAACAGCGACGACAGCGGTTTGACGACCAACATATTCCTGACCGATCCCAAGCTGATCGGCGTGCGCGTCACGAAGAATTGGTAAGGGGGAACCGATGAGCGAATTGATCAAAACGCAGGACCGTTACGCGGATATCCGCGGCAAGCTTCTGGCAACGGCGTCCTGTCTTGCGTTGCTGGCCTGCGCGAGCCACGCGGCATACGCCGACGACGAAACCGACCGGCCCACCGTCTGGCTGGAACTCGGCGGACAATTGGAACGCACGAGCGACACGCAGGATTCCTTTGCGCCGCCCTTTCTGCTAAAAACGCCGCCGTCGTTTGAAACGGTCAGTCCGCTCCGTGCCGAACGGCCACCGCTTTACAGCATCGGCGGCGACGCAAAATTCAGCTTCCAGCCTGAAGATACGAACTGGGTTTTCGCGGCCTCTGTTCGTTATGGCAGGGCGAACGGCAACAAGGTCGTTCATCAGCAGACGACGTTCCCGCCAATCTCGTTTTCATCGACCTTTTCCATTACCCCCTACGACGACAATTACGCCGACACAAAGGTCACGCATCAGCAAAGCCATGCGGTTGTCGATTTTCAGGCCGGAAAAGATTTCGGCTTGGGAATGTTTGGCCGTGGCGGTTCGTCGGTCTTCAGCCTTGGCGTACGGTTTGCCCAGTTCATGTCCAAAACCACTGTGAACATTCGCGAACGTCCGGATCTGCACACCAAGAATTCGCTCAAATATTTTCACTCCTATGGCCTCACGGGCCACAGCGCGCGCAATTTCCACGGTGTGGGGCCTTCGCTTTCATGGGATGCGTCAATGCCCGTCATGGGCAATCCGCAGACGACGGAATTCACGTTCGACTGGGGTGTGAACGCGGCGATCCTGTTCGGACGGCAGAAAGCATCCGTCAGCCATCACACAAGTGGGCGCTATATCGAAGTGAAATATTATCACTTTCCGCCACCGCCTTATGAGAACACGAAGGCGCGCAGCGAGACGCACGCCGTTACGGTTCCCAATCTCGGCGGGTTCGTGGGCGCGTCCGTCAAATTCCCCAACGCCAAGGTTAGTCTGGGCTATCGCGCCGATTTCTTCTTCGGCGCGGTCGATGGCGGCATAGACTCACGCGTGTCGAAAACGCTCGGTTTCAACGGCCCGTTTGCCAGCATCAGCGTGGGGTTTGGCGGATAGCAGGCGGGCATAGTCCGTCGATTCGCCGGCTCGCTTAGTCGCGGGCTTCAGCACGCGCGCCTGCGCGGGATTTCAGCAAGATTGTTACAACGGCGCGCGTTCGCCTGCGCGCCCTATGATATTTCTCGCGCCGCAGGTTAACTGGCGTACCGCTCGATTGTTGTAATGAGCGTGACCCTTGGCACAAATCCTCGAAAGGCGGGAGGGTGATGGCCGACACACCGGACGACAATCGCGAAGGCGCCTTATGGCGTAGCACCGGCGTGGCCGATCCTGCTTCCGCTTTGAGAGAATGGTTTGTGCGCGAAGTTTTGCCGCTGGAATCCGCGCTCGTGCAATATCTGCAACATTCCTGCCGTGACGCAAATGAGATCGCCGATTTGCGGCAGGATGTTTACGTGCGCGTGTATGAAGCCGCGCGCAAACAGATTCCACGGCCTGCGCGGCCATTCGTGTTCACCGTGGCGCGCAATCTGTTGATCAATCGCGTGCGGCGCGAACGCATTGTCACCATCGAATCCGTGGTCGATCTGGATGCGCTGGACGTAGCCATCGATACGCCGGGGCCGGACCGCAGCGCGATAGCACGCGAGGAATTGCGCCGTCTGCAAATCGCCATCGACCATTTGCCGCCGCGTTGCCGCGAAGCGGTGGTGCTTGGACGCATCGAGGGGCTTTCGGGTCAGGAAATCGCGCAACGCATGGGCATCAGCGAGGCGGCTGTGTCCAAGCATCTCGCGACCGGCATGTTTGCGCTCGCCAATATTCTTTACGGCGAACGCGCGGAGAAAAAATCATGAGCGCCCGTGACGACGAGACCGCAGTGCTGGCGGCTACCGAGATCGATATGTGCGCCGCCGAATGGCTGCAGCGGCGCTATTTCTGGAAATGGAATGAGGCGGATCAGGTGGCACTCGATGCCTGGCTCGCGGAATCGTCGGCCCACGAAGTCGCCTATGTACGCCTCGAAGCAGCGTGGAACGCTACCCATAAGCTTGCGGCGTTACAGCGTCCCAAACAGGATCGCGAAACGCCGAAACGCCGCCGCCTGGCGATGGCCGGTATTGCGTCTGGTGTGGTTGGCGCGATTGTTCTGATTGCTGCTGGGCTTGTGCTCTATCTCTCCAGCCCGGCGCAGCAGACTTACGCAACCGCGCTCGGCCAGCACAAAACCGTGATGCTGGCGGATGGTTCGCGTATCGAACTGAACACGAATTCGGCCCTGCGCGTTGCGGTGAACGCAAGCGGCAGAAGTGTGTGGCTCGATCACGGCGAGGCCTATTTCGAAATCGCCCACGATGCGCGCCGTCCGTTCAGCGTGGTCGCGGGCGACAGGCGCGTCACCGATCTCGGCACGGAATTCGTCATTCGCCGCGATGCGGACCGCATGTCGGTGGCGCTGGTCGAAGGGCGCGCGCGCGTGGATGCAACCGATGGCGCAAATTCATCGCCCCTGTTCCTGAAACCCGGCGATGTCGTGGAAGAAAACCACCGCGCGCTGATCACAAGCCGCAAAACTGCGAGCGAACTGAAAGACGATCTGGGCTGGCGTCAGGGTGTGCTGGTGTTCAAACACACATCCGTCGCCGAGGCCGCCGCCGAATTCAACCGCTACAACAGCAGCAAGATTGTCGTGGCGGACGCTTCGGCAGCGCGCATTTCCATCGGCGGCACGTTCAAATCCGACAATGTCGCCGCCTTCGCGGAGGCCGTGCGCGATCTTCTCGGATTGCATGTCGAAAATCGTGGAGACGAAACCGTGATCTCGCGCTGATGGCTCGGGGATCGTAAAATTATTGGCGGTATCAGGGGGAACAATGACAAAATCATCTTATCGTTCAATCGCGCTCGCAGCGGGCTTCTGCGCCGGGTTTGTCTCGGCGGCATCGGCTGAGAATTTCAACATTCCCGGCGGCGCGCTGAACGAGGCGCTGGACGCTTACGGCAAACAGGCAGGCGTGCAGCTCATCTATTCCGACGAAGCCGTCAAAGGCGTGCGCAGCCCCGGCGCCAACGGAAACCTTTCGGCGGACGCGGCTCTTCTGCATCTGCTTGCCAATACCGGCTTCACCGAGCACAGCAAGGCCGGCGCGATCATCATCACGCGGCAAACATCGTCCATCGCCAATACGCCGATGAACATGGCCGCCGCAACCGCGCCGGCGGCGTCCGGCGCGGCGCTGGAAACCGTCACGGTCACATCGTCGAAGATCGGCGGCGACGTGCAGAATATTCCGATTTCGATTACCGCGCTGTCGCAGGAGCAATTGACGGCGACACAAACAGCGGGCGGCCCCGATCTGATAAAATCCGTGCCGAACATGAGTTTTACGAAAACAAACTTCTCCGGTTACAGCATCCAGATTCGCGGCATCGGCACACAGGCGATTTCGGTGTCCACCGACCCTGCTGTCGCCGTCGCCTTCAACGACATTCCGTTCATCCGCAATCATTTCTTCGAACAGGAATTCTTCGACGTCAGTCAGGTCGAAGTGTTGCGCGGGCCGCAGGGCACGCTTTATGGGCGCAACGCAACCGCGGGCGTCGTCAACATGGTCTCGGCCAAGCCCACCGATCAATATGAGGCCATGGCATCCGTCGATATCGGCAATTACAGCAACCGTCGCCTCGAAGGCATGTTGAACATTCCCATTGTCGGGGACAAACTGGATTTGCGTGTTGCAGGCGAATGGACCAAGCGGGATGGGTATACGTTCGACACGACACTGAACGCCTCTGTCGATGGCCGTGATCTGTGGTCGGGCCGTGCGTCGCTCCTTGTTCATCCGATCCAGAATTTGACGGCAACTGTCGTCTGGGAACATTTCAGTGAAAACGACGACCGCTTGAGAAGCGCCAAGACACTTTGCACGACCGATCCCGGTCCGTCTTCTGTGAACGGCCCCGATGGGTTGGTGACGAACATCGATGTGGGCGGCGATGCTTTCCTTAGTCAGGGGTGCAAACCCGGCTCGCTGTATAAGCCAACGGCTTTCGGCGTACCCGACCCCTACACGATTCCATTCGTTCAGGTCACAGAATTCCTCTTCGATATTGCGACGCGAGGGCTCAATCCCTATGGAACGCTTAGCCAGTCGCCGGATTTGCGCGTCATCGGCTCGGCCCTGCAGCCCGCTTATCGGGCCAAGAACGACACGCTCGAATTCAACGCGGATTACAGCGTCACACCCTCACTGATGCTCACGTCCCAGACCGGTTACAACAAGGACTTTCTTTATTCGACCGAGGATTTCAACCGCTTCAACACGGTTCCCGGCATCTTTATTCCTGCAAGCAATGAGAGCATTCCGGTCGGAGATGACGGCATCTATTGCGATCCGCAACTGGGCTGTTCCGACAGATTCCTGGCCGAAGACGTCTCCCAGGAAAATGCCGAGCAATTTTATCAGGAAGTACGGCTGGCTTCGAACCTTACCGGGCCGCTGAATTTCAGCGTGGGCGGCTCTTATCTTCATTATCATACGCTCGAAGACTATTATGTATTCTCAAATCTTCTCAGCCTGTTCCAGCAGGCAATGAACGTAACATATGGCGGTGGCACTCCCTACAATGAATTCGTACCGCATGTCCCGTTTGACGGCGCTCTGGCCAATTCGTGCAATCCTCAACCTGCCACCATCGATTTCAATTTCGATAACACCGTTTTTGGCCTCGGCTGCGGCTATGTCGATCCCAATCCGCTCAACAAGATCGACGGACAGGGGCATAATTATTTCCGCAATCAGAATCCCTACCGGCTGCATTCCTGGGCGGGCTTCGGCGAGGCTTATTATCAGGTCACGCCGGACGTGAAGCTCACGGGCGGCCTGCGCTGGACAGACGACAGCAAGAGCTTCACCGAGATTCCAAGCTGGGCCATTGTGGCGGGTAAGGGCTATCCCGTCGCTGGCATCGTCGATCAGGAATGGAAAGAATGGACGGGCCGGTTCGTCGCAAACTGGACGCCCAAGCTCGATTTCACCGATCAATCCCTGTTTTACGGCTCCTATTCACGCGGTTACAAAGGCGGCGGCGCCAATCCGCCCGGTGTCATTCCCATCGTCGAGGAGGGCATCAAAATCGAATCGCCCAGCAATTACACGCATCCGCTGACTTTCGCGCCCGAATTCATCAATGCCTTCGAAATGGGCACAAAGAACACGTTGCTTGACGGTGCGATGACGCTCAATGGCGATGTCTTCTACTATGATTACAAGGATTACCAGATATCCGAGATTGTGGATCGCACCGCGATCAATCTGAACTTCAATGCCACAGTCAAAGGCGCGGAACTGGAATCGACATGGGAACCTGTTCCGGGGTTGCGATTCAATTTCGCGGGCGGCTATGAAAACACCCGCATCGCCAATGGTCAGCAGGCGATCGATCTCATGGATCGCACGGCCGGCAATCCGGCGTGGATGGTGGTGAGGCCCTTCCCCACGCAAACGTCGAGCTGCATTTTTCCGACAGCCGTCGTTAACGAGATAATTTCCGGCTTTAGAGCCGAAGATGGCGGAAACAACTCGACACCGTCACCTTCCACCCTTGATTCCGCTGCATTAGCCCAATCTTGTTTCTATGCTTACAGCTTGGGTTTAGATCCTGGGACCGATCCCGGAATACACACCGGCTTCGATCCTTCCACCGCGCCGCACGATGGCGAAGGCTTCGACAAAAATCTCGGCGGCAACCAGCTTCCCAACGCGCCGCCGTTCACGCTTTCGCTGGGTGCGCAATATTCGATGCCGCTGAGCGCGGATTGGGCGGGGACGGCGCGCGCGGATGGCTACTGGCAAGGCAATTCCTTCGCCCGCGTGTTCAACGATAAGCCCTACGATCAGCTTCACGGTTACACCAACCTGAACCTCTCGCTGATTTTCACCAATCAGGATGGCTGGCAGGCGATGGTCTATGTGAAGAACGTGTTCGATACGACGGCGATCACGGGCGCGTTCTTGAACTCGGACGATACAGGCCTCAGCACCAACGTCTTCACAACCGATCCGCGCCTGTTCGGTCTGCGCATCACGAAAAATTGGTAGGCATATACTCCAGAGCATTCAGGGGCGGCGGAGCGATCCGCCGCCTTTTTGCTGTCTCACTTTCGGCCCGGCTTCGTCTATTTAGGTGTAATCTGCATGCCCGAAATAGCGGGCGCCGGGGATATGACCGAAACGCCGGAAACCAGCCAGGGCCTCAGCGATCCGCAACGCAGCGGTGCGGCGCAGGATTTGTCCGCCGTCCGCGACTGGTTCATCCGCGAAATCCTGCCGCTGGAAGCAGTTTTGATGCGCTTTCTGCGCCAGAATTTGCGCAATCCTGCGGACATCGCCGATTTGCGGCAAGAAGTGTATGCGCGGGTTTATGAGGCGGCGCAGAAAACACCGCCCGCCCTTGCCAGGGCGTTCGTTCTGATCACCGCGCGCAACCTGCTGGTGGATCGCATCCGCCGCGAACGGATCATCCCCATCGACACGGTGACGGATCTGGACGCGATGGGTATTGCTTCCGACGAGGCCGACCCCGACCGCGTGACAATGGCGCGCGATGCGTTGCGCCGGCTGCAGGCAGCGCTCGATCTGTTGCCGCCGCAATGCCGCGAGGCCGTGCTGCTGAGAAAAGTCGAAGGCCTTTCGCGTCAGGAAACCGCGCGGCGCATGGGCATAACGGAGCGCTCCGTCAATCGCCACATCATCCATGCCATGCGCGCGCTGGCCGACAATCTTTACAGCGAGCCACTGGATCTGAGGTTGAAACCGTGACCGGCGCGAACGAAGAACAGGCGAGCTTCGGCTCGCAAAGCGTCGAAGAGATTGCCGCCGCATGGCTTGAGCGGCGCGACCGTGGCGGCTGGACCGATCAGGATCAGACGGAACTGGATGCGTGGCTGGCGGCATCGCCCGCCCATATGACGACCTATTGGCGGCTGGACGGCGCCTGGAATTATGCCGACCGGCTCGCGGCGCTGGGCAGTTCCGCCAATTATGAGAGCGAAGCAATCGCGCCGGAGAGAAAACCGGTCCGCCGCTGGTTTGGCCTGGCTATCGCGGCTGTCTTTGTTGCGGTCGCCGGAATTGCGGCGGCGAGCTATCTGCTGCGCACAAAAGATGTGACCTACGCGACGGCCATTGGCGGGCATCGGCTTGTCACGCTCGCCGATGGATCGAAAATCGAACTGGATACCGACACTGTTTTGCGCACGGCCATCAGTTCCGACCGCAGAATTGCGTGGCTGGACAAAGGTGCTGCGTTTTTCCAGATCGTGCATGATGCGTCGCGGCCATTCATCGTGATTACCGGCGACCAGCGCGTCACGGATCTGGGAACGGCCTTCATGGTTCGCCGCGATACGCAGCGCGTGGAAGTCGCGGTTGTCGATGGGCGCGTCTGGTTCGATGCAGCCAACGGGCACGCAACCGACAACAATCACATGCAACCGGTGCTGCTGGCGCGGGGCGATGAGGCCATCGTCATGCGGGGCGCGCTGTCGCTGGTGAAAAAACCGGCGCCGCAATTGCTGGGTGAACTGGGCTGGCGGCGCGGGGTTCTTGTCTTCAACAACACACCGCTCGCCGCCGCCGCCGCCGAATTCAATCGCTATAATCATGAGCAGCTTGTCGTTGCGGATCGGGCCGCGGGGCGCATGCTGATCGGTGCAACATTCCGGACAAGCGACGTCGATTTGTTCGCGCGCGTCGCGCGTGACGTCCTTGGGTTGCGCGTGGAAAAAAATGGGCAAGAGATCGTGATCTCGCGTTAGGACGCGGGGTTTGAAATCAGGTTTCAGAAGGGGGATGTATGACAAAGATAAAATACGCGGGCGCGGTTTCAGTGTTTTTGGCCTCCGCGCTGTTTGTGGCGGCGGCTTTTGCCGAGAATTTCAACATCCCCGGCGGCGATCTGAAGTCCGCGCTTGACGCCTATGCCAAGCAGGCGGGCATCGAACTCATGTATTCGGCGAGTGCTGTCGGGAGCACGCGAACGAAGGGCATAAAAGGCAATCTGTCGCCCGAAGATGCGCTGTCCAGCCTTCTGAACGGCACCGGCTTCGTGCCGCGTCACGAATCCAACGCCATTGCAATCGTCCGCGGCGCCCGGCAGGCCGAAGACATGATGGAGATTCACATGGCTGCCGCGCCCGCGACGTCCGCTTCCGGCGCGTCGCTGGAAACCGTAACGGTCACGTCGTCGAAAATCGGCGGCGATGTGCAGAACATTCCGATTTCAATCACCGCACTTAGCCAAGAACAGCTTACGGCCACGCAAACGACGGGTGGCCCCGATCTCGTCAAACAGGTGCCGAATCTGACATTCTCGAAAACCAATTTCACCGGTTACAATATCCAAATCAGAGGCATAGGCACGCAAGCTATTTCTGTCACAACCGATCCGGCGGTGGCCGTCGCGCTGAACGACATTCCATTCATCCGCAATCATTTCTTTGAACAGGAATTCTACGATCTCTCTCAGGCCGAAGTGCTGCGCGGCCCGCAAGGCACGCTTTACGGCCGCAATGCGACTGCAGGCGTCGTCAATCTGGTTACAGCCAAGCCGACGGATCAGTTCGAGGCGATGGCCTCGCTCGAAGTCGGCAATTATGGCGAGCGGCGCCCGGAAGGCATGATCAATATTCCGATTGTGGACGACAAACTCGACCTGCGTATCGCGGGCGAATGGACCAAGCGGCAGGGCTATTCGTTCAACGAGATTACAAATCAACGTATCGATGGGCGCGATCTGTGGTCAGGGCGCGTTAGCCTCACATTCAAACCGTCGTCGGACCTGACTTCCACGCTTGTCTGGGAGCATTTCTCTGAAGACGACGACCGCATGCGTACGGCCAAACAGTTGTGCAAAACCGCATATCTTCCGGAAGTACTTGACGGGGTTCAGTTCAATATTTCTCAGAACGGCGGAGAATCCGACTATGCGCGCGCGCTCAGCCAGGGCTGCCTGCCGGTTTCGTTGTATTCGCCACAAGCTTTCGAAGTTCCATATAGCTGGGCGCTTCCGATCTTCTCGGCTGGTGAGATCTCCGAGGTGCTCAATACCACTGGTTTCGCGCCCTATTCCACCACGACCCAATCGCGCAATTTGCGGGTGATCGAATCCAGTCTCAATCCCATCTACAGGGCCAAAAGCGACACCATCGAGCTGAATAGCGATTACATGATCACACCGGCGCTCACCTTCACCTCGCAAACCGGATACAATCACGATTTCCTGTGGTCGACCGAAGATTATAACAGATTCAATAGCCCGCCGGGGGCATTTGACAATACAGGCGCGGCGTCCTTCGCAGGAGTTACTATCCCGGACCCCGCCGCGGGCACGAATGGCATTACACCGTTCTCGGGATTGTTCTGCGATCCGCAGCTTGGCTGCAGCAACCGGGTTGTTACGCAGGATCTGGCGGACGAACATGCCTGGCAATTGAGTCAGGAATTCCGCCTATCCTCGAATTTCCACGGACCTCTCAATTTTAGCGTGGGCGGCAATTATCTGCATTACGAGACCGAGGAAAATTATTATGTCTTCGCCAATACCCTCACAATCTTTGCCCTTCAAGGTATGATCTCAGTTGCCTCCGGATGTTTCTTAACCCCGAGCCCTGCAACTTGCGCTCCTGCGACGTTGGCAGCGGGCGGGCTGCCATACACGCCTGGCGTTTCGGACAATCATCAATGCTTGCCTCAGGGGTTTCAATTTCCGGACCCGACGGCAGCCAATTTTAACAATACAGCAATAGGCTGCCCCTATATCGATCCCAATCCGATCAGCAAGCTCAATAACGAGGGCCACAATTATTTCCTGAGCCAGAATCCCTATACGCTGAATTCGTATGCTGGTTTTGGCGAAGCATATTACGATATCGCCAAGGATCTGAAACTCACTGGTGGTCTGCGGTGGACGAATGACCGCAAGCATTTCGTCGACATTCCCAGTGAGATTGGTGTCACCGGTTATGGCTATCCCGTCACCGGAATTGTTGACCAGCAATGGAACGAATGGACTGGCCGTTCAGCGGTTAACTGGACGCCGAAACTCGAATTCACCGATCAGACGCTTGTCTATGGCTCATTTGCGCATGGCTACAAGGCAGGCGGAGCGAATCCACCGGGTGCGATTTTTATTAGCGCCGAACTGAGCAATGAAGCTCAGGTCGTTAGCGTATCTCACCCGGCCACGTTCAAGCCGGAATTCATCGATGCGTTTGAGCTCGGTTCGAAGAACACGCTGCTCGACGGAGCGCTCACGATCAATGGCGATCTCTTCTATTATAATTACGAGAACTACCAGATTTCAGAGATTATCGACCGCACCGCCATCAATCAGAATTTCGACGCGCATGTAAAAGGTGCGGAGATTGAGTCAACATATGAACCACTTCCCGGCCTGCGCTTCAACTTTGCCGGTGGGTGGGAGGATACCGCTCTCGCCAAAGGAATACAGGCCATCGATCTGATGGATCGCGCGGCAGGCCACGCCGGCTGGATCGTAGCCAAACGGTTTCCTACTCAGGCGTCCAATTGCATCTTGCCAGAGTATGTTTTCCCCGCAGCGGTGGATTATTCGCAGACTTTCCTCGATACAATGTGCGACTATGCGTATGACGCACATGTTGATCCGCTAACCCGGGTTGCATACACGCCTTATCCGGATGTCGGGCCGCCACGGCAGTTTTCCTTTCCTGCTTATCCTGGCTTCGATCCATTGGCTGGCACTCCGGGCGATCCTTACGCGGGCCAGAACATCGACCCAGTGACCGGAATGGATCTCGGTCCGGCTCCCAATAACGGAGAAGGGTTCACCAAGAATCTGAGCGGCAACAAGCTTCCCAACGCGCCGCCGTTCACGGTGTCGGTCGGCGCGCAATACACAATGCCAATCACGGAAGATTGGGCGGGAACACTGCGTGGCGATTACTACTGGCAGGATTATTCCTGGGCGCGCGTGTTCAACGATAACCCTTATGATCGCATTCGCGGATATACAAACGTCAACCTCACGCTGATCTTCACCAACCAGAACGGCTGGCAGGTGATGCTCTATGACAAGAATGTCTTCAACACGACGGCGATCACCGGCGATTTCCTGAACAGCGACGACAGTGGACTGACGACCAACGTGTTCCTGACCGATCCGAAACTGATCGGCGTTCGCGTCACGAAGAACTGGTAGGGGGAAACCATGAGCGAACAAAATAATATGCGGCGTGCAAACATCCGCTGGAAGTTGATGACTACGGCGTCGGCGCTGGCGCTTTGCGTATCCTTCTACGGCGCCGACCGGGCAGTTGCGGATACGGATCGCCCCACGATATGGATCGATCTGGGCGGGCAACTGGAGTGGGAGAAGGTATTAGGCGATCCCAATGCGGTGCCATTTGCATCCGATCTAGTCGCGGATGGGTTCATGTCGCCGCTCAAGGCCGGGCGCGAACTCGGCCAGAGCTTCGGCGGCGAAGGCGCGATTTCATACCAGCCGGAGGATTCGAATTGGATCTTCTCGGCCTCCATGCGTTATGGCCGCGCCAGCGGCGGCACGGCCACGCATCAGCAAACGCCCGACGCCCCAAAGCAACTCTATATCGGCACGTTCCCTCTCACTGCTCTTCTAGCGCCTCCCTTCGCGCGATATTCCGATATGCGGGTCGCAAACAGCGAATCACATGCGATCCTCGATTTCCAAGCCGGACGCGATCTGGGCCTGGGTCTGTTCGGTGACGGCGGACAATCGGAAATTACCGCGGGCGTGCGCATCGCCCAGTTCCATACGAAGCAATCGCTTGGCATGCACGCGGACCCGGATGCCTATTTGGCGACGAACCTCAAATATGGCACCGCCCACCATACCTATTCGGTTAACTCTCTTATCGAGCGCAGCTTTCACGGATTGGGGCCGTCGCTTTCGTGGACAGCATCGGCGCCTGTCGCCGGCTCAGCCGATGAAAACGTCACGCTTGAGTGGGGCATCAATGCGGCCCTCTTGTTCGGCAAACAGAAGGTGCGTGGCCATCACGAGACAAACGGTCAGTTTTATACGTCCCATCGTATCCAGAAATATCGATCCACGAGTCCCATACACCGCAGCGGAAACCCGGACCGTTCGCGCACCGTGACCGTGCCAAACATCGGCGGCTTTGCGGGCGTCTCCTATGTTTTCCCCAACGCCAAGCTCAGCGTCGGTTATCGCGCCGATTTTTTCTTCGGCGCGATGGATGGCGGCATTGATGCGGCGAAGAAAGAAAATGTCGGCTTCTATGGCCCGTTCGCGACTGTGAGCGTGGGATTGGGCGGGTAGATTTCGCAACCGCTTTTTCCACGGGACGCCGCGATATCGGCGAACGCCGGTAAACGCGCCGCGCTTCGGGAAATATTGTTTCGCCCGGCGGTTGCACGTTGGTCATTTTCCCCAAGCGAAAAATTCTCAAAACCACTCCCCCCATTTTCGCAATTGCCCCGTCCTAGGGGTACGGTTTAGGCGCAGCCACTGACACGCGAAGGCTGGCGGGGTGAAGGACGATTCGAACCATGAACGCGGCAGAAATGGCCCGCTTCGCCAGACATTGGTGAGCGCGGCCGATGTCGAAGCATGGTTTCTGCGCGAAGTTTTGCCGTTAGAGGCGTCGCTGATGGGCTATTTCAAACGCAACTGGCGCAACGAAAGCGACGCGCGCGATCTCGTGCAGGAAGTCTATGTGCATGCCTGCGAGGCGGCACAGCAGGATTTGCCGCGAACGGCGCGCCCATTTGTTTTCACCATCGCGCGCAATCTTCTCATCGACAGATTTCGCAATCTTGCGGTCGTGCCGCTGGAAACCGTGGGGGATGTGGAAACTCTCACAACGCCGTCCGATCAGCCGGGGCCGGATCGCAACGTCATCGCGCGCGACGAATTGCGCAGGCTTCAGGCGGCCCTCGACAAACTCGCGCCGCGATGCCGCGAAGCGGTGCTGCTGCGTCAGTTGGAAGGTTTAAGCCGCCGCGAAGTTGCAGCCCGCATGGGCATCAGCGAGGAAACCGTCAAGGAATATCTCGCGACGGGGCTTTTCCTGCTGTCGGACATTTTCTTCGGCCAGTCCGCGGGGGAGGATTGCGCATGAGCAGGCAAGTGTTGAAAGCGGAAAGCGCTGCCGAAATTCAGATGAACGCATCGCGCCGGGTTATCGAGCGGCGCGATGCGGAGAACTGGACGGACGAAGATCAGGAAAAACTGGATGCGTGGCTGAACGAATCTTCCGCGCACGCGATTGCCTATTGGCGCGCCAATCACGCATGGGGCCGGACGTACCGCATCGCCGCATTGAAACGTCCTGCCGCTGAAAATCCGCTGCCCAAACGCGAAGACAGGCGCAGCGCCGCTGCATTCAAGATAGCCTTGGCGGTTTGCGCCTTTGCCGTGGCGGGCTGGACGGCAAGCATGCTGTTCGCCGGTCCCAAATTCACAAACTATACGACGCCCGTGGGCGGCCACCGGGTTCTCGTTCTGTCGAATGGTTCGAAGATCGAGTTGAACACGGATTCCGTTTTGCGCCTCTCCGACGGCGCGGCGGTTCTGGACAGAGGCGAAGCGTATTTTGAAATCAAACACGACCCGGCGCATCCCTTCGTGGTCAGCGCCGGCGGCCGCAAGATCGTCGATATTGGCACGAAATTTCTCGTTCGCAACGGCGCGGATCATCTGGAAGTGGCGCTGTTTGAGGGCAGAGTGCTTCTCGGCGCGCCGGATGGAAGCACAACGGCGCCATCGAAGCTCACGGCGGGCGATGTCGCCATCGCGACCGCGAACTCCACATCCATCGTGAAACTGTCGTTGCGCGCTCTGACCAATGAGGTCAGCTGGCGGCAGGGCGTTCTGATCTTTCACCGCACGTCTCTGGCCGACGCCGCGGCGGAATTCAACCGGTACAACAGCCGCAAGCTGATCGTCGCCGATGCGGATGCGGCCCGCCTGAAGATCGACGGCAAATTCCGCACGAATGACGTCGCGTCGTTCACAGAAGTTGCCGAGGATGTTTTGAGGCTTCGTATCGAAAGACAGGGCAATCAGACGGTGATGTCCCGCTGACGGCTCGCATTCGGATGACATGCTCGGCCCGCAATCGCGCCGAAAAGAGGGGAAATGATTATGATAAAGTCAAAATTTTCTGCAGGGCTAGTTCTGGGTGCGATATTTGCGCTCGCCATGGCACCTGCTTCTTGGGCGCGCAATTTCAATATTCCCGGCGGAGACATGGAGCATGTTCTGGATGTCTACACGACGCAGACGGGAATTTCGCTGATCGTATCCGACGATCAGGTGAAAGGAATTCGCAGCAAAGGCGTCAGCGGCGACATGCCGGACAATGTCGCTCTTCTGAAACTGCTCGAGGGCACGGGCTTTGTGGTTCATCCGCATTCCGGAGGCGCCATCGGAATCGTGCCGGCGCGGCAGACAGGCAATCTGCCGTCGATGAATCTGGCTGCGGCGCCAGCGCCTTCTGTGTCCGGCGCATCACTGGAAACGGTCACTGTCACGTCGTCGAAAATCGGCGGCGATGTTCAGAACATTCCGATTTCGATCACGGCGTTGTCGCAGGAACAATTGACCGCCACGCAAACGGCGGGCGGTCCCGATCTGGTGAAACAGGTGCCCAACCTGACATTCACGAAAACGAACTTCGCGGGCTACTCGATTCAGATTCGCGGTATCGGCACACAGGCGATTTCCGTGACGACCGACCCGGCCGTGGCCGTCGCGTTCAACGATATTCCTTTCATCCGGAACCATTTTTTCGAACAGGAATTCTTCGACGTGAGTCAGGTCGAGGTTCTACGCGGGCCGCAGGGCACGCTTTATGGCCGCAACGCGACCGCGGGCGTCGTCAATATGGTGTCGGCAAAACCCTCCGACCAATATGAAGCGATGGCGTCGGTCGATGTCGGCAATTACAACAATCGCCGTCTCGAAGGCATGCTCAATGTTCCAATCATCGGCGACAAACTCGATGTTCGCATCGCGGGCGAATGGACCAAACGCGATGGCTACACCTATGACGACACGCTGCAGCAATCCGTCGATGGCCGCGATTTGTGGTCAGGCCGTGCGTCTGTCGAGGGCCGGCCCTTTCAGAATCTCGAAGTCACGCTGATCTGGGAGCATTTCAGCGAAGACGACGATCGTCTCAGAAGCGCTAAAACACTTTGCCATACTGACCCCGGCCCTTCTTCCATCAATGGTCCCGCTGGATTGGTGACCAATATCGATATTGCCGGCAGTGCATGGTTGAGTCAGGGATGTTTGTCAGGGTCGCTCTATGACAAAGGCGCGTTCGGAATTCCAAATCCCGGGGCGATTCCTTTTGTGGGCGCTGCTGAATATTATCGTCATGAAATTTTCCCCGGCTTTAATCCCTACGGTACGGACTCGCAGTCGCAGAATCTGCGCGTCATCGGTTCGCCCATGGCGCCCGGCTATCGCGCAAAGAACGACACGCTGGAATTCAATGCCGACTATGCCGTCACACCGTCCCTGACTCTCACGTCGCAAACCGGCTACAACAAGGACTTTCTCTATTCGACCGAAGACTATAATCGCTTCAACACGGTTCCGGGTGCGTTCATTTCCGCAGGGCCGGAAAGCGATTTTTACTTCGACCAGGGCGCGCCAGTCGGCACGGATGGACAATTCTGCGATCCGCAACTTGGTTGCTCAGACAGGCTGGTTGCCGAGGATGTGTCACAAGAGCATGCCGAACAATTCTATCAGGAAGTCCGTCTGGCCTCGAATTTCGATGGCCCGCTAAATTTCAGTGTCGGCGGGTCATATTTTCATTACACGACTCTTGAAGACTATTATGTGTTCGCCAATGCGCTGACTCTTCTGCAGGATTTCGATAATGGTGTGCTCAACTATCCCGAAGCGCCTCATTACCCCTTCGATCCCGTGGCTGCCAATGCGTGCGATCCGCCTCCCGCTGACCCCAATAATACGTCGAGCAGTTTTCTTGGGCTGGGATGCGCTTATATCGACCCGCATCCTCTCAACCAGATCGATGGGCAAGGCCACAACTACTTCAGAAGCGAAAATCCCTATCGCGTGCATTCATGGGCGGGATTCGGCGAGATCTACTACCAGGTAACGCCTGACGTGAAGTTGACGGGCGGATTGCGCTGGACGGACGATCAAAAAAGCTTCACCGAAATTCCCAGCTGGACGCTTGTCGTCGGAAAAGGCTATCCCATTGCTGGCGTTCTCGATCAGGAATGGCGGGAATGGACCGGCCGCTTTGTCGCCAACTGGACGCCGAAGCTCGATTTTACCGATCAGTCGCTGTTTTACGGATCTTATTCGCGCGGCTACAAAGGCGGCGGCGCCAATCCGCCGGGCGTTACGCCGGTCACCGGTTTTCTGGGCCAAACAGCCGATTCACCCAGCAATTTCACGCATCCGCTCACCTTCAAACCGGAATTCGTGGATGCCTTCGAACTGGGCACGAAGAACACGTTGCTCGATGGCGCGATGACGTTGAATGCCGATATGTTTTACTACAAATACCAGAACTATCAGATTTCCGAGATCGTGGATCGCACGGCCGTCAATTTCAATTTCAACGCAACCGTCAAGGGCGCGGAGATGGAAGCGACGTGGGAGCCTCTCGCCGGACTGCGCTTCAATTTCGCGGGCGGCTATGAGAACAGCGCCCTTGCTCACGGCTCGCAAGCCATCGATCTCATGGATCGTACGGCAGGGCACACGGACTGGATGGTCGTCAGGCCGTTTGTCACGGAAACATCGAACTGCATTCTTCCAACCGCCGTCGTCAACCAGCTGATTTCCGGATTCAGGGCGCGTGCAGGCGGCGACAATTCGCATTCCGCCGGCGGAGACCCGTCGGTTAATCCGGTTCATTTTGCAAACAACAACGACGCCAGCGCTCTTGTACTGATAGGATGTCTTGCTGCGTATACTTTGGGGTATGATCCCGGACAGTTTGTCGGAGTGCATACCGGCTTCGATCCGGCAACTGCACCCAATGGTGGCGCCGGATTCACGAAAGATCTGACGGGCAATGAACTTCCCAACGCGCCGCCCTTCACGCTCTCGGCGGGTGCGCAATACACAATGCCGCTGAGCGCGGACTGGGCGGGAACGGCGCGTGTCGATGGCTATTGGCAGGGCAATTCTTTCGCCCGGGTGTTCAACGACAAGCCCTATGACCAGCTCCACGGTTACACCAGCGTGAACCTGTCGCTGATTTTCACCAATCAGGATGGCTGGCAGGCGATGGCGTATATGAAGAACGTCTTCAACACGACGGCGATCACAGGCGCGTTCCTGAACTCCGACGACACGGCGCTGACCACCAACGTGTTCACCACCGATCCGCGCCTGTTCGGCTTGCGCATCACGAAGAACTGGTGAGGGAAAGCGGCGAGCGAATTGACGAACGCGCAGCGCCGGGGAAGAAGTTCCATCCGCGCCTGCCGACAGCGCCCGCACGCGGCCCTCAGCATCGGCTATCGCGCGAACATTTTCTCCGGCGGCATCGACACGGCGGGGAAATCCACGCTCACCTTCCACGTTCGTTCGCGACGGTCAGTATTGGCGTGGGAGGACAGGTTTGAATCTCTCGCTCAGTCCGATGTGCGAACTTCTTCGTTTATCGAACGATGTATTGGAGGCCAAGTTATTGTTTAGTGACAACCGGAAATTTGATTTGAGGCCACACAGCAAATTGCGACAACAGAATTTGCCAAGGCTTTAGAACCCAGCCCGGACGAATCTCTACTCCTCTTGATTTTGCTTCTTCGAAAGCGCTGCGGCGCTCCAGCCAATCAAGGGTAGTCGGTTCTTCCAATTCAATTTCTAAACGACTGCTTCGCCACGCGGCAATGTTAGCTTCCGTTGGTTGTGTTACCTTAGAAATTTCACTTTGCAGTCGGCAAAACTGCTTATAGAGCGAATCATGAGTCCGAGCGCGCGAGCTAAAACCAAGGACCACATCAATTGCGCTCAGAAAGGCTACAACAAACGCAAATAACTGAGCCAAGAATGTTTTTTCACCAACTATGCTAACCAACACCGCTGTACCCGAAAATACGACAAGGCACTTAGTCCAGTTATCGAGCATCTCCCAAAACGAACGCCGATACGCATGGTATCGCATCGATTTCGCTACAGAGAAATCAATGTTCCATTGCTCGTCTAGTAATTGCTCGTTCATGCGTCCTTCTTTGGTCGTGTCGGCGGCGGCTCGGAATCTCTGATACTTGGCGAATCTATTTTTCTTACCCCCCGATCTGACTCACGCAGCGGTTGTTTCGGGCTTGAAGGCGACACATCCGGATGCTTCCGAAGGGGAGCAGGAGCAGGCTTTTTCTTGTCATCGGCCATTCGGTGGTTTCCTTTTCCACGTTGCACTAATCACTTTTGGGTTTGCCCTTACGAGGAGGCGGTTCGGAATCTCGAACTCGACGCTTTCGTCCGCCGGAGGCTGCTTTTTTTGCGGCTTTTTTAGCCTTTCGAATCTTCTTTTTAGCTTTTCTCATTTAGCTCCCCACTGCCCAATCATGATCAAGAATAGTGGTTATCCACACTTAAACTATTCTTCCAGTTGCAAAGAGAAAAATCCAGAAGATTAAATGGTGGGCGCGACAGGGATTGAACCTGTGACCCCTCCCGTGTGAAGGGAGTGCTCTCCCGCTGAGCTACGCGCCCGGTCTTGCCGGTCCCGCTATGTAGCGCCTCCCGCTTTTACGTCAAGCACCGGGAGCGCAATCCCGCGAAGTGTCCATAGCGCCAGCGTATGGACGCGGTTCGTGTCAGATTGCGCGACCATTAAAGAAGACGTTCGATGAGGCCCGGAATCTCCGCGAAATCATCCGTCACCGCGTCCGCGCCCAGTGTGTGCGCCGGTTCGGGCGTGTAACCATAGGAGAGCAGGATCACCGGAGCGCCCGCCGCGCGTGCGGTCGCTACATCCGTCGCACTGTCGCCGATCATGATCGCGCCGGTCCCTGCGCCCCCCAGCGCCTCGACCACATCGTGGAAGATGCGCGCGTCGGGCTTGGTGTAGCTCATGCGTCCCGCGCCATAAACCGCGCTGAAATGATGGTCCAGCGACAGCGCGGGCAGCAGCAAATCGGTCAATTCCTGCGGCTTGTTGGTGAGCACGCCCAGCCGTGCGCCGCCCCCGCGCAGGCCCGCAAGCGTCGCATCCACCCCCGGAAAAGGCCTGCTCTTCACGGCAATATTGGCGCGATAATGGGCGATGTAATCGTCCACCAGCTCGGCCACACGCGCCTCGCTCTCCGCCTCGCCCGTCATCTTGAAGGCCTCGGTCATCATGGTGCCCGCGCCGAACCCCACCAGATGCCGCAAATCCGCATACTCCACGGTGCGGCGGCCCTCGCGGGTGAGGATGGCGTTGAGCGCCCCCAACAGGTCCGGCGCGGTGTCCACCAGCGTGCCGTCGAGGTCGAAGATCAAAGCGGGCGTGTCGGTCATTTGCGCAGGGACTGGCTGGAGAATACGGTCACGGCAACAATGCGTCGCAAATCGTCATTTTACCGTGATGGTGCGGGCGGTTATCCGGGAATCGGGGCCGTGGGGCAAGGGGGCGTGGCAACGCAACCGGCGGACGGAGCATGACGGCACAAAAGGCGGCAATCATTCTGGCGGCGGGCATGGGCACGCGCATGCGCTCCGCGTTGCCCAAGGTGCTGCACCGCGTGGCGGGTGTGGCCATGCTGGGACATATTATAGATGCGGCGCGGGCGGCCGGCGTGGCGCGCATCGTGGTGGTGACGTCGCCCGATGGCGTGGCCGTGCGGGATTATGCTGTCGGGCAGGGGGCAGAGGCCGTCATTCAGGATCGCCAATTGGGCACGGGCCATGCTGCGAATTGTGCGGCGGGCGCGCTGGCCGGTTTCGACGGCGCGGTCGTGGTGACCTATGGCGACATGCCGCTCGTGACGGGTGAGATTTTCGTCGAGTCCTTCGCCGCGCGCGAGAAAGCGGGCATGGCGCTCGTCGCGTTTCAATCGCAGAGCCACGCCTATGGCCGCGTGATTGTCGGCGCGAATGGCGCGGTGGACCGCATCGTCGAATACAAAGACGCCAATGAAAGCGAACGCGCGGTCACATTATGCAATGCGGGCATTCTCGTGGCGGATGCGAAATCGTTTTTCCGCTGGGCTTCGCAACTGAAGAATGACAACGCGCAGAAGGAATATTATCTGACCGATATTCCATCCTTTGCGAAGGCAGACGACGTGGCTTGCGCCGTAGTGAATGCGGATGAGGAAACTGT
>DATCEI010000165.1:0-8955 GCA_036510185.1 Rhizomicrobium sp. | reverse complement strand
TTATCGTCGCAGCCACGGAAACTAATACAGAGGACGATTGCGATGCTTTGGTCACAGCACTGAAGGAGGTGCTGTCATGATGAACAATCAGGGGCGCCCCACGCAAAGCACTGTTTCGGATACGCACGAATTGGCGACGATTTCCGGTGATCGCGGCCTCGACCATGAAGAGAAATTGATTTTCGAATTGGGTCGCCCCGACGTTACCGGCGTCGATCTTCCGCGCGTTGAAGTGTCTGATGCGTGCCTTGGTGGATTTCGGCGCAAAGGTATCATCGGATTGCCCGGCCTGTCCGAGCCGGAAGTCGTCCGCCATTATGTGCGGCTGTCGCGCATGAACTACGCCATTGATGCCGGGCTTTATCCGCTCGGTTCCTGCACGATGAAACACAATCCACGCCTGAACGAGAAGATGGCGCGGTTGCCGGTCTTTGGCGATCTGCATCCGCTGGCGCCGCAACAAACCGTTCAGGGCGCGCTGGCGCTGATTTCGGAATTGATGCGCTGGTTGACGACACTCACTGGCATGCCCGCTGTCGCGATGTCGCCCAAGGCGGGCGCGCATGGCGAGTTGTGCGGGCTGCTCGCGATCCGCGCTGCATTGGAAGCGCGTGGTGAAAAACGCCCGCGCATTCTCGTGCCGCAATCGGCGCACGGCACCAATCCGGCGACCGCCACGCTTGCGGGCTTCATTGTCGATGAAGTCCCCGCCAAAGGCGACGGACATGTCGATGACGAGGCTTTGCGTGCGAAGCTTGGTCCCGATGTCGCCGCGATCATGCTCACCAATCCGAACACCTGCGGATTGTTCGAGCGGCGTGTGATCGACATTGCGGACGCCGTGCATAAAGCGGGCGCATATTTCTATTGCGATGGCGCGAATTTCAACGCGATTGCGGGCCGCGTGCGTCCGGGCGATCTCGGCATCGATGCCATGCACATCAATCTTCACAAGACGTTTTCCACGCCGCATGGCGGTGGCGGGCCGGGCGCGGGGCCGGTTGTGCTGTCGGCCGCGCTGGCGCCTTTCGCGCCTTTGCCGCTGCTGGTGCATGACACGAACGGTTTCCGTCTCATCGAGGATCGCGCCGATACGCCCGCGGGCGCCAAGCCGTTCGGCCGCATGTGTGCATTCCACGGCCAGATGGGCATGTTCGTGCGCGCGCTGGCCTATATGCTCAGCCATGGCGCTGACGGTATTCGTCAGGCGTCGGAAGATGCGGTGCTCTCCGCCAATTACATTCTCGCTTCGCTGAAAGATGTGATGAGCGCGCCATTCGGCGAAGGGCCGTGTATGCATGAGGCGTTGTTCGACGATTCCTTCCTCGAAGGCACGGGCGTCACGACGCTCGATTTTGCGAAAGCGATGATCGACGAGGGCTATCATCCGATGACGATGTATTTCCCGCTGGTCGTGCATGGCGCGATGCTGATCGAACCCACGGAGTCCGAATCGCGCGAAAGCCTCGACCGTTTCATTCATGTGCTGCGCGGCCTCGCGCTCGACGCGAAGGCGGGCAAACCCGAACGCTTTGAGGGCGCGCCGCATTTCGCGCCTCGCCGCCGCCTCGATGAAACGCTCGCGGCCCGCAAACCGATCTTGCGCTGGAAACCGAAAGAACCTGCGGCGCAGGCCGCCGAATAAAAAAAGGCCCCGTGCTGGAGAGAGACACGGGGCCGAGGGGTTCGGAGGCTAAACTACGGAGGAAATCAGGAGCAGGTCTTCACTTTCATCCCGGAGGGGACTTTGGTTCCGGCATCGCCACAGGCCTTGTCGAGCTGGGGCTGGGTCAGGCCCCGTGCATGCGTCAGGTCCGTGCCTTTGATGCTGGCGATGGAGAGATTGGCGTTGGTCAGGTCCGCGCCGTCGAGGCGGGCATGGGCGAGGTTGGCGCCCGAAAGGTCCGCGCCGCGGAAAGACGCGCCTTTGAAATCCGCATAGGACATGCACATCAGCACGAGCGTGGCGCCGTCGAAGCGCGCGCCTTCCAGATTGCCCTGCTTGACGCATTGATTGGTGAGGTCGGCCCCGCGCAGATCGCAGGCGGGGCAATCATGCTTGCCGGCTTTGATGCTGGCCACGGCCTGCGCGCTCGGCATCTCGGCTGCCTGGGCGGAGCCGATTGCGAGGGCCAGAACTGCGGCAGCGACCGAAAACATGGGCAGTTGTCTCATTCCGATACGACCACCCCTATACGGAGCAATCCCTGTGCCCGTTCGACACGGAACTTTGAGGCGTGGCGAGCCTCAAGATGTTGGGGTGAAGCCGAACAGAGATACTGGCAGGCGAGCTTCATAGTCCCGGCTACTGTCCCGCAGCGGGAATTGCCTGAAAACCGTCCCGAATTGAGACAGGTTTGGAGAAGCCGCAAGAACCGGGTCGAAGAATCGTGCCAGACACGCGAGAAAGGCCAGCGACATTTTCTCAGGTGTTCCATGGCCTATCGAATCACCGGCCTTGCCGCCGAACCGTTTGGTTCTCTGTTCGCGTTGAGCGACGAGGAATTGGGCGAACGGGGCGCGCGCCGCTATATCGCCGATGAGAAGCCCGGCTTTCCATGCCGCATTAGTCTCACCGATGCCGAGCCGGGCGAGCGGGTGATTCTGCTTTCTTACGACCATCTGCCCGTGCATTCGCCCTATCGCGCACGCGGGCCGATCTTCGTGCGCGAAGCGGCAACGCAGGCGTTCGATGGCGTGAACACATTGCCGGACGTGTTTCAGGGGCGCTTGCTGTCGATTCGCGCTTACGATGCCGGGGGAATGATGCTGGACGCCGATGTCGTGGAGGGCGCGCACGCGGAGCCGCTTATCGAGAAACTTCTCGCGCGCGAAGATGTGGACATGCTGCATGTCCATTATGCGCGGCGCGGTTGCTATGCGTGCCGTGTGGAACGCGCCTGATCAGAGCGGTTTTGGATTGAGCTTACCCACATTTCCGTCATGGCCGGATTTAATCCGGCCATCCATCCGACGCACGTCTGTCCGTCGAAAAGAATTATCTGCGCTCGCCGATGCGAGCGCGATGGGTGGCCGGGTCAAGCCCGGCCATGACGGCTATCGGGTTCAATTCAATCCGAAACGGCGCTAGCAATTCCCGCTGTCGGTTACGAACTGGCGCATCTGGCGTTTTAATTCCTGCCACCGCTGTTTGGTGCGTTCGACCTCGCGCCATTCGGCGGCGCTGGGCGTCTCGGTGGTTTCGCCATTGCGCACGGCGTTCACCTTGCGCACCAGCGACTGATAGGCGGACAGATGCGCCCGCCGCGCATCATCCTCCATCGCGCAGAGATGCCGCCACTCCTCGGCCGCCATGCGGTCGAGATTGCTCGGTCCGGAAAAGCTGCTCATCGTTCCCCCAACTCGTACCCGCCGAAGCAGGCATTCCCCTCGAGTCGAAGCATTGCATGCCTGTGTGACGGCGCAAGCGATTCGTCAGCTGCAACCACTCGTTCCGCAACAGGTGTTGCATTTCATGCACGGTGCCGAAGTACTAGTCTTTAGATCAGGCGCCATTTCTTTTTTAGACGGCCAAGTTCACTCGCAATAATCTTACGAACCATATTTTCCTTCGTCCCTACAATGACCGTGATATTAGCTGTGGGATGCCCATTGTGCATCGAAAATCCGCGGTACTTTTCCAGAGATCGTTTTGCTTCATCAGATAAATACGGTTCCAGCCGCGCAAACGCTGGAAGCTTGATGAGCATTTCGTAACTTTGCTCGGGAATCATTACACCGCCATTGTCCAAATAGTAGAGCTGATTTCCCAGAAGATGCGATTCGCAGGTAGTTAATAATTCTCGTCGCGTACTATCGCGATTCAAACGAGCTTGAAGAAGGTATTGCCCCCAAGGCGAAAAGAGTCCCGCTATGCCTCCCAAAATGGAGGGTGCAACGTACCGTGTCACAAGCTGGAGAATATCCATTTCGCATTAAGAGCAACCGCTCGTTCCGCCGCAGGTGTTGCATTTCATGCACGTTCCGTTGCGCACGAGCGTGAAATTCCCGCATTGGCCGCAGGCGTCGCCTTCATAGCCCTTCATGCGGGCTTCAGCGGCGCGTTTGGCCTGCATCTCGCGGGCGCGGCCGGATTTGTTGGCAGCGTCGCTTGAGGCCTGCGTGATGCGTGTGCCGAGAACGGCCACGGCTTCACCGACAGGATTGCCCGCCGCAACGCCCACCGCTTCCATCACGCTCGTGCTGATTTCTTCGAGCGTGACGCCATAGACGGTTTCGGCTGTGTGCTCATGATTGTGATGGTCGTGGTCGAGTGCGACCGCCGTGGCCGCACCACCATGCAACACGTTGAACTTCGGCAGATGGCCGCGCACGAAACCGTTCGACGTGACGCGCGACATCGCCTGCACGACTTCCTTGGTGGGCGCATTGCCCTGGCCTTCGTGCTCGCCGCCGCCGAGATCTTCGTCATGCGCGGGATGGACATGGGCAAGATCGCTGCGGCCGAGATAGGACACGGCGAGTTCGCGGAAGATGTAGTCGAGCACGGACGTCGCGTTCTTGATCGAATCATTGCCGATCACGAGGCCCGCCGGTTCGAAACGCGTGAAGGTGAACGCCTCCACGAATTCTTCCAGCGGCACGCCATATTGCAGACCGATGGAAATCGCGATGGCGAAATTGTTCATCAGACTGCGGAAAGCAGCACCTTCCTTATGCATGTCGATGAAGATTTCGCCGGGGCGACCGTCTTCATATTCGCCCGTGCGCAGATAGACTTTATGCCCGCCGACAATGGCTTTTTGCGTATAGCCCTTGCGGCGCTGCGGCAGGCGTTCGCGTTCGCGCTCGCGGATGATGCGCTCGACGATCTTTTCCACGATGCGTTCGCTGACGACTGTGGTGCGCGCGGCCATGGGCGCCGCGATTACTTCTTCCAGCTCGTCTTCTTCATCATCGAAGGCGAACACGGAGGAGGCCAGCGGTTGGCTGAGTTTGGAGCCGTCGCGATACAGCGCATTGGCTTTGAGGCCGAGTTTCCACGACATCATGTAGCTCTCGCCGCATTCCTTCACGCCGGCGCTATTGGGCATGTTGATGGTCTTGGAGATCGCGCCGGAAATGAACGGCTGCAC
The DNA here is from genome assembly GCA_036510185.1 of Rhizomicrobium sp. Classification (GTDB taxonomy): domain Bacteria; phylum Pseudomonadota; class Alphaproteobacteria; order Micropepsales; family Micropepsaceae; genus Rhizomicrobium. The sequence goes on along the minus strand of DATCEI010000165.1, from coordinate 3,859 downwards.
CGCGGCCATCATGCGGATGTGACTTTCCACACTCAGCGCGCGCTTGCCGATGCGTCCGCACGGATTGGCGCAATCGAAGACGGGAAGATGTTCGGCCAGAAGATGTGGCGCGCCTTCCAGCGTCATCGCTCCGCAAACATGCAGATTCGCCGTATCGATTTCGGCGCGCGTGAAGCCCAGCGTCTTCAGCATGTCGAAATCGGGCGCATCCATCACGGCCACGTCGATCTTCAATGCTTCGGCGCAGAATTTTTCGCCCAGCGTCCATTTGTTGAACACAAAGCGAATGTCGAAGGCGGATTCGAGGGCCGCTTCGATGGCGTTCATCTGGTCGTCGCCGAAGCCCAGCGCACGCAGGCGTTCATGCGTGACGCCTGCGGTGACTCCTTCGAGTGTCGCGTGGCCGACCGCATAGGCAACGATGTCGTCGATCTGCGTTTGATTATAACCCAGCATGCGCAACGCTTCCGGCACGCAACGGTTGATGATCTTGAAATAGCCGCCGCCTGCCAGCGTCTTGAATTTCACCAGCGCGAAATCGGGTTCGACGCCCGTCGTGTCGCAATCCATGACAAGACCGATCGTGCCCGTGGGCGCGATGACGGTGGATTGCGCGTTGCGGAACCCGTGCTCCGCGCCAAGCTCCAGCGCCTCGGTCCAGGCGCGTTGCGCGGCCACGGCCAAGTCCATCTGCACCACCGCGTCGAGATCAAGCGGCACGGGCAGAGTGGCCAATGACTCATAACCATCGACTGCGCCTTCGGCAGCGCGCGCATGATTGCGGATCACGCGCAGCATCGCGTCGCGATTCTTGGCGTATTCGGGAAATGGCCCAAGCTCGGCGGCCATTTCGGCCGACGTGCGATAGGACACGCCCGTCATCACCGCCGTGATTGCGCCCGCAATCGCGCGGCCTTCGCGGCTGTCATAGGAAATGCCTGCCGACATCAGGAAGCCGCCGATATTGGCATAGCCGAGGCCAAGCGTGCGGTAGTCGTAAGACAGCTGCGCGATTTCCTTGGACGGGAATTGCGCCATCAGCACCGAGATTTCGAGCACAATCGTCCACAGCTTCACGCCATGTTCGAACGCATCGACATCGAACGTGCCGCCCTCGTTGCGGAATGCCATGAGATTCAGCGACGCGAGATTGCACGCCGTGTCGTCGAGGAACATGTATTCCGAACACGGATTGGACGCCCGGATCGCGCCGCCCGCGGGGCAGGTGTGCCAGTCATTGATCGTGGAATGGAATTGAATGCCCGGATCGGCGCAGGCCCATGCGGCATAGGAAACCTTCTCCCATAATTCGCGCGCGGGCAGCGTCTTTGAAACTTTGCCGCCGCCGCGATAGGTGAGGTTCCAGTCGGCGTCATCTTCCACCGCGCGCAGGAAATCATCCGTCACGCGCACGGAATTGTTCGAGTTCTGGCCCGATACGGACATATAGGCTTCCGAATCCCAATCCGTGTCGTAGGTGCGGAAATCGAGATCCTTGTAGCCCTGACGCGCGAACGAAATCACGCGCTCGATGTAATTGTCGGGAATCATCGACTTGCGCGCGGCTTTCACTTCGCGGCGCAGCGCGGGATTCTTTTTCGGATCGAAGCAATCATCGCCCGAGCCTTCGCAATTGATGCAGGCCTTCATCACGGCCTTCAGATGCTTCTCGGCGAGCTTGGAGCCGGTGACGAGGGCGGCAACTTTCTGTTCCTCGATGACTTTCCAGTTGATGAAATTCTCGATGTCGGGATGATCGATATCGACAACCACCATCTTGGCCGCGCGGCGCGTGGTGCCGCCGGATTTGATCGCGCCCGCAGCACGGTCGCCGATCTTGAGAAAGCTCATCAGGCCGGAGGATTTGCCGCCGCCCGCGAGCTTTTCGTTCTCGCCGCGCAGTGAGGAGAAATTCGTGCCCGTGCCAGAGCCGTATTTGAACAGGCGCGCTTCCCGCGTCCACAAATCCATGATCCCGCCTTCATTGACGAGGTCGTCCTTCACGCTCTGGATGAAACAGGCATGCGGCTGCGGATGCGCGTAAGCCGAATTCGATTTCACGAGTTCGCCGCTCTCGTGATCGACGTAATAATGCCCCTGGCTCGGCCCATCGATGCCGTAAGCCCAATGCAGTCCGGTGTTGAACCATTGCGGGGAATTGGGTGCGGCGCGTTGCGTCGCCAGCATGTGGCAGAGTTCGTCATAGAAGGCGCGCGCGTCGTCTTCCGTGTCGAAGTAATTGCCTTTCCAGCCCCAATAGGTCCAGGTGCCCGCCATGCGGTTGAACACCTGCTTGGCGGAATGCTCGCCCGTCGTTTCCTTGCCGTCGGGCGCGTGACGCCACAGCCATTGCGGAACGCCGGCTTCTTCAACCGGCTTCAACGCGGCGGGCACACCGGCTTTGCGGAAATATTTCTGCGCCAGCACATCGCTTGCGACCTGGCTCCACGAATCCGGCACTTCGATGCCGTTCTGCTGGAACACAACCGAGCCGTCCGGATTACGGATCTCGCTCGCCACGCAGCGGAATGCGATGCCCTGATAGGGCGAATGTCCTTCACTCGTGAATTGACGCCGGATACGCATGGATCCCCCAAACAGGCTGTTGCTCCTCGAGCCGCTTTCCGCGCCCATTTGGAGACGAGTTTCCCTCCGCCGGAGTTGCCTCCCGCGTAAAACGGGAACTCCGAAGGGTGGGGTGGGCTTTCGTCCGCCAGATTTTGGGTCGCGTTCGGCGACAGGCCCAAACTATGGACACGGGTCTAAGGCCGGCGCAAGCGATAAGTGGTAAACGAAATCTTACCCACTAGATGTGGTGGATTAATGACAGCGAAAAAGTGTCGGTGGGACAACGAGTCAAGTGGGGCAACGGCCCTCGCAAAATATTTTTTTGCGGGCAATTTTCGCCTGTGGGGAAGCTGTGGGTTTCGGGTTCCGAAGGGTGTGCACACCCGCGACTCCCCAGATGCTTGGCGTTCGCCGCGCCGCACACTTATAGTCGCGCCCGCGAATCCTTCGGCAGCTCGCCCATGTCCCTGTTGCGCATGATCTTCATCTGGTGGCGAAGTGCTACGCCCGGCACGCTGCTGACGACATGGTGGTCGGGCAAATTCGTGGGCGACGACAGATTCGGGAATCGCTATTACCAGAATGCGAACGGCGTTCGCCGTTGGGTGATCTACAACGGAACCGTGGAAGCGAGTCGTGTGCCGCCGGACTGGCATGGCTGGCTGCATCACACCTTCGCCGATCCGCCGACGATTGCGCCGCTGAAAACGCGCGCGTGGGAAAAGGAACATTCTCCCAATATGTCCGGCACGCCCGATGCGCGCCGCCCGCAAGGAAGCCTCGCACGCACGGGTCATCGTCCGCCCGCGACCGGCGATTACGAAGCCTGGAAACCCGAATAAGCCATGAACAACAACACTGTCGAAACATTGATCGGCGCCGTGGTGGTTATCGTCGCCACCGTCTTTCTGTTTTTCGCGTATTCGAGCACAAGCACGGGAAGCATTTCCGGCTATGACATCCGCGCGCGCTTTGCCAGCGTCGATGGAATTTCCGTCGGCACCGATGTGCGCCTGCATGGAATCAAGGTCGGCGCCGTATCGGCGCTGTCGCTCGATCCGCAATCCTACATGGCGGTGGCGCATCTTTCGATTCGCAAGGACATACAGTTGCCGGATGATTCTTCGATCAAGATCACGTCGGCGGGTATTCTCGGCAATTCCTATATCGCGATTTCGCCGGGCGGCAGCGACACGATGATCAAGCCGGGCGGTGAGGTTCGCGACACGCAGGGCGCGGTTGATCTCATGGGCCTTGTCGGGCGCTACATCAATGGCGGCGGCAATAGCGG
>DATCEI010000164.1:0-3867 GCA_036510185.1 Rhizomicrobium sp. | reverse complement strand
CGGAAACACCACGCGCGGCAACGCGGCTGAAACGAACAGCATGTTGCGTTCCAGCGCGCCCAGCACGACCGCGCCCAGTTCGCGCGCATCCGCGCCGCTCTCGGCAAGCTGAAGATTCTCCTTCACCTTCGCCGATTGCGGACCCGCCGTCACGCGCCCGTCGCCCCACTGCGCTTTCGCCAGACGTTCCCGGCAAACACCGAGTTCGTCCTGGGTCAGCACCTGTGGGATTCGCAGCAGCATCAGAGCGTCACATTCGCGGTCAGCAGGAAGGTGCGGCCCGCGCCGGGAATGGCATGGTTCTCGCCCGGCCGCGTGAAGTACGAATTCGTATAGTAATACGCATTCGTCAAATTCGTGCCGTTCAACTGCAAACCGAAATTGTCGGTGATCTGGTACGACAGCATCGCGTCCCATGTGATGGAAGAGGGCACCTGAGCCTGCACAATTGTGCCCGGATCGACAAGCGTATCCAGGCCTGCGAAACGCCGCCCTGTCCAGTAAACGCCCGTGCCGGTTTTCAACCCGTTCTGGAAATCATAGGTCGTCCACACATTGGCCTGATCGTGCGCGGTATTCGGAATTTCACTTTGCACGCCGGTCCCCAAAAGGCCGTCCGCCTTAGGATCGAGATAGGTGTAGCCCGCGTCGACCTCCCATTGCGGAAGGATGTAACCCGCCAGATCGAACTCGAAGCCTTTTACATCCAGATCGCCCTCAAGCGCCTGCAAACCGGGCTGCGTGGGATCGGCGATGCGCGCATTCGTCATTTCGGTGTCGAAGATCGCGCCTGTCGCGGAAAGCTGGCCTTGCAGCCACAGGGTTTTCACACCCGCTTCGTAGGTGCGGTCTTTCTCCGGCCCAAGATCGGCATTGCTCGCCGCAAGCGAAAGATTCTCCGCCGACGGATCGAACGATGTGCCGTATGAAATATAGGCGCTGACATTCTCCGTTGGTTTATAGGTGATCGCCGCGCGCGGGCTGACGATATTGTCGTCATGCACGAAGTGCGTCGGCGTGCCGACCAGCTGATCGAAGCGCGCGCCGAAATGATCGAAGCGCAACGCGCCGACGATATTCCAGTGCGGCCCGATATCGATCGTATCGACGGCGAAAATGCCCAATGTGCTGGTTTCGGTTTTGGGCTGCTGGCGAATGGTCGTCTGCGTGCCGGGGAACGCCTCGAACGGATCGGGATCGAGCAGCGGCGTCGGCAATATCTCGTCATCCTGATTGAGATAGCGCGTGAGCGAAGCCGCTTCGCGATCCACTTCCACGCCCGTGACGAGCGTGTGCGAAAGAGGGCCGGTCTCGAATTTCGCCGTCAGGTCGGTTTCGTTCATGATCGTCTGGACAGTGCCCTCGGCGCTCGGACGGTCGCGCAGCACGTAGATCTGATTGAGCGGCGTGCCCAGCACGGGATAAAGCGGATTCTCCGACGTCACGGGCACTTCGCCGACAGCGCCCGTGCAAAGCGGCGCGCCCGTGTAAGGCGCGTTCGCATCGGCATAGCAATTCGCGCTGCCATAGGTGGGCGCGGTCTGGCGCGTGTCGAACCAATAGAATCCGGCGCGCGAGTTGTTGCTGATCGAAAGCCAGTTGCTGAAGGCATGATCGATGCGCGCGGTCGCGATGTTCACATCGCTCTTGATGCGGTCATCGCTGGGCAGACCGTAATATATGTCACGCGGCACGGGCGCGGGCGTGCCGAACAGGAACGGAACGCCGAAGTCAGGCGTGTTGTCTTCCTGTTCGTGAAAAAATTGCACCAGCGCGGTCGTGTTTTCGCCAAGACCGTAGGCGAAGGAGGGCGCCGCGCCCCAGCGGCGGTTGCGTACGAAATCGCGATCCTCGACGCCGCTGGTCTCGCCCATGAGCGCAAGGCGCAACGCCGCGTCATCGCTGATGACATAATTCACATCCGACGTGGCCCGGATTTCGGAATTCGTGCCGCCTGTCAGCGAGGCGTCGTAAATAGGATAAAGCTCCGGCTTCTTCGTGATCTGGTTGATGACGCCGCCCGTGGAGCCGCGCCCGAACAGGGTGGAGGCGGGGCCTTTATAAACTTCCACCGAATCCAGATCGAACGTGTCGCGCGTGTAGAAGCCCGTGTCGCGCATGCCATCGAGGAAGAAATCGTCACTCGCCGAAAAGCCGCGCAGATTGACCTGATCGCCATGCGCTCCGCCTTCGCCCGCGTTCAGCGTGATGCCGGGCACATTGCGCAGAGCATCCTGAAGGTTGTTGAGGCCCTGTTCCTGAATGACTCGGGCTGGAACCACATTGATGGATTGCGGCGTGTCGAGGATCGTCTCCGGCATCATGTCGATGCCCGTGCGCTGCGCCGTGACGTTCACGGTTTCGATGGGCGTGTTGGCCGCAAGCGTCTGGCCGAGGGTGCCCGTCGTGGCCAGAAGGCCAAGGCTCGTTAATCCCAGCGCCGTTTTGGCGGAATCCATGTCTGTCACCAATCTGTAACTAATAATCGTTCGCAACTGGAGGGACCATGCCCGGCTTCGCCCGCCCCGTCAATGAGAACGAGTCGCAACTTTGTCGCGGGGACGGGGCGGGCTAGGCTGGGCTATCGATTCAAGGGGGATTTCAATGAACTCGATTCTCACGCCGGTTCTGGCGCTCGTTGTTCTATCGCTGCTGGTCTGGATTTGGCTGTACGCCACGCGCCTTCCCGCGATGCAGCGCGCCAAGATCGACCCGCAGGATGCCGCCCATCCCGGCTCGCTCGATGTGCTGCCGAGTTCCGCCCGCCGGGTGACCGACAATTACAACCACCTGATGGAGCAGCCGACCATTTTCTACGCGCTGGTCTTCTATATCTATCTCAGCGGGCATCAGGACCAGCTAAATATATGGCTAGCATGGTCCTATGTGGGCTTCCGCACGCTCCACACACTGGTCCAGGGCACGATAAACCGCGTAACCCTGCGTTTCCTGCTATTTGCGCTGGGCACGTTCGTGCTCATGGCGATGGCGGTGCGGGCCGTTCTCGCCCTCTAAAAGCTTGGCCGAAATATCCTTTCGCCGTGCTTGACCCATCGGAATCGGGCGTCTATACAGCGCGACCTTCGCGGACAGGCCTGTCTGCGCGAAAGCGCGGAAACGCTGTCAGGAAGTCAGTTCGATGTGCGAACAAGCGTGACTTGAGGGGCAACCCTTCAGTCCTCCGCTGTCCGGGGCAGCCGAAAGGCCGCGCCCCGAAAACCGTTTGGATTGCGCGGCGACGCGCGGGAAGCAGGAAGTAAAAAACGTATGCCGACGATCAATCAATTGATCCGCAAGCCGCGCGGCGAAAAGCCGAAGCGCAACAAGGTTCCGGCGCTGGCGGGAAATCCGCAGAAGCGTGGCGTCTGCACGCGCGTCTATACGACGACGCCAAAGAAGCCGAACTCGGCGCTGCGCAAAGTTGCGAAAGTGCGCCTGACCAACGGATATGAAGTCGTTACTTATATTCCCGGTGAAGGTCACAATCTTCAGGAACATTCCGTGGTGCTGCTTCGCGGCGGCCGCGTGAAAGACCTTCCGGGTGTGCGTTATCACATCATCCGTGGTGTGCTCGACACGCAAGGTGTGAAAGACCGCCGCAAGCGCCGTTCGCTCTACGGCGCGAAGCGTCCGAAATAAGCGACGAGAGGAAACACACATGTCCCGCCGCCGCCGCGCAGAACGCCGTGAGATCAACCCGGACGCCAAATACGGCGATCTGGTTCTCGCGAAATTCATGAACAGCCTGATGTATGACGGCAAGAAATCCGCCGCCGAAGGAATCATCTACGGCGCGTTCGATGCCATTCAATCAAAGACCAAGCAGGATCCGCTCGCGATTTTCCATGAAGCGCTGCGCAATGTGTC
>DATCEI010000163.1:0-2887 GCA_036510185.1 Rhizomicrobium sp. | reverse complement strand
CCATCCACCAGGCGGTGATCATAGGACAGCGCCAGATACATCATGGGGCGGATTTCTACCTTGCCTTCGATGGCGACGGGCCGGGGCTGGATCTTGTGCATGCCCAATATGCCGGACTGCGGCGCGTTCAAGATCGGCGTGGACATCAGCGAGCCGAACACGCCGCCATTGGAGATCGTGAACGTGCCGCCCTGCAAATCTTCCAGCTTCAATTTGTTGTCGCGGGCGCGCAGGCCGAAATCGTTGATCACGGCTTCGATGCCCGCAAGCGACAGTGTGTCGGCATCGCGCATCACAGGCACGATCAGGCCGCGCTCGGTCGAAACCGCGACGCCGATGTCGTAGTAATTTTTATAGACGATATCGTCGCCTTCGATCTCGGCATTGACGTTGGGTAATTCCTTCAGCGCGGCGATACACGCCTTGACGAAGAAACCCATGAAGCCCAGCCGCACGCCGTGCTTCTTCTCGAAATCGTCCTTGTATTCGGCGCGCAACGCCATGACGTGACTCATATCGACTTCGTTGAAGGTCGTCAGTTGCGCGGCTGTGTTCTGCGATTCTTTCAGGCGCAGCGCGATGGTGCGGCGAAGCCTGCTCATCGCCACGCGCTCCTCACGCGCGGCGTTGGGGCGAGGGCCGGACATCACGGTCACGGTGGCGCGTTTGGTTTCTTGTGCCGCGCGTGATTCCAGTGCCGCCAGCATGTCGCCTTTCGTCACGCGGCCATCCTTGCCGGTGCCGCTGACTGTTGCGGGATCAAGATGGGATTCCTCAGCGATGCGCCGCACGGATGGCATGACCGGCGCGTCGGCTTTCGGCGCGGGAGGTGCCGCTTGCGCGACTGGCTTTGGCGCTTCGACGGGTTTGGGTGCAGCGGCTGGCGGCGGTGCGGCTTTGGCGGGAGCCGTGCCCGCTTTGCCTTCGGTGATCGCGCCGAGAATCGTGCCCACCTGCACCGTGTCGCCTTCTTTGACGGAAATGGATTCGATGGAGCCGTCCGCGGGCGCGGGTACTTCCACGGTCACCTTGTCGGTTTCGAGTTCGACCAGCGGTTCGTCGCGCGCGACCGTGTCGCCCTCTTTCTTGAACCAGCGCGCCACCGTCGCCTCGGTGACGGATTCGCCCATCGCCGGAACCTTGATCTGGATGCTCATAAGCATTTCTCCGCGCCGCAGCGCTTTATAGCGTCAAAGCCTCGTTGAGGAACGCATTAAGTTCGGCAGTGTGCTGACTCATCAGGCCCGCCGCCGTGGAGGCGTATTCGGGCCGCCCCACATAATGCGGCCGCGCCGTGCTGCCGAGGGCTGCCAGCGCGTCTTCGATGCGTTCTTCCACAAAGTGCCACGCGCCCTGATTTTTGGGTTCTTCCTGACACCAAACAACGTCGGCCTTTATGAAGCGGCGAAGCTCCTGCGCCAGCGCCTTGTCCGGGAATGGATAGATCTGTTCGATGCGCAGGATCTGGATGCGGTTTTCGCCGCGCTTCTCGCGCTCATCCATCAGGTCGAAATAGACTTTGCCGGTGCACAGAATCACGCGCTTGATTTGTGAGTCAGGCACGAGTTTCACGGTCGTGGCGCCCGGCACGACTTCGGCCTGATCCAGAAAGATGCGGTGGAACGACGAACCCGGCCCCATATCCGACAGGAACGAAACGCAACGCTTGTTCCGCAACAGCGATTTCGGAGTCATCAGGATCAGCGGCTTGCGGAATGTCCGGTGCATCTGACGGCGCAGGATGTGGAAATAATTCGCGGGCGTCGTGGGACACGCGACCTGCATATTGTCCTGCGCGCAAAGCTGCAGATAACGCTCCAGCCGCGCGGACGAATGCTCCGGTCCCTGGCCTTCGTAGCCATGCGGCAACAGCATCACCAGGCCATTCATGCGCAGCCATTTCATTTCGCCGGATGCGATGAACTGGTCGATGACGACCTGCGCGCCATTGGCGAAATCGCCGAACTGCGCTTCCCACAGCACCAGCGCTTTCGGCTCGGCGGAAGAATAGCCATATTCAAAACCGAGCACGGCTTCTTCGGACAGCAGCGTATCGACGACTTCGAACTCCGCCTGACCTTCGCTGATGTGATTGAGCGGAATGTAGCGGTCTTCATTTTCCTGATCGACCAGCGTGGAATGGCGCTGGCTGAACGTGCCGCGCGCGGAATCCTGTCCCGACAGGCGCACGGGATAGCCTTCATCGAGCAGCGTGCCGAAAGCGAGCGCCTCGCACGTCGCCCAGTCGAAACCCTCGCCGGTTTCAAACATTTTGGCTTTCGCCTGCAATTGGCGCGCGACGGTTTTGTGCAGGTTGAAATTTTCGGGTGCGGTGGAAAGCGCGTGCCCCACTTTCTTCAAAGCGTCCAGAGGTACATCGGTTTGCCCGCGCCGGTCGCCTTCGGTGGCTTTCGCAAACCCGCTCCAGCGTCCGTCCAGCCAGTCCGCACTGTTGGGCCGATGCGCTTTGGCGGCGTCGAATTCCGCGTCCAGCTTCTTGTTGAACTCGGCAATCATCGCTTTGATGTCGGCATCGCTGAGCGTGCCTTCGGCAACGAGCTTTGCCGCATATAATTCCAGCGTCGTCGGATGATCCTTGATCGCGCGATACATCAAGGGCTGCGTGAACGCCGGCTCGTCGGTTTCGTTGTGACCGAAGCGGCGATAGCAAAACATGTCGATAACGACATCCTTGTGGAATAGCTGGCGGAATTCGGTGGCGATACGCGCCACATGCACCACCGCTTCCGGATCGTCGCCATTCACATGGAAAATTGGCGCCTGCACCATCAGCGCCACATCGGACGGATAGGGCGAAGAGCGCGAATAGATTGGCGCGGTCGTAAAGCCGATCTGGTTGTTGATGATGAAATGGATCGTGCCGCCG
>DATCEI010000162.1:0-14401 GCA_036510185.1 Rhizomicrobium sp. | reverse complement strand
CTCCACCGCTTCGCGGTCCCCCTCCCCCGTAACCACGGGGGAGGAAAGAAATAAACCTACAACCCCTCGAACAGCGCCGTCGAAAGATAGCGTTCAGCAAACGAGGGGATGATCGCCACGATCGTCTTGCCCGCCATTTCGGGTCGCGCGCCAACCTCTAGCGCCGCCGCGATCGCAGCACCCGACGAAATGCCGACAGGAATGCCTTCAAGCCGCGCAGCCTTGCGTGCGGTTTCGAACGCGGTTTCGTTGGAGATCGTGATGACTTCGTCGATCACTTTGCGATCCAGAATAGCGGGCACGAAACCGCCGCCGATGCCCTGAATTTTGTGCGGGCCGGGTTGGCCGCCGGACAGAACCGGAGAATCCTCAGGCTCCAGCGCGATCATCTTCACGCTGGGCTTGCGCGCCTTCAGCACTTGCCCCACGCCCGTGATCGTGCCGCCCGTGCCGACGCCGGATATGACAACATCCACCTTACCGTCCGTGTCATTCCAGATTTCCTCCGCCGTCGTGCGGCGATGGATTTCCGGATTGGCGGGATTTTCGAATTGTTGCGGCATGATCGCGCCCGGCGTGGACGAAACAATCTCCTGCGCCTTGGCGATGGCGCCTTTCATGCCTTTCGCTGCTTCGGTCAGCACCAGTTCCGCACCCATGATCAGCAGCATCTTGCGCCGTTCCAGCGACATGGATTCCGGCATCACAAGAATGAGTTTGTAACCCTTCGCCGCCGCGACGAACGCAAGCGCGATGCCCGTATTGCCGCTGGTCGGTTCCACAATCGTGTTGCGCCCCGGCGCGATGATGCCCTGTTTTTCCAGCGTCTCGATCATCGCAACCCCGATGCGATCCTTCACACTGGAAATTGGATTGAAGAATTCGAGTTTCAGCAGAATGTCCGCTTTCACGCCCGCGTCCTTCGGCATCCGCGCCATGCGCACCAGTGGCGTGTCGCCAATGGTTTCGGTGATCGAATTGTAAATGCGTCCGCGTCCGGGTTTGTGTTCCATGGCTTCCTCCTAGATGGTGAAATCGGCGCTGATGCGGCCGCCGCAATCGACACCGGCGCTGCGCGCGCGCTGGCACAAATCTTCAATAGAAATGTCATCAAGCCGTTTCATCACTTCTTCCTGCAACGACTCGATGAGCGGTCCCACGATGCGCGCGCCCAAATCGGAGCGGGGTGCTACTTCTTCATTCTCCGCATCTTCCACGGATTCAGCCACGCGCACAACATCGCCGATGGAAATACGGCGGCGTTCCTTGGCGAGACGATAACCGCCGCGCGGCCCGCGCACGCCTTTCAGCACGCCCGCGCGCACAAGCTGTTGCATCACCTGTTCGAGATAACGCTGCGGCACGCCCTGACGCGCGGTGATTTCCTTGGCCTGCACAGGCTCGGGCCGCGCGTTGAACGCGATGTCGATGACGGCTTCGAGCGCAAGCAGGGTTTTGCGGGAAAGTTTCAGCATGATCCTCAGGCGCGTTTGAGTGTGAAACCGGTGGAACCAAAACCGCCTTCGCCGCGAACACTCGCGGGCAATTCGGCGACTTCATGAAATTCGGCGCGTTCGTAGCGCGCGATAATAAGTTGGGCGATTTTCATCCCACGCGAAATGCGGAATGGCGCATCGCCGAGATTGATGAGGATTGCCTTTACTTCGCCGCGATAATCGCTGTCGATGGTGCCGGGTGCGTTGAGCAGCGTGACGCCGTGATGCAGCGCAAGGCCGGAGCGTGGGCGCACCTGTGCTTCGTAGCCATCGGGCAAAGCAAATGCGATTCCACAAGGCACAGCCGCGCGCGCACCGGGCGCGAGTTCGATGTCGGATTCGGTTGCCGCCAGCAAATCAAGTCCCGCAGAACCTTCCGTCGCGTAAGTGGGCAACGGCAGATCAACAGCGTGAGGCAGACGTTGGATGGGAATACGCATGGTCTAACTCCCTCGCCCCCACGCAGTGGGGGAGAGGGCCGGGGTGAGGAGGCGCCGACAATCGCGCTCGATGTTCAAACACCCCCTCACCCTAACCCTCTCCCCCGGAAGGGGAGAGGGAATGAGTTTTTTGTTTTTGCTCACGCGGCTTTTCCTTTCAGAGCATCCGCGATGCGCGCGGTGAGGCGTTTGCCCACTTCTGCTTTATCCATCAGCGGCCAATCTTCCGCCGCATTCGCGGTAATCAGATGCACGCGATTGTTGTCGCCGCCCATGATGCCAGTGCCGGGGCTCACATCGTTGGCGACGATCCAGTCGCAGCCTTTGCGCGCTCGTTTGGCCTGTGCATGCGCCACGACATTCTCTGTTTCCGCCGCAAAGCCGATGACAAGGGAAGGGCGTTTCGCCGAATGCGCGAGCGTGAACAGAATATCCGGATTGGTGGTGAGTTTCAGCGCAGGTGCCGCGCCATCATCCGCTTTCTTGATCTTGTTGTTCGCCGCGATCTCCGGCCGCCAGTCGCCGACCGCCGCAGCACACACCGCAACATCGACGGGCAAAACGGATTCGCACGCCGCCAGCATTTCGCGCGCGGTTTCTACGCGCAGCAATTTCACCCGCGGCGGCGGCGCAATCTCCACCGGGCCGGACACAAGCACCGTTTCCGCACCCGCGCGCGCCAACGCATCGGCAATCGCATATCCCTGTTTGCCGGATGAACGATTGGCGATGAAACGCACGGGATCGAGCGGCTCATGCGTCGGTCCTGCGGTCACGAGCGCACGCATGCCGGTCAATGCGCCCGGTTGCGAAAGCGCCGCGTCAATCGCGGCCACAATCTCATTCGGTTCCGCCATGCGGCCCGGCCCGAATTCGCCGCACGCCATTTCGCCATCGCCCGGCCCGACGAAAATCACGCCGTCGTCTTTCAGCCGTTTCAGATTGCGTTGCGTGGCCGCGTGGTTCCACATGCGCACATTCATCGCGGGCGCCATCAGCACGCGCTTGTCGGTTGCGAGCAGCGCGGTCGATGCGAGATCGTTCGCATGACCATTCGCCAGCTTCGCCATCAAATCCGCCGTCGCGGGCGCAATGACAACCAGATCCGCCGCGCGCGAAAGCTGGATATGTCCCATCTCCGCTTCGTCGGTGAGGTTGAACAGGTTCTGGAAAACCTTCTCGCCGCTCAGCGCAGACACCGACAATGGCGTTACAAATTGCGCGCCCGCATCGGTCAGAATCGTGCGCACCGCCACGCCGCGTTCGCGCAGCCGCCTTATCAGCTCAAGGGACTTGTAGGCCGCGATGCCGCCGCCGATGATGAGCAGGACGCTATTGCCTTGCATGGGTAAATCCCGTGTTTGGGACGGAGTTTATACAGAATAACGAGCGCGGAGTGTACATCTTCGCAAGCGGGAGCCAACACCATGAATATACAGGTAAAAACCGATCTGCCGCCGTTCAAGCCGCTGCCCATGAAGGCGGCGTCCATCGAAACGGTGCGCAAAGCGGACGGCACGGTTTACCTCACGTCGCGCCATGCGCTGGGCGCGATGCCGCGCTCCATCGCGCATTTGCTGGAAGAAAAAGCCGCCGTGCATCCTGAGCGGAACTTCATCGGCGAGCGCACGCCGCTGCCCGATGGCGGCACGGGCGAGTGGCGCTTCATTACGTATGGCGAGGCCAACGCGGCGGCGAATGCGGTGGCGCAGGCGTTGCTGGATCGCGGCTTGGAACAGGATGCGCCGCTGATGGTGCTGTCCGGCAATTCCATCCGCCATGCCGTGATGATGCTGGGCGCAATGAAGGCGCGCGTGCCGATTGCGCCGGTGTCGGTTGCGTATTCTCTCATGTCGGCGGATCACGGAAAGCTGAAGCATGTCGCCGCGACCGCGAAGCCGAAAATGGTTTTCGCGGAGCAGGGGCCTTATTATTCCCGTGCGCTGGCCGCGATTGCGGGCGAGGGTGTGGAGATCGTGACCGCGATGCCGATTTCCGACCGCGAAACGATTGCGTATGATGATCTTATCAAGACGCAAGCGAGCGGCGATGTGCGCGCGTCGATGGAGGCCATCGATCACGACACGGTCGCGAAATATCTCTTCACCTCCGGCTCCACGGGCATGCCCAAAGGCGTGATCCAGACGCACGGCATGATGTGCGCCGTGATCGCGGGGCAGGAAGGTTTGCGCGACGATCCCGCGGACACCGGCGAAATTCCGCAATCGCTGGACTGGATGCCGTGGAACCATATCTCCGCGGGCAACATCACCTTCAACAACGCGCTCAACAATGGCGGCACGATCTATCTCGATGCCGGCAAACCGCTGCCCGGCCTGTTCGACGAAACGATCCGCAATTTGCGCGAGGTGACGCCGCTTGTGTTCGGCTCTGCGCCCATCGCGTTCGGCTGGCTGGCCGATGCCATGGAGCGCGACGTGGCGTTGCGCGATAAGTTCTTTTCCAAGATGCGCTATGTCGGTTACGGCGGCGCGACGCTGAGCCAGGATATTTACGAACGCTTCCAGACGCTCGCGATTGCCGCCACCGGGCACCGCATTCCCATCACCACCATGTATGGCGCGACGGAAACGCAGGGCATCACAGTCGTGCATTGGCTCACCGACCGTGTGGGCCTGATTGGCCTGCCGCTGCCCGGCCTCACGTTGAAACTGGTGCCGAACGGAACGAAACTGGAAGTGCGCGTGAAGGGCGCAACCGTTACGCCCGGTTATCTCAATCGCGCCGATCTCACCGACGCCGCGTTCGACGAGGAAGGATTCTACTGCCTCGGCGACGCCGCGAAATTCGTGGATGAGAACGATCCCGAAAAAGGCCTCATCTTTGATGGTCGCGTGACGGAAGATTTCAAACTGGATTCCGGCACCTGGGTTTCGGTGGGCACGTTGCGCGCCAACGCGGTGGCCGCCGCATCGCCGCTGATTCAGGATTGCGTCGTCTGCGGGCAGGACAAACCGTTTATCGGGCTGCTCGCTTGGCCGAATATATCGGCGGCGAAGCATATCGCGGGCGATGCGTCGCTGTCGGGCCCTACCGCGATTGTCGCACATCCCAATGTGCGCGAATTCGTGCGCGAGAAATTCGCGGCGCATAACGCGGCCACGTCCGGTTCCTCTTCGCGCATCAAGCGCGTAATCCTGATGACGGAACCACCCTCCATCGACGGCAACGAAATCACCGACAAAGGTTACGTCAATCAGCGCGCCACGATGGAGCGCCGTCATAAACTTGTCGAAATGCTGTTCGTTAATCCGCCGCCGCCCGAGGTGATCGAAATTGCTTAACAAATCACTGGGAAAATTTTGCCGCGTGCGCGGAGCAAATGTCGCAAGTTCCGGTTCCAGAATTAACCGCTCGCTTACCATGGCGCGCGCATGCTGGCACCCATGTCGACCGACGACCTTTACAGACTGGCTGCGGATCTCGCCATCGAACACGGCGCGATGGCGCTCGATTATGCGCGCCGCGCCGTCATTTCGTTCGACGCGGATGGCGCGCATGAACGCGCACAATTCTGGCAATTGCTCACCGTGTTCCTCGACGACATCGTTACGCAGCGCCTCGATCCGCAACTTCCGATCGTTATCCACTAAACATTGCGCGTGGCCGTGCGCCGTGCAAACTCGTGCATTGTTATGCGCATGAGGCATTGATGCCGCTCGATCCGCTCGTAAAAGCCTTTCTCGATCAACTTGCCGCTGCCAAAAGCCCCAACATGTGGGACATGACGCCCGCCGATGCGCGCGCGGCATTTGCCGTGATGATGCAACTCGTCGGCCCGAAAGATGTGCCCATCGGCAAAACGGAAAACATGACCGCGCCGCGCGAAGGCGGCGAAATTCCGTTGCGCGTGTACACGCCCATCGCGGCAGGCGGCGATCCGCTGCCAGCGTTGATCTATTTCCATGGCGGTGGTTTCGTGATCGGCGATCTGGAAACGCATGATGGTCTTTGCCGCATGTTCGCGAACGAGGGCGGGTTCCGCGTTATCGCGGTGGATTATCGCCTCTCGCCCGAACACAAATTTCCGGCGGCAGTCGATGACGCGCTTGCCGCCGTCACATGGATCGAGGCCAATGCCGCCGCGTTCGGCGTGGACCCCAACCGCATCGCGGTAGGCGGCGATTCCGCGGGCGGCGCGCTCGCCTCCGTCGTTTCGCAACGGCTTAAAGGCAAAATCGCGTTCCAGTTGTTGCTCTTTCCCAACACGCAGATCGGCACGGAAACGCGCTCGCGCCGTGAATTCGCGGAAGGTTATTTCCTCGAAGGCAAAACCATCGCATGGTTCTTCAATAATTATCTTCCCGCCGACATCGACACATCCGATCCGCGCATCTCGCCCTTGCGGACGCCGGATTTAACGGGCTTGCCGCCCGCCTATGTCATGGTCGCGGGCTTCGATCCGCTTTATGACGAAGGCGTGGAGTATGCGCAGAAACTGAAAGCCGCGGGCGTAAAGGTCGAACTCGCGGATTATCCGGACCTCGTGCATTGCTTTATTTATTTGCAGGCTGTCATTCCGCAGGCTGCCGAGGCAATGAAACGGGCCGCCGCCGCCGTGCGCGCCGCATTGGCTTAGTCCGGAAGTAATTTCCCCGGATTGAGTATTCCCTTCGGATCGAGCGTGCGTTTGACTGCGCGCAAGATTTCGATGCCAAGCTCGCCTTTCTCTTGCGCAATCCACGGCAGATGATCTTCGCCCACGCCATGATGATGACTGATCGTGCCGCTGTTGGCAGCGATAGCATCGGACGCGGCGGTCTTAACCTTCCGCCATTGCGTACTTCCATCGACGGCGCGCGGGAATATATAAGTGAAGTAAAGGCTCGCACCGTCGCGATAGACGTGACTGATATGCGCCATCACGATCCCGCGTGCGCCGCGCGGAACGGTGGCTGCAATATTCGTCTCCAGCGCTTCGCGAACGGCGGCATGAAGCCCCTTGATATTTGGCCAACTCGTGGCGGTTTCCAGAGTATCCACGCCCACGCCGCGATCCATCATGGGATCGCGCATGTAAGGCCCATGAAACCGGCCTTCAAACCAGCGCTTTCCTTGGCCGGCGCCTAACGACAGCGCGCCGAATTTCTTCGCAATCGCATTGAATTGTTTATGCGCCGCCGCCGCTTCTTCACGCGTGCCCTCAAAACCGGCAATCAGGGCAGACGGTTTGTCGGCGAGACCGCGCGAGCGCAGATAGAAGTCTTCAATCTGATTGCGAATACCGCGTTTCTTTCCGAGGCTGCTGAAGGCGCGATAGAAGCGGGTCTCCTCCGCATCCGACAGACGCAGCATCGCAGTAGGAATATTCTGTTGTTTGGCGACGCGTATGGCCTCAGCGCCTGTTTCGAAATCGCGGAACAGATAACCGTAATAATCGCGTGCTTCCGGCGCGGGCCGCACATGCACGCGCGCTTCGGTAACGATGCCGAATATGCCTTCCGATCCGGCAACGAGATCGGCCAGATGCGGACCGGCAGCGGACGCCGGAAAATCATCGGTCGTGAGAAGGCCCGCCGGCGTCGCCAGTTTCACGCCCGCAAGCCAGTTCTCCGCGCGGCCATAGCGGCCCGATTGCTGGCCTGAACCGCGATGCGCGATCCATCCACCGAGCGTGGAGAATTCGAACGATTGCGGATAATGACCGAGCGTGATGCCTTGCGCGCCCAATGCTTTTTCGAGCACGGGGCCGTAGATGCCAGCTTGCGCGGTCGCGATGCGAGCAACGGGATCGACGTTGAGCAATTTGTCCATCAACGTCAGATCGACGGTGACAACCGATTTAAATTTCCCACGCGCAGCGCTGACGCCGCCAACAACGCTTGTGCCGCCGCCAAAAGGCACGACAGCAATCTCGCGATCCGAGGCATAAGCGAGAACGGCCAGAACGTCGTCCGTCGAGCGCGGATAAAGCACGGCATCCGGCGCAATGTGGAGATCGCCAGCGCGTAACCGCAACAAATCGAAATAGCTTCGGCCGAGGGCGTGGAAGGCGCGTTCGTAAGCATCGTCGCGGACATTCTCAGCGCCGACCAATGAGGCAAATTTCGTACGGTCTTCGGCAGCGAGTTGTGAAGGCGGAAGTGTGATCTGTTCTAGCGTGCGCGCGGGCGTGTTCGGCAGCACAGGCGTTCCCAATTCGCTTGAAAGCCACGACCAGACGGCGTCGTTACCCGCGAGCGGGTTGGCATGTTCCGTCCAGCCCCAGCCGTTCCAGCGTATTTTCTTTCGATCCATCATCTCAGCATCTCAAATTGAGGGCGCGCGGCAGGATTTCGAATGTCGCGGGAAGTTTGCCCGCTACTTCGCCCTCGGTTTCGATAAGAACAGGCACATGCTGCGTTTCGGCAACGGGCGCGGCGATGATGCGTTTTCCCCGCATCACACGCACGGCGGAATTGCTCACATGCTCACCCGTGTAAATCTGGTTCATCTGCGCGATGGATTGCAATTTCGATGTGCCGC
This sequence comes from Rhizomicrobium sp., assembly GCA_036510185.1. Taxonomy (GTDB): domain Bacteria; phylum Pseudomonadota; class Alphaproteobacteria; order Micropepsales; family Micropepsaceae; genus Rhizomicrobium. The sequence continues at coordinate 5,979 of DATCEI010000162.1, read as the reverse complement.
CCATGACGATCACATCGAACAATCCATCGGCGGGATCGGCGTCGGGCGCCACTTTCATGCCGCCACCGAAATATTTGCCGTTGGCGACGGCGACGGTGGAGATAGACGCGATCTCGTCGCACACGTCATCGACGCGAATGCGCAAGCGCCGCTCGCGATAGGTTAGCATTGTCACCGCGCTGTGAAACGCGAACGCAAACGAGCCGCCGAACCATTTGGCGATGCGCGCGCGATTGACATTGTCAACGATGATGCCGGAAAGCCCGAACGATGCGATATTCGCGAAATAGCGCACGATGGGCGCGCCATCGGTACTGAGGCAGGACAGCTTGCCAATGTCGATGCGCCGCACGGAAGCCTTGCGCAAATGCTCGACGGCGGCTTGTGGGCCGGGCGCGATGTTGAACGTCTTGCGGAAATCGCCGCCGGTGCCGCTGGTGACAAAGCCGAAAACAGCGTCCGGCGAAATGGGACCATTCTCATCGAAGAAACCGTTCACGGCTTCGTTGATCGTGCCGTCGCCGCCAACCGCGATGATTTCGTGCTGGCCTTCGTTGAGCGCGGCGCGGACGATTGTGGCCGCTTCGCCGCGCTTGGTCGTGAACGCCACGCGCATATGCGGATAGGCGTCGCGCAACGCTCGCTCGATGCTCGCCCATTCGCGCACGGTTTGCCCGTTGGCCGAACGCGGATTGACGACGACGAACGCAGTCATTGGCCGCCTCGCGTTGCGAAGGAGTGCGACACGGTTTCGATTTCGCGGGCGCGGCGTTCGGCGCTCCAGCCGAGTTCTGTGGACATGATATCCGCCGCGCGCGAAAGCACAGCGGCGTTCGGTAGTCCGAGCTGGCCAAGGCCTGTGCGCCGCGTGACCACATCGTCCAGCATCAGCGCCATTTCATGGCGGATCGCGAACAGGATTTGCGCGCCGATATCGCCGGTGTCCGATAGTGCGAGCGATAGATCGGGCCGGTTGCCCGCTTCGTCGAGCATTTCGTTCAATCGCGCACCATACATGCGTGTCAGATGATCGATGTTTTGCAGCTGGGGATGATCATGGCTTTGTGCAGCAAGAAATTCTTTGATGTGGCCGATCTTGCCGCCAGGGAGGATGGCATTTCCGGTGACGCATGGTTTGGTGGTGTTCAATCGCGGCGCGATAGTATCGACAATACTTTTCGCCAGCGCGCGTGAGGTTGTCCATTTGCCGCCGATGGCGGAGTACAAATTCGCAACGCCATCATCCTTGCCGTGGTCGATCAATTCGGCGCGGCGGCTGGCATCATAAGAATCGCCAGAGCCATCATCCACCAGCGGGCGCAGGCCAGCATAGAAATGCTCGACATCGCTGCGTTTCAGATGCGCGGCCGGTAAATATTCGTTCACGAAAGCGAGGAAGCTTGTGATGTCCTCTTCCGAAACGCCAACGGTATCTGGCGCGCCGGAGAATGCCGTGTCTGTCGTGCCGATGATCGTGTGCTTGCGCCACGGCAACAGGAAGAAATGCCCGCCTTTCGCGGCCACGGTCAGCGCGGTTTCGCGTGTCATCTTCGGCACGACCAGATGAATGCCTTTGGAACGCAGGATTCGATGCGCAGTCTGTTTTCCCAGGGCGTGATCCAGGAATATATCGGCCCACGGTCCGGCGGCGAGAAGCGTGGCTTTGGCCTGTATGGCAAATTCCGCATTGCCTGCGCCGTCGCGCACTTCAGCGCCCTCTATCTTGGCATCGCGAATGATGAGAGATTTCGCTTCAACATAATTCGCAATCACCGCGCCATTCGCATCCGCATCGATCAGGCATTCCAGCGCCAATCGTTCCGGCGAATACATTTGCGCATCGTAATAAAGCAGCGCGCCGCCGAGATGCGGCTGATCCAGCACAGGCTCGCGTGCCACCGCCGCTTTCGCATCGAGAAAGGAATGGCCGGGCAGGTGCTGATCCGGATCGTCCAGCCAGCCCCGATCGAATGACAGCACATCATATAAGGTCAGCCCTGCGGAAAGCGTCGCACGCGCCTGCCATCCTTCGGGCACCGGCAGCATGAACGGCAGCGGCCGCACCAGATGCGGCGCGATGCGTTGCCAGATGCGCCGCTCGCGCAGCGACTCCCGCACCAGCCCCAATTCGAAATTGCGCAGATATCGCAAGCCGCCGTGAATAAGCTTGGAATTGTGCGCGCTGGTGGCGCCGGCGAAATCGTTCTTCTCGATCAGTGCAACACGCAGGCCCCGCAATGCCGCATCGCGCGCCACGCAGGCACCCGTGATCCCGCCGCCGATAATCAGCAGATCGAAGCGTTCATTCGCAAGGCGTTCGAGATTGCGGCGCATCGGCCCCCGAGGGCGCGCCGGCCCCGCGCCTTGTCAAATGCCCGCCGGTCATTAAGCTTGGCTCTCCACCGCAACAAAGGGGCAAAAATGGCGCGCGTCAAGGCAAACGGGTTGGAGTTCGAATATGACAGTTTCGGCCGCGAAAGCGACCCCGCGATTCTGCTCATTATGGGCTTTGCCGCGCAGATGACGATGTGGCCCGTGGCGTTGTGCGAGGGGCTGGCGGCGCTGGGTTTTCGCATCATCCGCTTCGACAATCGCGACGTCGGAAAATCCAGCCATATGATCGAAGCGGGCATGCCCAACATCGCCGCTGCGATGGCCAAGTTGATGGCGCGGCAGATGGTGGAGGGCGCGCCGTATCAGCTGGACGATATGGCGGCGGATGCGGTGGGCGTGCTCGACGCGCTGGGCATTGCGCGCGCGCATATTGTGGGCGCATCGATGGGCGGAATGATCGCGCAGATTGTGGCGGCGCGTTATCCCGATCGCGCGCGAAGCCTCACCTCGATCATGTCCACCACGGCGAAACGCGGCTTGCAGCATGCCAAGCCCGAAGCGATGGCGGCGCTTTCCACGCCGCCTGCAAGTTCAAGCCGCGAGGATCGCATCGTGCAGGGCATGAAGGCGTGGCGCATTATCGGCAGCCCCGGTTATCCCGCGACGGATGCGGAACTGCGTGCAACCGTTGAGCGCGAAGTGGATCGCGTGCCTTACGAACCCACCGGCCTCGCGCGGCAGATGATGGCGATTATCTCTGCGCAACCGCGCAATGAGCTGTTGAAGAATGTGCGTTGTCCTACGCTCGTCATTCACGGCGCGGACGATCCACTGATTCCGCAGGATGGCGGACGCGACACGGCGGCGAGCATCGAAGGCGCGCGGCTCGTGATCGTGCCGGGCATGGGGCATGATTTCACGGACGCGCTGGTGCCCGTTTACCTGAAACACATTGGAGATTTCGTGATGGGTGTGGAGGCGAAGAAGGCGGCTTAAGGATCGTTTTCTAACTCACCTTATTCTGTCATCGCCCGATTTATTCGGGCGACCCAATTTTTTGCTTGTAGAAAAGGAAAATGGGTTGCCCGGACCCTCCGCAAAAAAGCTCCGGGCCGGGCAATGACAGTGATGGGGACTATTTAATCTTGCCTTCCTTGAATGTCACATGCTTGCGCAGCACGGGATCGTATTTCCGCACGGTGAATTTCTCCGTCATCGTGCGGGTGTTCTTCTTCGCGACATAGAAAAAGCCGGTGCCGCCTTCGCTGTTGAGGCGGATCTTGGCAGTGGTCGGTTTCGCCATGGCATTCTCCTGAAGCGCAATTCGGCTCGAAAGGGCGGCTAACCTAGTCGGGGAAAGTCGGTTGTCAAGCGCGGCGGCCCCGGTTTTGGCGGTTTTTGGGCTTGCGGGAGCCGGTGGGTACGGGTGCCTGCGTCAATTCAAAGCGCAAGCCGCCGGTCAGGGGTGCTGCCTCGACCAGCCGCACGGACAGAATGTCGCCCAGCCCATATTTTACGCCGCTGCGGTCGCCGATCAGGGCGTGGGCGCGCTCATCATGGCGGAAGAATTCCTGGCCCAGAGAGCGCATGGGGATGAGGCCCTCCGCCCCCGTTTCGGGCAGGCGCACGAACAGGCCGAAGCGGGTGACGCCCGTTACGCGCGCATCGAAGCTTGCGCCCACGCGCTCCTCCATGAACGCCGCGACGTAGCGGTCGGTGGAGTCGCGCTCGGCCGCCATGGCGCGGCGCTCTGTCATGGAAATGTGCTCGGCGGTTTGCGCGAGCTTGCCGAGTTCGCTGTCGGTGAGGCCGTCGCTGCCCAGTTTCAGCGCGCGGATGAGGGCGCGGTGAATGACAAGGTCCGCATAACGCCTGATCGGTGAGGTGAAATGGGCATAGCGCGCCAGATTGAGTCCGAAATGGCCGATATTGTCGGGCGCATAAATCGCCTGCGCCTGCGTGCGCAGCACGACATCGTTCATCACATCGGCATAAGGCGTGTTTTTTGCGCGTGCGAGGATTTGGTTGAACACGCCGGGCTTGACGACCTGTCCCTTCGCGAAGGGAATGCCGATGGTGCGCAGATAATCGGAGAATGAGAATAGTTTTTCCTTGGATGGCTGTTCGTGGACGCGGAAGATGAGGGGCAGGCGCGCTTTCTCCAGCGACTCCGCGGCGGCGACATTGGCCTGAATCATCATCTCTTCGATCAGCCGCATGGATTCCAGCCGCTCGCGGAAAGCGATGGATTTTATCTTGCCATCTTCGCCCAGAACGATGCGCCGCTCCGGCAGATCGAGATTGAGTGGTTCGCGCGTGTCGCGCGCTTTGGCAAGGGTTTGATAGGCGTCCCATAAAGGCTTGAGCGTGATCTTCGCGATTTCGCGATTGTGCTCGCCCGGTTTGCCGTCGAACGCGCGTTGCGCCTGCGCGTAGGTGAGCCGGGCTGCGGAGCGCATCAGCCCGCGCAGGAATTCATGCCGCTTTTTCTTGCCGTGTTTGTCGAAGAACATGCGCACGGCGAGGCAGGGCCGGTCTTCGCCCTCGCGCAGCGAACACAGATCGGCGGACAAAGCCTCCGGCAGCATCGGCACAACGCGGTCGGGGAAATAAGCGGAATTGCCGCGCTTCCATGCCTCGCGGTCGAGCGCGGAATTGGGCGTCACATAATGCGCGACGTCTGCGATGGCAACGATGACGATGTGGCCGCCATGGTTGGACGCATCATCATCTGGCCCCGCCCACACGGCGTCATCGTGATCGCGCGCATCTTCCGGATCGATGGTGACAAGCGGTACGGCACGCAGATCGGTGCGGCCGCGCGGATCGGCGGGTTGCGCGCGCGCGGCTTCGTCCAGCGTCTCTTTCGGAAACTCCGTCGGAATGCCATGCGCGTGAATGGCGATAAGGCTGACGGCTTTGGGCGCATCCATATTGCCCAGCCGCTCGACAATGCGCGCGCGCGGCAGACCGGAGGCGCGGCCGGAAAGCGGTTCGGCCAGCACCAATTCGTTGGCCACCGCACCCGCATTGTCGCGCGCATCGACGATGAATTCGGTTTTGGTCTTGCGGTCGATGGGTACGATGCGGCCCTCGCGCGCGCCGGCGCGATAAACGCCCAGCACCTTGTGCGCGCTCGCGCCAAGCTTCTTGATGATACGCGCCTCATATCCGTCGCGCGTTTGCGTGAGGCGGGCGAGAATGCGTTCGCCTTGGCCGATGGCGCCGCCGTCGCTGCCGGGATTTACAATGATCTGCGGTGGCGCTTCGTCATGCTCCCAGCGCTGCGGCCGGGCCAGCAATTCGCCGTCCGGGTCTTGTCCGGAAATTTCCAACACCAGAACATCGGGCAACGCGCCCGGTTTGGTGAAACTGCGCTTGCGCCCGCGCTCGATGAGGCCTTCCTGTTCCAGCTCTTTCAGAATGCGTTTCAGCGCGATGCGTTCATTGCCTTTGATGTGCAATGCCTGCGCAAGATCGCGCTTCGTGCCGCTGGGGTTTGCGGCGAGCGCTTCCAGAACGCGCTCTTTGGTCAGTGCGCCGGGATTATTGGCTGGACCTTTGCGCGGCAATTACGCCGCCTCCGCCTTCGCTTTGCGCTTCGGTTTGGCGTCAGCGGTTTTCTTCGCCGCTTTCGGTTTCGCG
>DATCEI010000161.1:0-11868 GCA_036510185.1 Rhizomicrobium sp. | reverse complement strand
TCTGCGGGCAGCGTTTCGTCGTGGAAGGCCTGCGCGGTTTCGGGGTCGAGTGCCAGCGCGAACTGATCGCGCCAGCGGAATTCGAAGCGCGCCTTGCTCATCGCATCGTCCCAGATGCGCGCGGCGGGATGCCCCTTCGCCAAATCCGCCGCGTGTGCGGCGATGCGATAGGCGATGACGCCCGCCTTCACATCGTCGCGATCCGGCAGGCCCAGATGCTCCTTCGGCGTGACATAGCAAAGCATCGCGCAACCGAACCAGCCGATCATGGCCGCGCCAATCGCGCTTGTGATGTGATCGTAGCCGGGTGCAACGTCGGTCGTCAGCGGCCCCAGCGTGTAGAACGGCGCCTCGTCGCACGCCGCCAATTGGCGATCCATGTTCTCCTTGATCTTGTGCATCGGCACGTGGCCGGGGCCTTCGATCATGGTTTGCACATCGTGGCGTTGCGCGATTTTGTTCAACTCGCCCAACGTATCGAGTTCGGCGAATTGCGCGGCGTCGTTCGCGTCGGCAATCGAACCGGGGCGCAAACCGTCGCCCAGTGAGAACGACACATCATATTGCGCGAGCAACTCGCAAATCTCCTCGAAATGCGTGTAGAGGAAATTTTCCTTGTGATGGGCAAGGCACCATTTGGCGAGGATCGAACCGCCGCGCGAAACAATGCCCGTCACGCGCTCGGCGGTGAGCGGAATATGCGACAGCCGCACGCCAGCATGCACGGTGAAATAATCCACGCCCTGCTCGCATTGTTCGATCAGCGTGTCGCGATAGATTTTCCAGGTGAGATCTTCGGCGACGCCGCCCACTTTCTCCAGCGCCTGATAGATCGGCACGGTGCCGATGGGCACGGGCGAATTGCGGATGATCCATTCGCGGATCGTGTGAATGTGGCGGCCGGTGGACAAATCCATCACGGTGTCCGCGCCCCAGCGGATCGACCAGACGAGTTTTTCCACTTCTTCCGCCGCACCCGAGGTGACGATGGAATTGCCGATGTTGGCGTTCACCTTGGTGAGAAAATTACGGCCGATGATCATCGGCTCGGATTCCGGGTGATTGATGTTGACCGGAATGATGGCGCGTCCACGCGCGACTTCGCTGCGCACAAATTCCGGCGTGATCTCGTCGGGGATCGCAGCGCCGAACGAATTGCCGTCGCGCAACGCCGAGCGGCCGAGATTTTCGCGCGCGGCAATGAACTTCATTTCCTCGGTGATTTGCCCCGCGCGCGCATAGTGAAGCTGCGTGACGTTTTTGCCGGAGCGTGCGCGCAAAGGCGTGCGTTCTGCCCGATCGAATTGCGGCACAGTGAGTTTCTCGCCGGGCTTCAACCCATCATCCTGCGGCTGACGCGCGCGACCCTGATATTCCTCCACGTCGCCGCGCGCGAGAATCCAGTTGCGCCGTAACGCCGCCAAACCTTTTTCGATATTGATAGCGGCGGAATCATCCGTATACGGACCGGATGTGTCGTAAAGCCGGACAGGCGCTTCGCCGCCCGACAGCGCGACTTCACGAAACGGAACGCCGCCGACCAAAATTTTCCGCGAGCCCGGCAGCGCGCCTCGCGTCACCACGTCATTCGTCACGGCTTTGAGATTGAGAATGGGTTTGTTCATTGGACCTCTCCCTACGCCGGTTCTAACCGGATCAGGTTCAAAGGGACTCGCGTGATTGCGATCTCAGCCCGCCGAAGCCTTGGCGAAGGAGGGCGCCCCTGGGATGGTTGGCATTATAACGCGCCGGCGCGGCGCACAACAACGTGTTTCAGGACGCCGCAAACCTCTGAAACTCGGCAATCACGGCCTTAACCGCCGCCGCAACGATCTTCTCCCCCGCCTCGGGCGTGGCCTGCGAGGGATCGGAACCGATGCGGCCATCGGGGAATCGGCGGCGATAATCCTCCGCGTCGTAGATCGGTCCGTTGGGCGCGATTTTGGGCGTCATCTCCACGCGCTTCTGCGCCTCGGGATACGCATAATACGTCACCGAAACTTCGGAGGGCGTGGCGTGGCTGCCCTCGCCCACCGGAAACAATTGGCGGCACACATCCATCACGCCGGGCAATTCCCACCAATTGCGCAGCATGCAACGTAGCGGCGGCCGGTTCGCGCTCGCACCATCGAACGTGATGCCGTGATAAATTTCCGAAAACGCCGCCGTGATGGTGGCGATATTGCCGCCATGGCCGTTGAACCAATAGATCCGTTCAAAACCATGGCGCGCGAGGCTTTGCGCCCAATCCGTCATCGCCGCGATCATCGTTGAGGGGCGCAGCGTGATGGTGCCCGGAAACGCCATGTGATGCTGCGCCTGCCCCACATTGAAGGTGGGGCCGATGAGAATGTCGGCCTGCGCACCCGCGCGCGAGGCAATGATCTCCGGGCATAGCGCATCGGTGCCCAGCAGACCGTTGGGGCCATGCTGCTCCGTCGAGCCGATGGGGATGAGAATCGCCTTCGATTTGGCGAGATAGGCCTCGATTTCCGGCCAGGAGGAGAGGTGAAGCTGCATGGCGCGCCTTGCGGAATGACGCCGCATCATAGCACCATTGGGCCATTCGCAATTGGAACCAGCCACATGACTGAAAATCGCGGGCCGCTGGCCGGCGTTACCGTTCTCGACCTGACGGAATTCATTTTCGGGCCTTACGCCACGCAAACGCTGGGCGATCTGGGGGCCGACGTCGTGAAGATCGAGGGGCCGGATGGCGACCGCCAGCGCCACAGCGCCAAACACGCCACCAATGCCGATATGGGTTCGGTGTTCATGGCACTGAACCGCAACAAGCGGTCAGTGACGCTGGACCTGAAAACGGAAGAAGGCCGCGAGAGATTGCGCGCGATGATTCCGGGCGCGCATGTGTTTATTCACAATATACGGGCTGACGCGGCCGCGCGGTTGGGTTTCTCCTACGAAGATCTGGTGAAGCTCAATCCGTCCCTCATCTATGTGCATTGCGTGGGTTACGGCTCCGATGGGCCTTATGCCGGGCGTCAGGCGTTCGACGATCTGGTGCAGGCGGCTTCGGGCGCCACCGATCTGCTGACGCGCGTGGACGGCAATGAGGAGATGCGATTGCTGCCCAGCTATTTCGCGGACAAGGTTTCGGGCCTGCACGCGACCTACGCGGTGCTGGCAGCCCTGTTCCATCGCGAGCGCACAGGCGAAGGGCAATTTGTGGAAGTTCCCATGTTCGAAAGCTTCACGCACTTCCTGTTGGCCGAACATCTCTACGGCGCGACCTTCGAGCCCACCAAATCCCACGTCGGCCACACGCCTGCGCTTGCCGCCGACCGCAAACCGTTGAAAACGAAAGACGGCCACATCGCGATGCAGCCCTATAGTCGCGCTATCGCCGCGAAATTTCTGGAGTTGGGTGGTATTCCAAATTTCTACGAGAACGAACGGTTTGCGAAGGCGCCGCCGCGCGAACGCGTGGGCATCTATTATGAAATGCTGCGCGAGGCGGCGATGACGCACACAACCGAAGAATGGCTGAAACTGGGCGAAGAAAACCGCGTGCCCATCATGCGCGCCAACACGCTGGACGAAGTGCTGACCGATCCGCATCTGCGAGCCGTAGGTTTCTTCGAAATGCGCGAACACCCGACTGAAGGCACATGGCGCGCAATGAAGCCGCCGATCAGATTCTCCAAAACGCCATCATCCATCCGCCGCGATCCGCCGCGGCCCGGCGCAGACAACGACACAATATAGGAAACGTCATGTCCGACACGTTGATCCCCGTAACGCAAGAATGGCGCGAGCGAGCACGCATCGATGCCGCGAAATATGATGCGATGTATGCGCGTTCGCTCAGCGATCCCGATGATTTCTGGCGCGAACAGGCGCAACGCATCCACTGGAACAAGCCATTCACGAAAGTGAAAGACGTTTCATGGGATCCGGATAATCTGTTCATCAAATGGTTCGAGGACGGCACGCTGAATGTGTCCGTCAATTGCATCGACCGGCATCTGCCCGCGCGCGCCAAACAGACCGCGATCATCTGGGAGGGCGACGATCCCGCGCTGTCGCGGCATATAACATACGAGGAACTGCATCGCGAGGTTTGCCGTTTCGCCAATGTGCTGAAGGCGCATGGCGTGAAACGCGGCGACCGCGTGACGATCTATCTGCCGATGATTCCCAAGGCCGCTTACGCGATGCTGGCCTGCGCGCGCATTGGCGCGGTACATTCCGTGGTGTTCGCGGGGTTTTCGCCGGACAGCCTCGCAGGCCGCATCAACGATTGCGCGAGCACCTTCGTCATCACCGCCGATGAAGGCATGCGCGGCGGCAAGCCCATTCCGCTCAAAGCCAATACAGACGCGGCGCTGGCCCAATGTCCCGACGTGAAAACCGTACTCGTTGCGCGGCGCACCGGCGGCAAAGTCGAAATGAAAACGGGCCGCGATGTCTGGTATCATGACGCGGTCAAAAATGTTTCAGACGATTGCCCGCCGGAAGAAATGAACGCGGAAGACCCGCTGTTCATTCTTTACACCAGCGGTTCGACGGGAAAACCCAAAGGCGTGCTGCACACAACCGGCGGCTATATAATGTATGCCGCATATACACATGAAACCGTTTTCGACTATCAGCAGGGCGACATTTATTGGTGCACCGCCGACGTCGGTTGGGTGACGGGCCATAGCTACATTGTTTATGGCCCGCTTGCGAACGGCGCAACGACGCTGATGTTCGAGGGCGTGCCGACCTACCCTACCTCTTCGCGCTTCTGGCAGGTGATCGACAAACACAAGGTCAACATTTTCTACACCGCACCGACAGCGATCCGCGCGCTGATGCGCGAAGGCGACGCGCCGGTGAAGAAAACGTCCCGCGCCAGCCTGCGTTTGCTGGGCAGCGTGGGCGAGCCGATCAATCCGGAGGCGTGGCTTTGGTATCACCGCGTCATCGGCGACGGGCGCTGTCCCATCGTCGATACGTGGTGGCAGACGGAAACCGGCGGTATACTGATTTCCCCATTGCCGGGTGCGACCGACCTCAAACCTGGTTCCGCGACCAAACCGCTGTTCGGCATTGTGCCGCAGCTTGTGGATGCCGACGGCAAGATGCTGGAGGGTGCTGCCAGCGGCAATCTCGTGCTCACGGAAAGCTGGCCGGGACAGATGCGCACGGTCTATGGCGATCATCAGCGCTTCATCGACACCTATTTCAAAACCTATCGCGGCAAATATTTCACGGGCGACGGATGCCGCCGCGACGAGGACGGTTATTACTGGATTACGGGGCGCGTGGACGATGTGATCAACGTGTCCGGCCATCGCCTCGGCACGGCCGAAGTAGAGTCGGCATTAGTGGGACATCATCATGTCGCCGAGGCGGCCGTTGTCGGCATGCCGCATGACATCAAAGGTCAGGGCATCTATGCCTTCGTGACACTGAAGACCGACACCGAACCGTCCGATGCGCTTGCGCGTGAATTGCAGCAATGGGTTTCGCGGGAGATTTCGCCTATCGCGAAACCGGATGTGATTCAGTTCGCGCCCGGCCTGCCCAAAACGCGCTCCGGCAAGATCATGCGGCGAATCCTGCGCAAGATCGCGGAAGGCGACATGTCCAATCTGGGCGACATTTCCACGCTTGCCGATCCGGGCGTCGTGGACGATCTCGTCAAGAACGCAAAGCGGCCATAGCGATGTTCAGTTGGAAAATCGGCGATATTACGATCACGCGCGTCGTCGAGCTTGAGTTTCCCTGGCGCTACAGTTCGGAATATCCGTTCATAAAGGAAGCGCGGCCGGAAGCGTTGCGCGATATTCCGTGGCTCTATCCGCACTACGTCACATCGGACAACGCGCTTGTGCTTTCCGTGCATGCATTGCTCGTGGATGCGCCGGGGTTGAGATTGATTGTGGACACTTGCGTCGGCAATGACAGGCCGCGCGGATTCACGCTGGGGCGCGCCCTGCAAACGCCATTTCTCGATCATTTGAAAGAAGCGGGCTGGCCGCGCGAAAGCGTGAATGCCGTGGTCTGCACGCACCTGCATGTGGATCACGTCGGCTGGAACACGATGCTGGACGGCGGCAAATTCGTACCGACCTTTCCGAATGCGCGTTATCTGATCGGACGGAAAGAATTTGAACATTGGAATAGCGAAACCGAAGAAGAGCGGCTTCGCGTCATGGCCGATTCTATTGCGCCGATTTTCAAAGCCGGGCTGGCACAGATGGTGGAGATGGATCATCGCATCTCGCCGGAAATCCGTCTGATGCCGACGATCGGCCACACGCCCGGCCATGTCAGTGTTGTGATTGAATCCAAAGGCGAGACCGCCATCATTACCGGAGATGTGTTTCATCATCCCTGCCAGATAGCACGGCCCGATTGGGCGCCCGCGTTCGACGTCGATCAGGCCACCGCAACGAGGACGCGGCACAATTTCCTGAATGAATTCGCGGACAGGCCCGTGCTGGTGATCGGCACGCATTTCGCCGCGCCAACGGCGGGCCATATCGTGCGCGACGGCATGGCTTACAGATTTCAGGTGTGAACGGAGGACGATATGTGGAGAATGATCGGCGGCGCGGTTGCGGGCATTGTCGTATGGATAGTCGTCGTTACCGTGCTTAACCTCGGCCTGCGTTATAGCTGGCACGATTACGCCGCTGTTGAAAAAGCGATGATTTTCACGTTTCCCATGATGGCCGCGCGGCTTCTGGAAAGCGCTGTCAGTTCTATCGTGAGCGGTTGGGCCGCGGCGACAATCGGCAAGCGTCTGCTTTCAGCGAAAATCGCAGGCCTTGTGTTGTTCCTTCTGTTCCTTCCGCTTCATTACTCGATCTGGAACAAATTTCCCGCGTGGTATCACCTGACATTCCTTACCTCGCTTGTCGTTTTGAGCGTGGTGGGTGGAATGCTGGCGAGAAAGCCGGGTGCTCAACCCGCATAGCTCTCCATCGCCTTTGCCATTGCGATGTCGTTTTCGGTGACGCCGCCCGCATCATGCGTGGAAAGCGTCACCTCCACGGTTTTGTAGACGTTGAACCATTCGGGATGGTGATCCATTTTCTCGGCGAGCAACGCCACGCGGCTCATGAAGCCGAACGCTTCGTTGAAATCCTTGAATTCGAATTTGCGCGCGATGGCGTCGCGGCCCTCGGCGTCGTGCCATTTTGGAAGGGCTTTCAGCGCGGCTTTACGCTTTTTGGCATCGAGTTTTTTCATGATCGTCTCCTATTTCAGAGGATAAACGCGCTCGGGCGCATAATGGCTACCGTCGGAAGTAAGCACGCTTGAAAATAATGTGAACGCATCCACCATGAATGCGCCGCTGCGATAGAGCGCGTGATCGGTGAGGAAATCCAGCACGCGGCCCGGCGGGCTGCCGCGCAGACGGGCAAGCGTGACGTGCGGCGTGAATTTGCGTGTTTCGGCATCGAGACCGATGCGTTGCAACGCCGTTTCGATTTTGCGTTGAAGATGGGTGAGCGCTTCGTTCGGCTCGACGTCCGCCCATAGCGCGCGCGGATTTTTGCCGCCGAATTCGCCCACGCCTTTTAACTCCATTGTGAAGGGCGGCGCGGTGATCGCGGCCAGCGCGTCGTCGATGGCAGCCGCATCGCGCCCATCCACTTCGCCGATAAAGCGCAGTGTCAAATGCAACTGCTCACGCGTTGCCCATCGCGCGCCCGGCACGCCGTATCCCAACGCGAACAACGAATCCAACACGGCGTCGGGCAAAGCCAACGCGACAAACAACCGGATCATGCGAACCCGCTCGCCCGGCCGATGGGCAGCGTGCGGCGGAACAGAAACGTCATTGCGAGATAGGCGACGCCGCCACACACAACGCCCGCGCCCAACATCGCTGCATCATGCATCGTGTCTGCGCCGGGAAATGTTCGTGTAACCAGTAACGCGCCACCGAGCGCGCCTGCGCCCGTTGCAATGGCGCTCACGAAGATGCCCGGCAACGCGCGCAGGAATGCGGAATTGATCGTCAGCAGTTCGCGCTTCTCCGCCATATACACGAGCACGCCCACATTCACCCATGCAGCGACCGACGTGCCGAGCGCGATGCCGACCGCGCCGAAATGCAATCCCCAAACAAGTGCGAATTTCAGCGCCACATTCACGGCCACTGACGCAATCGTTGCGCGCACGGGCGTGGCCGTATCACCGCGCGCGTAGAACGCGGGCGAAACGCATCGCACCAGCACGAACGCGGGCAATCCCACGCCGTAAGCCATCAATGCGTGGGCGGAAATGTCTGCGGCCTGCAAATGGAATGCGCCATGCGCGAACAATCCACGCATGATGATGACGGGAATGGCGAAGAATGCGGCTACGAAAGGCAGCGTGAGGTAAAGCCCCAATGCGGCAGCACGGTTCTGCGCTTCGTCGGCGCCTGCGCGGTCATCTCGCGCCAGACGCATCGCCATTTCGGGCAACAGCACCGTGCCGATGGCGATGCCCAGCGTGCCCATCGGCAATTGATTGATGCGGTCCGCATAGTAGAGCGCGGTGAGATCGCCGCTGGGCAGGAAGCTGGCTATGAGAGTGTCCACAAACAGGCCGATCTGCACGCTGGCCGATCCGAACGTGGCGGCTCCCAAAGCGCCCATGAATTCGCGCACATCTTTGGTCCAGCGCGGCCATGAGATGCGCAAGGTCAATCCGCTGCGCGAAGCCGCCCACACGATGAACAGCAATTGCAGGATGCCCGCCGCGAACACGCCCCATGCCGCCGCGTAGGCCGCGTTCGGGAAATAGCTCGCGCTCAGCAACGTGCCGATCATCGCGATGTTGAGGAAGATGGGGGCTGCGGCGGCGGCCTTGAAACGCTCCACCGCATTCAGCATTGCGGACAATTGCGTCACGACGGTGATGGAAATCAAATACGGAAACGCGATGCGCGAGAGCGCGATCGCCAGCGCCATCTGCGCGGGATCGTGTGCGAAACCGGGTGCAAATGCGCGCACGACATATTTCATGCCCAGCAATGCCGCCAGCAACAACACCAATTGCGCCGCCATTTGCCAAGAGAACACGCGGTCGGCAAAAGCCTCCGCCGCCTCGATGCCTTCGCGTGTTTTCACCGCAGTGAAGCGCGGCAGGAATGCGAGGTTGAATGCGCCCTCCGCGAAGATCGCGCGGAAATTGTTGGGCAGGCGGAACGCAACAAGGAATGCGTCGGACGCAGGCCCCGCGCCCAATATCGCCGCCATCAGTACGTCGCGCACGAACCCCGCGATGCGCGAAAGCAGCGTGTAACCGCCGACCGAAAGAAGCCGCCGGAACATCAATGCGCCCGCGCGGCGGCCACAAGCCGCTGCACATAAGGAAAGATGCGCGTCACGATGATCTTGACGCCCGCAGGATTTGGATGAATGCCGTCCGCCTGATTGAGCTTCGCGTCGAGCGCCACGCCGTCCAAAATGAACGGATAAAGGATCGCGCCATATTTCGCGGCCAATCGCGGATAGATCGGATCGAAAGCGGCTTCATATTCGCGGCCAAAATTTTTCGGCGCGCGCATGCCGCACAACAACACGGGGATATGCGCAGCTTTCAGTTTGTCCAGCATCGCGGAGAGGTTCTTCTCCGTCTCGGAGGGCGCAACCCCGCGCAACGCATCGTTGGAGCCCATCTCGATGATCGCCGCATCGGGATGATCGGCCAGCGACCAGTCGAGCCGCGACAATCCGTCCGCAGAGGTGTCGCCCGAAACGCCCGCATTGATCACCACCGCATCGATATGCGCGGCCCGCAACCGATCCTGCAGAACGGCGGGAAATTCCGTGCCCGGCGGCGCGCCTAAGCCCTGTGTGAGACTCGTGCCGAACGCCAATATCTTCAGCGGCGCGGCCCAAACGGGCGCGCACAACAGCGCAGCCATCGCGAAAGCTGCCAGGCCTGCCTTGAAATGCGCGCGCGCCATGCCATATCGCCTAAGACACCGGCGGGAGAATCGCCAGATGCAGCGTCCCGCGCCAGCGATCAATTTGGAAGATGTGCGCCTCAGGCTGGCGAGCGCCGCGGGGCCGGTCGATATCCTGAACGGCGTTTCGCTGGAGGTGGCCGAGGGCGAGGCCATCGCGTTGCTGGGGCCGTCCGGCTCCGGCAAGTCGTCGCTGCTGATGGTGGCCGCCGGGTTGGAGGCCGCGAGTTCGGGGCGCGTGACCGTTGCGGGCACCGATATCACGCGGCTCGGCGAGGATGCGCTGGCCCGTTTTCGGCGCGGGCGCGTGGGCATCGTGTTTCAGTCCTTCCATCTGATCCCGACCATGACTGCGCTGGAGAACGTGGCCGTGCCGCTGGAATTGCTGGGCGCGCGCGATGCGTTCGAACGGGCGCGCGCCGAGTTGGAAGCGGTGGGATTGGGCGCGCGTGTCGATCATTATCCGGGGCAATTGTCCGGCGGCGAGCAGCAGCGTGTGGCGCTGGCACGCGCGATGGCGCCGCGGCCGAGCGTGCTGTTCGCGGACGAGCCGACCGGCAATCTCGACGGCGCGACGGGTGCGGACATCGCCGATCTTCTGTTCGCGTTGCATGCGCGGGCGAACGCGACATTGTTTCTGGTTACGCATGAAGAGGCGCTGGCGCGGCGTTGCGGACGCATCGTCCGGCTGAAGGATGGCCGCATCGTGGCAGACGAGCGCACATGAACGGCATGGCGCTCGCATTCCGGCTGGCGCGGCGGGAATTGCGCAGCGGGCTTTCGGGTTTTCGCATATTCTTCGCATCGCTTGTGTTGGGCGTGGTCGCGATTGCGAGCGTGGGTTCGCTGAGCCAGGCCTTCATCACCGGATTGGCGCAACAGGGGCGTGTGCTTCTGGGCGGCGATGTTTCGGTGGGTCTGGTCCATCGCGAAGCGACGCCAGCCGAACACGCTTTTCTTTCGCACTATGGCCGCGTGTCGGAAAATATTTCGATGCGCGCGATGGCTTATGCGCAAACGCAAAACGAAGACCGCGAACTCATCGAATTGAAAGCGGTGGATGGGCTTTATCCGCTTTACGGCAGCATGGGTCTTGCGCCCGTCATGTCGATGCAAAACGCGCTGGCGTGTGCACAGGATATTTGCGGCGCGGCAGCGGAGCAGACATTGCTCGACCGGCTGCATCTGACGCGCGGCGGCGTCATGCGCGTGGGCGATGCGAAATTTCGTGTGACGGCCGTGCTGACCAGCGAACCGGATCGCATCTCCGGCGGCTTCAGTCTCGGCCCGCATGTGATGATCTCGCAAGCGGGCCTTTCGCGCACCGGCCTCGTCACGCTGGGAAGCCTGATCGAATATTCCTATCGCGTGGCGGCGCGTGGAAATTTTTCTGCCGCTGCGTTCAAGAAAGCCGCGCTGAAAAGCTTTCCCGATGCGGGCTGGGAAATCCATGATCGCAGCGATGCGGCGCCCGGCACGAAAAGCCTGATCGAGGAACTGACCATGTTCCTCACGCTTGTCGGCCTCACCGTGCTGGCCGTGGGCGGCGTAGGCGCGGGACAGGCGATCTCTGCCTTCCTCGACCGCAAGCGCGGTGAAATCGCGATCCTCAAATCGCTGGGTGCGGATGGCCGCTTGATATTCTTCACATTCTTCCTGCAGATCATGACGATTGCATCGCTGGCGGTGATTGTGGGTCTTGTCATAGGGGCTGCCGTGCCGTTCGCCATTGGCTGGGCGTATGAAGCGCGCCTGCCCATGCCCGCGATCTTCGCGTTGTATCCGGGGCCGCTGGCGCTGGCCGCTGCGTTCGGGCTTTTGTCGGCGGCGATTTTCGGCATTCCGCCGCTGGCGCGTGCGCGCGAGATCGCGCCCGCGAGTCTGTTCCGCGATCTCATCGCGCCCAGCAGCGCGCGTGGCCGCCTGCCCTATCTGCTAGCCGCCGC
>DATCEI010000160.1:0-2061 GCA_036510185.1 Rhizomicrobium sp. | reverse complement strand
TCCGGCGGATAAACGACATCGATGCCGCCCGCCACGACCGCGCATGTGCCGCCGGTGAGCGAGCCTTCATGCGCGGACGTGTCGATACCGCGCGCAAGGCCCGACACGATCACGAGATTTTCCTTCGACAAATCCGTTGCGAGCGTGTTCGCAAATTTGCGCCCCAGTGCGGAGGCATTGCGCGCGCCGACAATCGCCACCATTTCGCGCGCGAGAATTGCTGTGTGGCCAAGCACGGAAATTATCGGCGGCGGCGGATCGACAGCCGCAAGCCCGCGCGGAAATTCCGGCTCGCAGGAGGCGATGAGGCGGCCGCCGAGTTTGTGAAGTTCCTCAAGCTCGCGGCGCGCATCCGCATCGCTTGGAATTCGCATATCTTTCGCGCCGCCGCGTTGCGCCATGCGCGGCACTTCGGCAAGTGCTGCAGTCGCTGACCCGAAACGGCGGAGCAGTGCTGCGAATGTCACCGGCCCGACATTCTGCGTGCGCGCGAGCCGCAGCCACGCGCGGCGTTCTGTGTCATTGAGTGAGCGGGTCTTCACTTCGCGCCGATGCGCGGTTCCTCGCCACGCAGCAATCGCGCGATGTTCTCGCGGTGCATGAAATAGATGATCACGGCCAGCAACAGCATCAGTCCCGAAAAAGGATATTGCTTCCACAGCAGGAAATAAGCGGGCGTCAGCGCGGCGGCGACGAGCGCCGACAGCGATGAAATGCGCGTGATCACCGCAGTTACGATCCATGTGGCGAGCGCCAGCAATCCGATCATCCAGTTCAGCATCAACGCGATGCCGAAGAAGGTGGCGACGCCTTTGCCGCCTTTGAATTTCAGCCACACGGGAAACAGATGGCCGAGAAACGCGCCGAACCCCGCGACAACGCCGCTATCGCCCAGATAATGCCGCCCGAGATAGACAGCCAATGCGCCCTTGCCGCCGTCGCAAAGCAATGTCGCCGCTGCTGCCCACTTTTTGCCCGTGCGCAACACATTCGTCGCGCCGATATTGCCGGAGCCGATCTTGCGCACATCGCCCGCGCCGGAGAGTGCCGTGAAGATCAATCCAAACGGAATCGATCCGAGCAGATAGCCAACAATCAATGTGATCGCGATCTGGGGCATGCCTACCGCGACGCGGTTTTGTGGTTGGAGGTGCGCGGCGTGTAACCCGCTTTCTCCGCCTCACGCGCATCGGCGAACAGCGCGAAATCCTTGGCGCGTTTCTGGTTCGGAAAATTGTGCGCACCCGCGTTCGTTTCGTAGTGCCGCGTCTTGCGATTGGCGATGACGAAAGAGTCGATGTCACGCTCGCAATAGAAGCAACGCAGGCGCGGCGGCTCGGCTTCGATCAGATGAAAACGGCTGCGCGCATAATCATGTTCGAGTTTGTCATGCACGATGCAATTGCTGTTGATGCATTCGATGCCTGCATCTATCGGCTGATCGAACAGAACATGCGCGGAATCTACGAACCCGTGCTCGAATTTTTTCCAGCCATTGCGCTTGTCGAGATCCAGCAGCAGCGAAATCAGCGCCATGCGGATCGGCACGCCATAGGCTGCCTGTCGGAAATAGACCGCGCGCCGGTCGTGATCGAGCGAAGCATCCAGCTCGCCCACGCGCGGCAGCGGATGCAGCACGCTGGTCTTGCGATATTTCGCGGCCTTCAGAAAATTCGCATCGACCTTTGGGTAATCCTGCCCCTGTTCGGTCCAGCGCTCCTTCTGAAAGCGCGTGACGTAAACCACATCCACGCCTTTCTTGAGCTTCACCGTGCGCTCGAAGTCCGGCGGCGCCATCAGCGAAAGCTGGTGCGGCTGCTTGGCGGTCACATACAGCGCATCCATCGCGGCGTTGTCGTAGCGCTCTTTCGGCACCGCGCGGCAGCGATATTCGTTGCGCAGCCGCCAATCGACATGCGGCGGCAATTCCATACCCTTGGCGGGCATCAGCATGATGTTCGCGCCGAAGCGCGCCAGCGCATAGACGAATGAATGGATCGTGTGGCTGCCCTTCAGATGGCCGGACACCGCCACGTTGAGATTTTTCAGCTGCTTGTTCTC
>DATCEI010000159.1:0-12300 GCA_036510185.1 Rhizomicrobium sp. | reverse complement strand
GATGGCTGGCATCATGCTTGATCGAGAAGAACGCTTCACCGCGATCCAGCGTTGCGGTTCTGCGATTTCCATCGGCCGCTATGCGCAAAACCGTATCGGTGTTGAGTTCCACCGTCGAACCATCGGCGAGCGTCAGGACTTTGTGACCGCCTATGGGTGTTGTGATCGCGCGCATCTCGGGCTTGTGAAAGTACTGAAATCCAAGCACGCCGATGATGACCGCCGACGCGATACCCGCTGCCGCGCGCAAAACAGATGACCAGATAGTACTGCGGCGCATTTCTTCCGGCGGCGAGGGCGGGCGCAATGCGGCCAGTCTTTCGCTGCGGCGCCATCCCGCATCGAGCCGCCAATAGGCGAGCTTGTGTGCGGTGGCCAGCGCAAGCCATGCATCGAGTTCAGCCTGATCCTGTGCCGACCATTGCTCACTGATGCTTCGTGCCAGCCAATTTGCCGCCTGCTCCTTGATGTTCTGAGCGGTGTGTTCGGAAGCGTTCACCGCTGCCTCCCTGCCGGCTCGCGGTAAAGCGCGTCCGTCAAAAGCCACATGCCCTGCGCCAAATATTCGGCGACGGTGTATTCCGAAATGCCCAACCGTTCGGCGATCTGACGCCGCGTCAGATCTTCAAGCCGCTTCAGAACCACAACTTCGCGGCAGCGCGGCGGAAGCTTGTCCAGCGCCGCGTTGAGCCGACGCAATTCATCTTTCGCCATGATGGAGCGGTCGGGGCCCGGCTCCTCCGCGGCGGTTTCGAGTTCTTCCAGATCGGACACGGTTTCTATCGGCACGATCTGCGACCGCCGCACGCGGTCGATGAGAAGATTGCGCGCAATGGCAAAAACGAAGGGCTTCGTGCGCTCCGGAATCGCGCTTTGCGCAGCGGCCTCATAGGCGCGCACATAGACGTCCTGACACAAATCCTCCACCTCACTTGCGTTGCGCCAATTGTTGCGGAGGAACTGCATCAGCACGGACTCCAGCGGCAATACATCGCCGACAAACCACGCGTGCAGAACCTCGTCCGCTGCGCTGATGCCAGTGCGGCGCAGACAATCCTCGCTTCGATTGGTGCCCGCTTCTTCCACGAGGCTTTCGAGGGTTAGGGTTTCGCCCACATTGAGGTGGACGAGCGGATTTTACCCTTGAGGGGGCGGAGGATGAAAATAAATTCCGCGGTCGCCTGCGCTTTTGGTTAAGCGGCGCACGACATTTTAGAGCGCGAAGCGGGCGGAAAACGAAATTTCCCGCTTAGGTGCGCTCTGAACGAGACTCAATAAAAAGGGGCTAGCTAGCCCCCAGTCCCACGGCGACAGTGACGAAGGGACCATAAAAACTGCGGTTTTCGTTCTTGTGCGCGTCGATCCCGCCGTCCATAGCGCCGAAGAACATGTCGGCGCTATAGCCCAGCGTGACTTTGGCATCGGCGTAGTGAAACGACAGCGCCGCCGTGGCGCCAACATTCGGCACAACGATCATGCGGGCGCGCATGCGATTTGTGCCGGTTGAATAGACTGTTTTACGGAAAGAGTAGGAGCCATATTTGCTGCCGTGATACCGCCCGGTAGTCTGGTGATGAATTTTCGCGCGCTGCCGCCCGAACAGGACAGCTGCATTCAAACCCCAATCGAAACTGATCTCTCCCTTTTGCGAATTTCCCGCGAAAGGCGCCGAAGCGTTCCAGGATAATGATGGCCCGATACCACGAAAACTGCGTGAGGCATCCAGCGTTGCCGTATTGGAGTGATAACTCGAGCCGAGCGGGATATGACGATTGCCGATCGTTACATAGTGAAAGTGGAAATCCGGGTCCGATTTGAGAACGATGTGCGAGCTGGATGAAAACTGTGCGATGCGAACGCCAAGGCTGAAAACTGACAATCCCTTGCCGCCGAACATTCCCATTCCGACATCCCTGCCCGCCTGAAAATCCACGATGGCGTGGCTTTCCCGGCTGTCGGCGACGGTATCCATAAACTGCGCGCCATTGCCGTATTTGGCGTATCTGTTGCTGCTGAGATAAGTAACGAACGGTTTGTTGTTCGCCTGTTGATGAAAATGCTTGTTGCCGTTCGAGCGGCCGTAGAGAACCGATGCCGAAAGAACCCACTCGCTATTTTCGGGTTCAAACGAGATTTTGCCTTCACCGCCGTAGCTGAAACGCGGCGGATGCTCGAGACTCAACGGCGAGATCGTTTCAGCACTGGGGCGGGGCGTGGCGAGCACGAACGCAGGCGCAAAATGCTCTTCCGCATCGTTCAGCTGCTCGAGTTGGCCGCCGAGTTCGATCCAAAGCGTTGGAACGTCGTCATCGGCCCTGGCGGTATCTGCGCCGGAAACCATGCCCATCAGCGCGAGCAAGGAAACACTGGTCAGAAACCGGCGGCGGAGTTGCCGGCTGCCACTACGGATATCGATCAATTCGCTCATCGTTTCCCCCTTACCAATTCTTCGTGACGCGGACGCCGATCAATTTCGGATCGGTCAGGAAGACATTGGTCGTCAGGCCGCTGTCGTCGCTGTTGAGAAACGTGCCGGTGATGGCTGTTGTGTTGAACACGTTCTTGTCGAAAAGCATCACCTGCCAGCCATTCTGGTTGGTGAAAATCAATGTGAGATTCAGATTGGTGTAGCCGTGAAGGCGATCATATGGGTTGTCGTTGAAAACACGCGCCCAGCTATTGTCCTGCCAGTAGAAATCTCCGCGCGCGGTGCCGGCCCAATCGGCGGACAGCGGCAACGTATATTGTGTACCGAAGGAGAGCGTGAACGGCGGCGCATTCGGTAGCTGGTTGCCGCTTAAGTTCTTGCTGAAGCCCTGTCCCCCATTTGGCGCGGTCCCGGGATCGAAGCCGATATAGCCGGGTGGAAGATAATATCCGGCGCCCACCGTCGGATCTTTCACATAGGGTAACTGAGTTACAGGGTCGATATGAGAATCCGAATTATAGGCCAGATCGCAGGCCTGGTAGAGCGTTGGTCCACTCTGATTGAAGGTATCCGCTGGATCAACAGTGAGCAGCGCCGCAACGACATAAACCGGGAAAACGCAATTCGAAGCCTGCGTGACGTAGCGCTTCACAACCATCCAGTCCGGATGCTGTGCCACATCTGCGCGGTCCATCAAATCGACGGCAGCGTCGCCTTTGGCGAGCGCCGTGTCTTCCCACCCGCCCGCGAAATTGAATCTCAGCCCCGGAAGCGGCTCCCAGGTGGATTCAATTTCCGCACCCTTCACATGCGCGTCGAAATTCTGATTGATGGAGGTGCGATCGACGATTTCGGAGATCTGATAATTCTCGTAATTGTAATAGAACGCATCGGCGTTGAACGTCAGCTCGCCATCCAGCATCGTATTCTTGGTGCCCACCTCGAACGCATCGATAAATTCCGGTTTGAAGGTCAGCGGATGCACCGGGTTGCTGATGTCGCCCGCTCCGTTAATGAGCAGTACAGCACCGGGAGGATTGGCCCCGCCCGCTTTATAGCCATGCGCATACGAACCATAGACCATGGTCTGGTCCGTGAAATCGAGCTTTGGCGTCCAGTTGATGGCCGCGCGGCCCGTAAACTGATCCCATTGCTGGTCAACTACGCCGGATGTGCCGTAGCCGTAACCCTTAACGAAGAGTTCGCTGGGAATATCGACGAAATGCTTCCGGTCTTCGGTCCAGCGCAACCCGGTCGTCAGCTTCAGATCGGACAAAATACTGTAATAGGCCTCGCCAAACGCGGCATAGGAATTCAGGACGTAAGGATTCTGGCTGAGGAAATAATTATGCCCTTCGTTGTTGAGTTTCGTCAGCGGATTGGGATCAACATAGGGACACCCCGGCCCTTGGGGATCAGACGGATTAAGCGGATTGTGATCCGTGGCGCCGCCCGGCGAGCAATACAAATTATCGGTAATACCGGGAACATAAGGCCGCGATGCTCCGCCACCGCTGTGATCCTCACTGATCGACGCCAATGTTATCGTGTTGATAAAGACATAATAATTTTCTTCCGTTTCGTAGTGGAGATAATTGCCGCCGGCGCTGAAATTGAACGGACCATCGAAATTCGAAGCGACACGGAATTCCTGACTTAGCTGCCAGGCATGTTCATCCGACAAATCTTCTGCAACGAGGCGATCACTACAGCCCAATTGGGGATCGCAGAACACGCCATCCGGCGCGCAACTCCCGTTGCCGTCCTGTTCGGCAGCTGTGGGAACGCATGGCGCGGCAAGCGTCAGGGCGCTGCACTGACCATAATAATTATCCTGACAATGGCCCAATCCATCGGGATCGTTCGATAATTGGCCGAGCGAATTATGATCCAGACCGCCGCCATGACCCGCGGAAAACGCGCCGGGCGACGTATTAAAGCGGTTGTAATCCTCCGTTGACCAGAGAAAATCATGGTTGAACCCGGTTTGCGACGTGAAGGTCAGCGTCTGCATGGGCTTGTAGTCAACATTGAGTTCGGCGGTATCGTTCTTCGCGCGGTAAATCGGATTCAGCGAAGACTCGATGACGCGCAAATTGTGCGATTGTGTCGTGCTTGCATAGGGATCGAAACTGTCGGCACCGGCATCGCCCTGAACCGCAGCGCCAACTTGCCTTAGAGGAAAATAGTAAGGAAGTGAAAGCCCATTCGGGACTTCAAATGCGGTTGACGCATAAAGCGACGTCAGAACGCATCCCTGATTCAAATAACCATTCGGATCGGAATACCGTTCGATATTGTGCCCCACCGGCACGCCGCCGACTTCGGTGGGCGTGGGCGCTGTTTCGCAAAGCTGCTTGCTCGTGCGCATGCGGTCGTCGCTTTCCGAGAAGTGTTCCCAGACGAAATTGACCTGCACGTCCTCGGCCGGCTTCCACGCCAGAGATGCGCGGCCGGACCACAGATCGCGGCCATCGATGCGCGCGTCGGTTAGTTCGTTGAATGAATAGCCCTGCCGCTTCGTCCATTCGCCCGCGACACGCAGATCGAGGCGGTCATCGACGATGGGAATATTGATCATGCCCTCCGGACGGCGCTCGCCATAATTCCCGATTTCGACGGAAGCCATGGCTTCGAATTGATCGGAAGGTTTTGCGGAAACGAGATTCACAACACCCGCTGTTGCGTTGCGGCCATAAAGCGTGCCTTGCGGCCCGCGCAGAACTTCAACCTGGCTGACGTCGTAAAATTCCTGCTCGAAGAAATGATTGCGGATGAAGGGAATGTCGTTGAACGCGACGGCCACGGCCGGATCGGTCGTGACGGAGATCGCCTGCGTGCCGATACCCCGAATCTGGATTGAGTAACCCGTGAAATTGGTCTTTGTGAATGTAAGGTTCGGCACTTGCTTCACGAGATCAGGACCGCCCGCTGTCTGTGTGGACGTCAACTGTTCCTGGCTGAGCGCTGTAATCGAAATCGGAATGTTCTGTACGTCACCGCCGATTTTCGAGGACGTGACGGTAACGGTTTCCAGCGAGGCTCCGGCATTTGCCGTGCCAGGTGCTGCGGCGATTTTCAACGCTGACAAATCGGAAGATGAATCGTCGGCCCTCGTGTTGTCGCGCACAATTGCGACCGCGCCGGAGGCCTGCTTATGCATGCCGAAGCCTGTGCCAGACAGGATGCGGGATAGCGCGGCGTCGGGAGAAAACGCGCCGCTCGCGCCTTTTGTATGCACGCCCCTGATCGCCTCGCTGGAGACGACCAGTTCGACGCCGCTTTGCAGCGTGTAGGCGTTAAGCGCTGTCTCCAGATCGCTCGCGGGAATTTTGAAATTTTCCGCGAATGCTCCGGCGGCGAGCGCAATCGATAGTGCGCTGCCCGCCAGTGCAGAGATAATATATTTTATCTTTAGCATATGTCCCCTCCGATACGCTTGTCCGATTCCGTCTTCATTCAGCGCGAGATCACGATTTCGCCGCCGCGATTATCAACCCGCAATCCGAAAACTTCCTGCGCCGCGCCCGTGAACGCTTCGACATCATTGGCGCGGAACGTGCCGTTGACCTGCAAGGCTGCCGTCTTCGTGTCCGCGATCACCAGTTTCTGCGCGTTGTAGCGATTGAACTCGTCGGCCGCTTCGCCCAGCATCGTATGGCGGAAGACAAGCAATCCGTGCCGCCAGCCCAGCTCGCTGAACAATTCCTGCGCGGGTTTTCTCGTCACCGACAGCGTATTGGTGGTCGCAAGCACCGTATCGCCCGTGGCCAGCATCGCGGGTGCTGCCTGTTTGTCCGGCGTATCCAGTTTCACGCGGCCTTCCATCACGGAAACCGCGACGCGGTCGGCATTGCGGCGCACGAGGAATTTCGTGCCCACATCCGTCAACCGCCGCTCGCCCGCCGTCACGATGAAGGGACGGGCGGCATCGTGTTTGATTTCAAAATAGGCCTCGCCCTTGACGAGCGAAACACTTCTTCGGCGCGCGCTAGCGCGCACGCGCACAATCGTGTCGGTGTTGAGTTCGATCTGCGAACCATCGGCCAAGGAAATTGTTTCATGCTCGCCGATTGCGGTCGCGTAAGTTTTTTCCTGCAATTCCGGAAGCAGCAACGCCGCGCCGATACCCAACGCCGCCGCGACAAACAGAACCGCGCCGCCGATGGAGGCGCGCCGGATCCATTTCGTCCAGGATTTTCCCGCGCGCGCCTCTTCCGGCGGCCGCAACGCTGCAAGGCGCGCCGTGCGCTCGAATGCCGCCGCAAACCGCCAATAGGCGATACGATGGCTGAGCGCCTCATCGAGCCAGGCGTCAAGCTCCGCCTGATCGGTCTCGCTCCAGTCCCAGAAATTCCGGCGCTGAACCCAATCCGCCGCGCGCGCGCCAATGGCATCCGCTTCGATGCCTTCCGGCATGATGTCCTCGTTCGTCCCGCTCATGACTTGCTCTCCGAACCGGAGCGTTCGCCGTATAATATGTCAGCCAACACATAGAGACCGTGCGCGAGATGGCGCGAAACCACGCCGGGCGTCACGCCCATGCGCGCGGCAATCTCATGGCCCGACAAACCATCAATACGTCCCAGCACAATCGCTTCGCGGCAACGCGGCGGCAGCCGGTCAAGCGCCGTTTGCAGCCTGCGCAATTCATCGCGCGCGGCGAGGCTGCGTTCCGGGCCGGGCACATCCATCGCCGTGCCGAACGCATCCATGTCCGCGACGGCCTCGATGGGAACGATATGTTCGCGCCGCACGCGATTGATCAGCAGATTGCGCGCGGTGCGGAAGACGAACGCCCTCGTCTGTTCGGGAATCTGTTTTCGCGCGGCCTCGCATACGCGCTCGTAAACATCCTGCCGCAGATCGGCGATGTCGCTTTGGTTGCGCCAATTGTGGTTGAGGAATTGCATCAATTCGGCCTCAAGCGGCAGCACTTCGCGGACGAACCAGATTTCGAGCTGGGCGGCGCTCAGCATCGCGTCCGGACTCCGCCATTTGGCGTCTTCCCCTGTGGTTTCCGGTATTTCGGCCATGCCCGAACCCGCGTCCCCTCCGTCAGCCACGAAGACTATGCCCATGCAGACACATGAGCGGCGGGAAAATTGTTGTCGGAGTAAAAATTTCACGCCGAAGCGTCGCGCAATCCGAAAATTGCGCGGGCCTGCGTATTGAATCGGCGAAGATGCGTTAGAAGCGGCTTAAAACCCGGACAGCCTCGGGCACGGCTTTTTCGCGCACTGCGTTTTGCCAATCGTCAGGAATAAGCCCAAGCAACTCCCGGCGGGCGGAATCCGAAAGGTCCGTAAGCTGCCATGATTTCCGGCCCGAACGCTTTGGCGGCGGACCGGCGGCGATGACCGCCAGCGTACACGCGCCAACGGCGACGAGCGCGCCCAGAAACACAAGCGAGCCGAAGGCGACCATCCGCCCGACGCGATAGGCGCGGACGGAGCGCGAGGCACGGGACACCGTCACCCGTTTGGAGGACGCGCCGGAGCGCGCGAGGGGCCGCACGCGCGGCGTGCGCGCCCGTTTGCCGATGGTTTTCTTTGTCGCCATGTCAGCGCCCTCTGCTGAACAGTTTCGCCACGATGACGCCCGCGCCGAAAGCGGCGAGCAGGCTGGTCCATGGCCGTTCTTCAATGGTTTGTTCGATGGTTTCCACCGAACGGCTGGTCTGATCGGCGATCAGATCGTAGAGATCGCCAACCGTGTCCTCAATGCGCCGCAGCACGCGCTGCATGGCCACATCGGCCGTATCCTTCAGTTCCTCGGCCAGCGCCGAAACGCTGTCTTCAAGGTCTGCGACGGTTTCCTCGATATCGGCGTCGAGTTCGTCCAGTTCGTCATCGTTGATGGCCATGCCTGCGCCGCTCATGAAGCTGCTCCCATGAATGTGGGGTTCTAACGCACCGAAACGCATTTTGTGCCAGCGGCGGAACAATTTGTTGCCGCGAGCCAAAATGGCGCGGCATTGAGCAATCTGCACCCTAAAGATGCGCCCGCGCGTTATGGCAAATAATACCTATTCGCAGGAGGAACATTCCATGCCCGCACACATCGATATTATGATCGTTCAACCGCTTGTCGCACTGATTTTCGGTCTGCTGATTCTGTTCATGCCGCGCCTGTTGAACTATTTCGTGGCGTTCTACCTGATCATCATTGGCGTGATCGGCCTGTGGCCGCATCTGTTTCTGGCGACGCACTAGGTTCAAGCCTTGGCGATGCGTTCCTGCGCCATCCGGTCGGCGATAATGCTGGTCGGCAACGCCTCGCGTTCGGCGCGTGTAAAAATGCGTGAGAGCGTATCGCCGATGGCGAGCACGCGGCATTCGATTTCCGCGTCGCTCCATTCATAGATCTGTCCCGCGACGCGAATGATGCCGCCACCATTGATGACATAGTCCGGCGCGTAGAGAACGCCGTTCGCCGTCAGCTTCGCGCCATGTTCGTCGCGCTCGAGTTGATTGTTGGCGCCGCCCGCAACAACGCGCGCCTTCAATTGCTCAATCGTCCGGTCATTCAAAATCGCGCCCATCGCATTGGGCGAAAGCACATCGCATTCGATGGTGACGATCTCATCGGTGGAAATCGCGCGCGCATCGAAACGCTCAACGGCTTTCTTCACCCGCGCCGCATCGACATCGGCGACGAGCAATCGCGCGCCTTCCGCATGCAGGCGCTCGGCCAATCCCATGCCGACTTTGCCCAAACCCTGAATCGCAATGGTCAGCCCGCGCGCCGTATCCGCGCCCAGCCGATGCTTCACCGCCGCTTTCAAGCCGACAAACACGCCCAACGCCGTCAACGGCCCGGAATCGCCACCTGTTTTTCCGGGCTGGTCATAGCCCGCAATATGCTTCGTGCCGCGCGCGATCACGGGCATGTCGGCTGGCACTATGCCCACATCCATCGCGGTGACATACCGCCCGCCCAGCGCATTGATGGCATTCGCATAAGCGAGCAGCCGCGCTTCCGTTTTATCCGTCGCCGGATCGCCGATGATGACCGCCTTGCCGCCGCCCAGCGGCAGACCGGCCATCGCGCTTTTGAAGCTCATGCCGCGCGATAGCCGCAGCACGTCCACCAGCGCCGCATCGCCATCCGCATAAGGATACATGCGCGTGCCGCCGCAGGCCGGCCCCAGCGCCGTCGAGTGAATCGCGATGATTGCCTTCAGGCCGGAACTTTTGTCGTCGAAAAACGCGACCTCTTCGTGAGAATCGAAATCCGGCTGCTCGAATACGCTCATCTGCTGACTCCAATGTCGATGACCACCATACCGCGCGCAGGCCGCAATGGGCTTGCCTTTTCGCTGCATGGGCGGCAACGCCGCCGCGCATGGCGCGCGAACGGCGCAACAATCTCACAGGCTTTACAATATTGGCCAAGCAGCCGTCTAATCCCGCCATGCCGACGCTTGAACAGTTGAAAGTTAAGCATCCCGAAATCCGGCCCGATTTCACCATCGACCAGCATTGGGAGCGTTACGGCGCGGCGGAACATAGCGTGTGGCGCACGCTTTACGAACGGCAGGCGGAAGTGTTGCCGGGCCGCGCCTGCGAGGAATTTCTCGACGGGCTGAAACGGCTCGATCTCGTGCCCGACCGCATCCCGGAATTCGCGCGCGCCAGCGACCGGCTGGAGCAACTCACCGGCTGGCGCGTGGTCGCGGTGCCCTCGCTGGTGCCGGATGAGATCTTCTTCGATCACCTCGCCAACCGGCGTTTTCCCGTGGGGCAATTCATTCGCAAGCCCGAAGAGCTGGATTACATCGAAGAACCCGATGTGTTTCACGATTTCTTCGGCCATGTGCCGATGCTGGCGCATCCCGTGTTCGCCGATTACATGGAAGCGTACGGCAAAGGCGGTCAGCGCGCGCTGAACGAATTTCATGCGCTGAAAAATCTGGCGCGGCTTTACTGGTACACGGTGGAATTCGGCCTGATCGAGAAACCGGAAGGCCTGCGCATATACGGATCGGGCATCGTGTCGAGCCGCGCGGAATCGATTTACGCGGTCGAAAGCCCCTCACCCAACCGCATCCATTTCGATCTGGAGCGCGTGATGCGCACCGATTACCGCATCGACGATTTTCAGGACTCTTATTTCGTGATCGGCTCGTTCGATGAGTTGTTCGCAGAAACCTACAAGGATTTTGCAGCACTCTACCGCAAACTTTCAAAAGGCCCGGAATACAAACCCGGCGACGTTCTCGCCACCGACCGCGTGCATCACAAAGGCACGCATTCCTATGTCGGCGGCAGCCACAAAAGTTAGCGCGCGATAACGTCCAGCACTTCGCGCGGCGTCAAAACCTGCGGCAGAATTTTCGCATCGGCCGCACCCGGCGCATAATAAAGATAAAGCGGCACGCCATCGCGGCCATGTGCTTGCAGCAGCGCCGTGATTTCAGGATTGCGATTGGTCCAGTCGGCGATGAGAAAGTTTATGTGATTCTGCGCGAACGTCGCGCGCACGGACGCATCGGACAGCGCGACTTTCTCATTGACCAGACAGGTGATGCACCACGCTGCGGTCGCGTCAATAAAGATCGGCGCGTTCGCGGCGCGCAGAGATTCAAGCCGCGCGGCGGTGTAAGGCTGGCCGGACATTCCCGCCATTTGCGTTTGCGCCGGTTGACCGATTTCCTGCGACAGCACCCATAACAACCAGATCGCCGCGCCGTACATCGGAATCGCAAGGATGCGTTTGAATGTGAGCATCCACGCGCCGGGACGCGGCAGAATATTCAGCACGCGCGGGCTGATGCCGATGGCGACGAATGGCGCGGCAAAACCCAAACCCAACGCTGCAAATATGAGCATCGCGGCGGGCGTGCTTTGCGTGGTGGCAAAGCCAATCGCCGTCGCCATGAACGGTGCGGTGCATGGCGCGGCGACGGCCACGGCAAGCACGCCGGTGAAAAATGCGCCCGCAGCACCGCTGCGCCGTGTCAGCGCATCGCCCGCCGACAGGCCGGGAATTTCATAGAAGCCGGAAAGGTTAAGCGCCACCGCCAACATCAGCAACGCAAAAATTGCAACGACCACGGGCTCCTGCAATTGAAAGCCCCAGCCGATCGCCTGCCCGCCAGCGCGCAAAATTACGACCGCAGCGCCCAACGCCACGAAACTCAGGATCGCGCCGACGCCATAAGCGAAACCGTCTCGCGCGGCCTCGCGCGGATGCGCGCCGGATTTGGAGGCAATCGCCAGCGCCTTCATCGCCAGCACCGGCAACACGCAGGGCATGAGGTTGAGGATCAATCCGCCCAAAACCGCGAACAGAAGCGCCAAGCCGATACCAAGATTGTTTTCGGATTTTCCGAAATCGGCTTCCGGCACCGCGCCGCGCGCGGCGCGAATGGACAGAGCCTTGATCGAACCGTCCGCCGATGTAAGCACGAGAACGCCATCGAGAGTTTTAGCGCGCGATGCTTTCTTCTCCGGCGACAATCGCAACACAAGACCATTGCTTGCGAAGCCGAGCGTTTGCGCGGCGGTGCCGTTTATCGTTTCCTGTGCCAGCGGAAAGAAATCGGCGCGCGCGGGATGCGCGGCTGCGAGCGCGTTGCTTTCCACGAAAAGATCGAGTGCGTTCCCAATATGATAACGAACCGGCCAAGGCGAAATCTGCGGAAGCTTCGCGCGCGCGGCAGCAAATTGTGCTTCTGTCACGAGATCAGGCTGCGATGACATTGCTGCAATGGAAATCGAGACGCTGACCGTCGCGTCTTCCGGAATACAGACTTCGCTGCAAACAAGCCAGCTTGCTGCGGCTTTCAAAACAATTGTTTCACCCGGTTTGGTGTCGCGCGGCACATGTAAATCTGTGAGCAGCCACACGGTATTTTCGTAGCCGTA
>DATCEI010000158.1:0-7635 GCA_036510185.1 Rhizomicrobium sp. | reverse complement strand
CAGCGTGAAGATCAGCGCCACGTGCAGCGCGACGCCCAAAACGATTGTCGCCAGCACCCACGGAATCGCGCGCTTCATGGGCACACCGCCCGGTTGATGCTGGGCAGATCGGGCGCGCGCGGATCGGCGGCCACGCGCGTGTCCGGATTATAAAGCCGCAGCGTCAGGCTGAAGAATTTGCCTTTCAGCGGAATCCAGTTTTTCGCCGTGGAATGGCGCGCCGCGGTGATGTTGAAGCTGCCGTCATCGGCCTTCACGACATCGGTTTTGGAAATCGAATAGCGCCCGGCTGGATTGTCGATGAGGAAATCATCGCCGCCATAGGCCGTGATGCTCCACCAGCGCGCCGGCGGCTCGCGCCCCACAATGTGATAAATGCAATTGCCGTCCAGATCCTTGCCTTCGCTGTCTGTGTAGGCGGTATAATATAAAGTCTCGCCGCGGTTGAGCGCGAACAGTGCGTGCAGCGCCACCGAGGCGCGCAAATATGGCCCGCTCTGCGCGCTGCCCGTGAGCAGGCTGGTGCGCCACGGCCCGTCCGCAACCGTGCCCGGCGCGCCGCGCACCAATGTCAGCCATGTCAAACCCAGCGCAATCAAAACCGCGCAGAAAAGCGTGATGAGAATCTTCACCAGCGCCCGCATCAATTGCCGCTTTCGTCGTCGGTGGGCGGATTGTATTCCGGCGAGGACGGGCCCTGATCCAGCGTGCCTTCGTTCTGCGCGCCCTGATCGTCGCTGCTGCGATCCTCGCCGCGCTGATCCCTGCGGCTCTGGTCGGATTGCTCGCGCTGATGGCCAAGCAACCAATCCAGAAACGCCGGATGATGATCCTGCTCGCCCGTATCGTAATCGCCGCTTGAATCGTAACCCGGCGCGGTGTTGCCGTTCGCGTAAGCCGCATCGCCTTCTTCATCCGGCTCCTGCGGCGGCGAACGGTCGAGCGGTTTCGCGGGCAATCCGGCTTCCGCCTTCGTCATCACAATCTTCCAGATCGCGGCGGGCAGCGAACCGCCTGTGACATTTCTCATGGGCGATGAATCGTCATTGCCCACCCACACCCCCGTCACATAATCGGTGGTGAAGCCAACGAACCACGCATCGTGATAATCCTGCGTCGTGCCGGTTTTGCCCGCCACTTCGCGGCCGGGCAGGGCGGCCGCGCGCCCCGTTCCCTCCAGCACCACATCATAAAGCATCGCGGTCAGATCCTTCACGGGCTGCGCGCCCACGGCCTGCGCGGGCGCGGGCGTAGCGCGATGATAAAGAACATGGCCCGCGCCGTCGTCCACCTCGCTCACCAGATATGGTTTCACGCGGCTCCCGCCCGCCGCAATCGTGGCGTAGGCGCTCGTCAATTCCAGCGGCGACACTTCGCTTGTGCCCAACGCCAGCGACGCATTCGCGGCCAGCGGCGAAGTAATGCCACAACGCTTGGCCGCATCGATCACTTTGTCGATGCCCACTTCCTGCGCCAGACTCGCGGTGACCGTATTGATAGAGTGCGCCAGCGCCTGCGCCAGCGTCACGGTCCCATACGTGCGGCTGCCGTAATTGGTCGGTGACCAGCCATCGATATCCACCGGCCCATCATCGCGCGTGTCCCACGGACTGATGCCGTTTTCCACCGCCGCCAGATAGACAAACGGTTTGAATGCGGAGCCGGGCTGACGCCGCGCCTGCGTGGCGCGATTGAACACGCTCTCGCCGTAATCGCGCCCGCCGATCAATGCGCTCACCGCGCCGTCGAGCTTCATCATCACCACCGCCGCCTGGCTCGCATGCAGGCGGCGGCCTTTCATGGCGAGTTGTTGCGTCACCGTTTCGCGCGCGAATTCCGAAAGCTTCGGTTCCAGCGTGGTGTGAACGATGAGATCATCCACATGCCGGCCGCTGACATCGCGCTGCGCTTCCTCCGCCGCCGTGTCGAGGAAATAATTGCGCGCATCGGCGATGGAGCCGTCGCTGATCTGGGCCGGATTGGCGCGCGCTTCATCGGCCTGCGCGCGGCTGATCGCATGTGTCTCCACCATCGCTTCCAGCACAATCGAGGCGCGGGCCTGTGCTGCTTCCAGATCCCGCCTTGGCGAAAACGCGGAAGGCGCGCGCGTCAGCGAGGCCAGCATGGCGGCTTCCGCAATCGTCAAATCCTTTGCCGATTTGTTGAAGTAGACATGCGCAGCACCGTCCACGCCGAATGCGCCCGCGCCCAGATAGATGCGGTTAAGATAAAGTTCCAATATCTGCCGCTTGGACAATTGCTTCTCGATCGCCGCGGCATCCAGAATCTCGTGCCATTTGCGCGCATAGGTGCGGTTGGGCGACAGGAAGAGTATCTTCGCCAATTGCTGCGTGATCGTGGAACCACCTTCCACCACATGGCCCGCGCGCCAGTTCACCCACACCGCGCGCAACAGCCCGCGCGTATCGTAACCGTGATGCTGATAGAAACGCCGGTCCTCCGTGGCGATGAACGCCTCAGGCAGGTAAGCGGGCATCGCGCTCAAGGGGATGCGCTTTCCCACCTGCGCGCCGCGATGGCCGATGTCCTGCCCCTGCGCGTCCAGAAACGTGAACGAAGGCGGACGGTTCATCGCGTACAAATCTTTGGAGAGGTCGAGCTTCGGCGTGAACGCATCCACCACGCGCGGCAATATATTAAGTGCGACCGCGCCAAGCCCTGCCAGCACCACAAGCACCAGCCCCACAATCGCGAAGCCGCGCGCATGGCGGCGAAACCATGCGGCGGTTTCGCGCAGATAGTGCTGCAACCAATATTCCAGCATTTCTTCAGTTCACCGATCTTTGCGGCGCAATCAAGGCGCGCCAAACCAGGGAATTCCCATAGCAGCGTTACGCTCGTTGCGCATTTTGTTCAACCGCCGTGCCTTTTCTTTCAAGGCGTTAATGCATGGGAGCGTTGCGCTGCCTCACGATTTTTCGAAAAAACGCAAATTATTTTCGGGATGCCCCTTGAAGCGAAACGCTGCGCCACCCAGATACGCTATATCCCGACAGAAGCGAGAAAAATGCGCCGCCGCCCAAAGCGGCGGACGAAGATTTTGCATTTTTGCAAAAATAATTTCGCCCGCCCCCTTGAAGCGTAACGCTGCGATACCCAATTCACCTATATCCCCGGAAAACCGATGTCACCGAAAACCTGCCCCCCAGGGCAGCGCAGCGACGCACAAGTCGTCGCGGCCCTGGAAGAAATGTGGGAAATCACAAGCAACGATATCAATACCGAATGGATGGACATCATGGTCAAGCGATTGTTCAAGGAACTGAATCGCCAGCTGGCGCAGGTGGAAAGCCTGAAGCCGGAACAGGCGCGCGCGGCAGACCGCGTTCAGAACGCGCGCGTATTGGCTTCGCTGGAGCGCACGCTGGAGCGGCTGGCGCGGCTTGAAAAAGACCGCGAGGGCCGCCGCGAACGGAAAGGCTTGAAGAATGACGATGCGCGAAAGGCGCTGGAGCGCAGGCTCGATAAACTCGTTGGACCCGACCGCGCGCCGGAAATTTCTGGAGACGCTGAATGACGCTGATGCCAAATTCATCATGTCCGACTGGCGCTTCTGGGCGCGCGATGAGCAACTCGCGCCGCCCGGCGACTGGCGAATCTGGCTGTTCCTGGGCGGGCGCGGCAGTGGCAAAACGCGCGCGGGTGCTGAATGGATCGCCGATGGCGTGGCGCGAGGGCAAATGGAGCGCATCGCGCTTATCGGCGCAACCCATGGCGACGCGCGCAGCGTGATGATCGAAGGAGAATCCGGTTTGCTGTCCGTGGCCGAAAACATTTCCTACGAGCCGTCCAACCGGCGCGTGCTGTGGCCCTGCGGCGCGGTCGCGACGGTGTTGTCGGCGGAAGAGGCGGATTCTATTCGCGGCCATCAATTCGATGCCGCGTGGAGTGACGAATTTTGTAAATGGCAGGAACCGCAGGCCGCGTTGGATATGGCGCTGATGGCGCTACGTCTGGGCGAAAACCCGCGCATGTGCATCACGACAACGCCGCGCAACATTCCGGCGTTGAAAAAATTGATTGAGGACAAAAACGTGACGCTGACGCAAAGCCGCACGCAAGACAACGCGGCCAACCTCGCGCCGGGATTTCTGGCGCTGATGGAACAACGCTATGGCGGCACGCGGCTGGGCCGCCAGGAACTCGATGCCGACCTGATCGAGGACAATGAAACCGCGCTGTGGCGGCGCGGCTGGATTGAGAACAATCGCATGAAGCAGACACCGCAACTCGCGCGCGTCGTCGTGGCCGTCGATCCGCCCGCGTCCTCGCATGGCGACGAATGCGGCATTATCGTCGCAGGCCGCGATGCGGAAGGTGCGGGCTATGTGCTCGCCGATCTTTCGGCGGACGGTCTGTCGCCCGCCGGTTGGGCCGCGCGTGTTGCCGACGCTTACGAACAATTCCAGGCCGACGCCATCGTCGCCGAAGCCAATCAGGGCGGCGAAATGGTGAAGGCCGTGCTGGTGCAGGCCGCGCGCGATCTCCCCGTGCGTCTGGTTCACGCCACGCGCGACAAGCAAACGCGCGCCGCACCGTTCGCAGCGCTCTATGAACGCGGTTCCGTGCATCACGCAGGCGTCTTCGCCGAACTGGAAGATCAGATGTGCAATTACGACGGCGCGGGCAAAAGTCCGGACCGGATGGACGCGCTGGTCTGGGCGCTGGCGGATTTGTTTCCGTCTATGCGCGCGGCCGTGCCCAAAATCAGAAGTCTCTGAAGCCACATAATAGGATTCACAAATGTTCGAGAACCTGTTTCGTCCCGCGAGAGCGAGGGCGCGCGAGATTGCGCCCGAAAGCAAGGCGTATGCTGCCCCCCTCATCGCCTTGTCGCTTGCGGGACGGCCCAACTGGATGGCGCGCGATTACGCGTCGCTAGCCCAGTTGGGCGTTATGCAAAACGCGATTGCGTACCGCTGCGTGCGCATGATAGCGGAAGGTGCTGCCTCCGTGCCGTTCCTGCTCTATGACGGCGAGCAGGAGATTGAGGAGCATCCGCTGCTCGCGCTGCTGAGCGCGCCTAATCCACGCCAAAGCGGCGTCGAATTGTTCGAGCGCTGGTATGGTTTCCTGCAATGCGCGGGCGACACGTATTTGCAGGCCATCACGCTGAACGGTCAGGTGCGCGAGCTTTATACGCTGCGCCCCGACCGCGTGACGGCAGTGCCCGGCCCGCAAGGCTGGCCGATTGCGTATGATTACTCCGTGAACGGACAAACCATGCGCATCGCCAGCGCAAACGGATTTCTGCCCGTGCTGCATACCGCGCTGTTTCATCCGCTCAGCGAAATGTGCGGGCTGTCGCCGCTGGAAGCCGCGCAAGTGCCGCTCGACATTCACAATGCGGGTGCTGCCTGGACGAAATCATTGCTCGACAACGCAGCTCGGCCATCAGGCGCGCTCGTTTACAAAGGGCCGGACGGTCAGCCCGGCCTCACCGACGAGCAATTCCGCCGCCTGAAAAACGAGCTGGAAGACGCCTATCAGGGCGCGACGAATGCGGGCCGCCCGATGGTGCTCGAAGGCGGCCTTGAATGGCGCGCGATGAGTTTCGCGCCGTCGGACATGGATTTTTCCGATCTGCGCAACGCAGCGGCGCGCGAAATCGCGCTGGCGTTCGGCGTGCCGCCGATGCTGCTGGGCATTCCCGGCGACAACACGTTCTCGAATTACGCGCAGGCCAATCTTTCCTTCTGGCGGCAGACGATTTTGCCGCTGGTCGCGCGCACGTCGCAGGCGCTGACCAAATGGCTGGGGCCGCAATTCGGTGTGAATCTCCGCATCGGCTACGACGTCGATTCCGTGAACGCACTGGCCGACGAACGCGCGGGCCTCTGGGAAAAACTCAACACCGCCGCGTTCCTTACTATCAACGAAAAGCGCGCGGCGGCAGGCTATTCCCCACTCGACGGCGGCGACGCCTTTCCGGGGAGCGCACCATGAGCCTCAACGAGACGATGCAGACGATCTTCGACCGGCGCTTGCCTGCCGCGGTTGCGACCGCGCTCATGCTGCAAACCGCGGGCGCGCTGTTCTGGGCTGGCTCGGCGGCGGAACGCATCAAGGTGCTGGAGACAACACTCGCCGACGATCAATCGGCGATCAGTCGCGTCGCCGTGCTCGAAGATCAGGTGAGTGCGATGAAGGACTCTCTTTCGCGGATCGAAAACAAACTCGACCGCATCAACACGCGCGATCGCGCCCCATAACGGAATACAAACGTGACAGTACAGGTTCAACATGTGAGGCGACGCCTCGCGCATGTGAGCGCGCGCGCGCAAATCGCGGCACTCGGCGCCGATGAATTCGAAGGCTATGCCTCGCTGTTCGGCGTGCCCGATGGCGCGGGCGACATCGTGGCGCCGGGCGCGTTCGCAGCGAGTTTGCGCAAACGGCCGCCCTCGCGCGTGCGGATGCTCTATCAGCATTTCGCGCACGAACCCATCGGCGTGTGGGAGCAGATCAGGGAGGATTCGCGCGGGCTTTATGTGCGCGGACGCCTCGTCACCGATGTGCCGCGCGGCGCGGAGGTGCAGACGCTGCTGCGCGAGGGCGCGCTCAACGGATTATCCATCGGGTTTCGCACATTGCGCGCCCGGCGCGATGCGAAAGGTTTGCGCACACTTTTGGAAATTGAGCTGTGGGAAGTCTCGGTCGTGACCTTCCCGTTGCTCGCGGGAAGCCAGGTCACGGCCATAGGAAGCAAGGGCGAGACGCTCGCGGACGATATCCGCCGCGCGGGCCTCGCTTTGTCATCATAAGAAAGGAAGCATAATGGAACTGGAAACCAAATCGCTGGAGTCGAAAGACGCGGCGAACCATCGGGAGATCAAGGACGCGTTCGACGATTTCCTGCGCGCCTTCGACGCCTTCAAGGACGCCAACGACGAACGCATCGCGCAAATCGAAAAGCGCAGCGCCGATGTCGTCACCGAAGAAAAGGTGGACCGCATCAACCGCGCGCTGGACG
Organism: Rhizomicrobium sp.; assembly: GCA_036510185.1. Classification (GTDB taxonomy): domain Bacteria; phylum Pseudomonadota; class Alphaproteobacteria; order Micropepsales; family Micropepsaceae; genus Rhizomicrobium. The sequence goes on along the minus strand of DATCEI010000158.1, from coordinate 641 downwards.
AACAGAAACGCGCGCTGGATGAGCTTTCGCTGGCCGCTCACCGCCCCTCCATCGGCGGCGAGCAGAAATCCGTTGATCGCGCCGGCCGCGAACGCAAAGTCGCGTTCGACCGTTATATGCGCAAAGGCGATGCTGCTGGCTTCAACGCGCTGGAAGTGAAGGCGCTGTCGGAAGGGCTCCAACGCGGATGGCGGTTACACCGTGCCGCTGGAAATCGCGCAGACCATCGACCGAATTCTGGCGAAGGCATCGCCGATCCGCGGGCTCGCCACCGTGCAGCAGATTGGATCTTCCATATATCGCAAACCAATCACGACGGTGGAAGCCGCGTCGGGCTGGGTTGCGGAAACGGATTCGATCTCCACCACCAGCACACCCACCATCTCGGCCATCGATTTCCCGGCGATGGAGCTTTACGCGATGCCCGCCACCACGCAGCCGTTGCTCGACGACAGCTTCGTGGATATCGAACAATGGCTCGCCAATGAAGTGCAGATCGTGTTCGCCGAACAGGAAGGCGCGGCGTTCGTCAGCGGCACGGGCTCCGGCCAGCCGAAGGGCTTCATCTCTTACACCAATGTTGCCGATGCTTCGTGGAGCTGGGGCAATATTGGATATATCGCATCGGGTGCGGCGGGCGC
>DATCEI010000157.1:0-5224 GCA_036510185.1 Rhizomicrobium sp. | reverse complement strand
GCGAAGCAATCCTCTTCGCAATCGAACACGCGCGCGGGTCCGCGATGATGCAGATGTTTCAGCCCCGCCACTTTCACGATGGCGCCTTCGGGCGCGAGATTGCCGCGCAAGCCGACAACACCGCCGGTCGGCGCCAGCGGGTTCTTCGTGTCGCGCATCACGGACTGGTTCGGATTGAATTTCACTTCGCGCAGATTTTCCGCAACCGTTTTGCCCGTCACCGTCATGCAGGTGCCGTCGATGTAACCACCATCCAGCAACGCGCGCATCAGCATGGGCACGCCGCCCGCTTCCCACATATCTTTCGCCACATACTGTCCGCCCGGCTTGAGCGAGGCGAGATAAGGCGTGCGTTTGAAAATCTCCGCCACGTCGAACAGATCGAATTTGATGCCGCATTCATTCGCCATCGCAGGCAAATGTAGTGCCGCGTTGGTCGAGCCGCCCGTCGCGGCCACGACAGCCGCTGCATTCTCGAACGCTTTGCGCGTGGCGATGTCGCGCGGGCGCAAATTTTTCGCGAGCAGCTTCATCACCATTTCACCGGCCTTCAACGCGAAATCGTCTCGCGCCAAAACCTCGGCGGGCGGGCCGGAGGAATAAGGCAGCGCAAGTCCGATCGCTTCGGCGACACAAGCCATCGTGTTGGCGGTGAATTGTCCGCCACATGCGCCCGCGCCGGGACAGGCGTGACGTTCGAGTTCAGTGAGATCGCAAGCGGACATTTTGTCGGCGGCGAATTGGCCGACGCCCTCAAACACATCGACGACGGTAACGTCCTTGCCCTTGAACTTGCCGGGCATGATGGAACCGCCATAGAGAAACACGCTCGGCACGTTCAGCCGCAGCATCGCCATCATCATGCCGGGTAAGCTCTTGTCGCAGCCCGCGATGCCGACCAGCGCGTCGTAGCAATGTCCGCGCATGGTGAGTTCGACGGAATCCGCGATCACTTCGCGCGAGACGAGCGAGGATTTCATGCCCTCATGTCCCATCGCGATGCCATCGGTGACGGTGATGGTGCAGAATTCGCGCGGCGTGCCGCCCGAATCCTTTACGCCGCGCTTGGTGGATTGCGCCTGACGCATCAGCGCGATGTTGCAGGGCGCGGATTCGTTCCAGCACGTCGCCACGCCGACGAAGGGTTGGTGGATTTCCTCCTCCGTCAGGCCCATCGCATAATAGTAAGAGCGATGCGGCGCGCGCGACGGCCCTTCGGTGACGTGGCGGGACGGAAGTTTGGATTTGTCGAATTTGGTCATGGCACGATCCTTAAATTGCCAAACGTGAAACGGCTTCTCTTAATCGTAGCGCGAGCGCGGCGGCTTCCGCGCGTTTTTCGCGTTGTTCGGTGAGCACGTCTTCGGGCGCGCGGGAAACGAATTGCTCGTTGGCGAGCTTCGCGTCGAAACGTGCGATTTCGTCTTCGGCTTTCTTCAGTTCTTTTTCGAGGCGTGTACGTTCTTTCGCAAAGTCGATGACGTCGCCCAGCGGCAATGCGGCAATCGCTTCGCCGATTACGAATTGAGCGGAGCCTTTCGGCAGCGTGTCGGTAGCGCCAACACTTTCCAATCGCGCGAGCGTCAAAATCACATCGCGATTGCGTTCGAGGCGTGCGCGCGTTTCGGTGCTTGCGTCTTTCAAAACCAGTGCGATGCGCGCAGACGGCGGCACATTCATTTCTGCACGGATGGAGCGGACGCCGGAGACGAGATCGATTAGCCATTGCATTTCGACGCGCGCGGAATCATGGCGCGGCAAATGCGAAAGTTCGGGCCATGGACCTTCGATCAGCAAAGAAGCACGCGCGCCGTTCGCCGTGCGCGCCCATAGTTCCTCGGTGATGAACGGCATGTAGGGATGCAACAGCGCCAGCACGCGGTCGCGCACCCAGGCGGCGGTCATGCGCGCTTCGGCTTTTGCGCCTTCATCTGTGCCGTTAAGCAGTGGCTTGATAAATTCTAGATACCAGTCGCAGAACACATCCCACACGAAACGGTAAGCGGCGACGGCGGCTTCGTTGAAGCGGTGTGATTCGAACGCGGCGGTGACTTCGGCAGCGGCGCGCGCGGTTTCGCCCACGATCCATTTGTTGACGGTCTGCGAAACACTCGCGGGATCGAAATCGTCGCGCGTGACGCAGCCGTTCATTTCGCAGAAGCTCGCGGCGTTCCAGATTTTCGTTGCGAAATTGCGATTTACTTCCACGCGCGAAGGCCCGATGCGCATGTCGCGGCCCTGCCCCGCCGCCAACGCCAGCGTGAAGCGCAACGCATCGGCGCCGAATTCATCGATGAGTTCCAGCGGATCGACGACGTTGCCTTTCGTCTTCGACATTTTCTGGCCCTTCTCGTCCAGCACGCGCGTGTGGATGAACACGGTGCGGAAGGGCACATCTTTCATGAAATGCAGGCCCATCATCATCATGCGGGCGACCCAGAAGAAAATGATGTCGAAACCCGTGATGAGAACCGAAGTCGGATAAAAGCGTTTCAGCTCCGTCGTTTCATCCGGCCAGCCGAGCGTCGAGAATGGCCATAGCGCGGAGGAGAACCATGTGTCGAGAACATCGGGATCGCGCCAGATTGGTTCCCAGCGGGGTTTACCTGCCAACTGATCGGCTATGAGTTGTTGAGAAACGTCCTCCGTTGCGTCAGTGGGTACTTCAGATACGACGCGAACTTTGCACCCATATTTTTCTTCGGCAAGTTGGATAGCCTCAGCTTCCGTCTGCGCGACAAAGATTTCTGGATAGTCAAATGAAGTTCGTCCGTCGACCTCCCCCCGACCATACCAAGCGGGAATTTGGTGACCCCACCAGAGCTGGCGCGAGATGCACCAAGGATGGATGTTGCGCATCCAGTTGAAATAAACGCCCGCCCAATTTTCGGGAACAAACTTCGTTCGTCCGCTTTCCACCGCTTCAACTGCATTTCTCGCAAGCGGCGCGACGTTGAGATACCATTGTTCGGTCAACATCGGCTCTAAGACAACGGTTTTTGTTTTTTCATCATGCGGAACCGCATGAGTGATTTCCTCGACCTTTTCGATTAAACCGTGTTGTTCGAGCATTGAAACGATGTGCTTACGCGCTTCGAATCGATCACGGCCATCCAAGTCAAGTAACGCTTTGCCATCGGGAGTATCTTTGTCCCAGACACCAACATTGTCTCCTCCCAAATTCATATGTCCCTGACGGTCGAAAATATTAAGTAGACCAATTTCTGGATGACGCCTTCTAACCTCGAAATCGTTGAAGTCGTGGCCCGGCGTGATCTTCACCGCGCCCGTTCCCTTCTCGGGGTCGGAATGCTCGTCGGCGACGATTGGAATATGCCTGTTCGCGAGCGGCACGATCACATTCTTGCCGACCAAATCCTTGTAACGCACATCGTCGGGATGCACGGCCACCGCTGTATCGCCCAGCATCGTTTCGGGGCGCGTCGTCGCCACCGTGATGAACTGGCTGGGTGCGTTCTCTATGGGATATTTGATATACCACAAATGCCCTTTGACTTCGATGTTCTCGACTTCGAGATCGCTTACCGCCGTTTGCAATCGCGGATCCCAATTCACGAGCCGCTTGTCTTTGTAGATAAGCCGCTTCCCGTCGGAATCTTTCGTGTTATAGAGATTGACGAATGCGCGCGTTACGGCGCGAACCATCTGGTCGTCGTGCTGACCGCTCGCACCCATCGTGAAGCGTTCGCGCGACCAGTCGGCGGAGGCGCCCAGCCTGCGCAATTGTTCGGAAATCGCGCCGCCGGATTCCTCTTTCCATTTCCAGACCGCTTCGACGAATTTCTCGCGGCCCATTGCGACGCGGCTTTGCTGGCGTTCGGCCAGTTGGCGCTCGACAACAAGCTGCGTGGCGATGCCTGCGTGATCCGTGCCCGGCTGCCAAAGCACATCCTTGCCGCGCATGCGCTCAAACCGCGCCAGCGCGTCCTGCAGCGTGTTGTTCAGCGCATGGCCGATATGCAGCCGCCCCGTCACATTGGGCGGCGGGATCATGATGCAGAACGGCTCCGCATCCGGCCTGCGGCCAGCGCGAAACGCGCCGCTTTCCTGCCATTGCGCGTAAATGCGGCGTTCGACCTCGCCGGGATTGAAAGTCTTGTCCAACATGGAAATCTTCTAGCACAAGAAATCCGACCGTGGATAAGTCGGAAAAAGCAAAACGATTCAGGCTTCTAGCGTTTGCTTTTCGCCCTTACCGCGCGGGCCACTTCGCTGCGTACCGCATCTTCGAGCAGCGGCGGGAAATTCTCGTCCATCCATTCGCGGATCACGGGCGTCATATGCGCCACCATCGCGTCGCTATTGGCGCCCAGCCATTCGCGCAGCACGGGCTCGAAACTCTGACGGATGGCGTGCTCGAACACGGCGGCGATGCTGCCATTGTCCACGGGTGGAAGCGGCGTCGAGGCACGCACGGGCGCGGGCGCTTCCTCGGTTGTGTCGATATGCGCGAAGGTGCTGTCCATCGCCGCGCGTGTTTTGTCGGAGAAGATGCCCTCGTGGCTGTCATCATGCGCGTTGGACATGGCGGGCTCCTCGATGGGCTCGAATATCACGTCGTCGGAGAGTTCCGGCGGCGGCGCATGAGCGGCTTGTTTCTCGTCGGGAATTTCCTCGGTCAGTTCCAATACATCCATCTCGGCGACCGGCTCCGGCATCGGCGCGGGCGGGGGTGGCGGCGCGGGCGCCACCGCCTCGGCGGCTTGTTCCGGCGCATCTTCGGAGATGATCTTGCGGATGGAGGCGAGAATTTCCTCCATGGTCGGTTCATGTTGGGTATTGGCGGCGTTCGCCATGCGATCCATGCGGCTGTTGGGTGACTCCGGAAACCCTAAAACAGATGGGTCGCGAAGGCAAAGACGTTACCAGTCGCTCCAGTCGCCAATGCCGATCCAGCGCGACGCATCGCTGTCGTAATGTTCCAGCGGATCGTAGATCTTCACCGGCAGCGCGAGGCTCTTGGCCGTCAGCCCGCCTTCCGCCGCCAGCAATTGATAGGCTGCGATGGCCGCGTTGCGTTGTGAGGCGATGACGCCGACTTCGGAATCGAGCAATTCCTCTTCGGCATTCAGCACGTCGAGCGTGGTGCGGCCGCCGACCTGCTGTTCCTTCTTCACACCGTCGAACGCAATCTGGTTGGCCTTCACCTGCGCCTGATTGGAGGTGATGGTCGCGACGGCGGAGGTATAGCTCTGCCATGCGC
>DATCEI010000156.1:0-2278 GCA_036510185.1 Rhizomicrobium sp. | reverse complement strand
AGAACGGTGTTGGTCATGGGGGCCGCCTGAAATTGCGGGCCGTTTTAGCATGGCGCGCCTCGTGGACAATGCTTGACGCAAAGGGCAGCGACGGTGTTGGTTTCACCCATGGACCCAGACAAAATGACACCGTTCAAGGCGGGCCTGATCGGGCTGGGCATCGGGCTGGTTTTCACGGCCCTGTGGGGTGGAACGCTCGTCTATGCGATCGAGCATGCGCGGCCCAAGCCCGATTATTCGCACTTCCCAAAGCCCAAACCGCCGCCGCGTGATGCGTTCATGGCGGTCACGCCGGAGAAGGGGAACTAAATTCCATCCGTCATTGCCCGGTCCTGAGCTTTTTGCGAAGGATCCGGGCAATCCATTTTGCTTCTAGAAAATTGGATCACCCGGACGAGCCGGGTGATGACGGAGTGGGGGGATGATTACCCGGCGTCGTACGCGCGTTGCAGTTCAGCGATATCGAACTTCACCATCTTCATGAATGCTTCCATCACGCGCTTTGCCTTGGCGGGATGCTTTTCGCTCATCAGCTCCGGCAGGATGCGCGGCACGATCTGCCAGGTCAGGCCGAATTTGTCCGTGAGCCAGCCGCATTGCGAGGCCTGACCGCCATCGGCGGTGAGTTTGCTCCACAGCGTGTCGATTTCTTCCTGCGTTTCGCAATTCACATAAAGCGAGACAGCGGGCGTCAACTTGAAATGCTTGCCGCCATTGAGTGCGTAATATTCGCGGCCATCGAGTTCGAAGATCACGCCCATGACCTCGCCCGTCTTGCCCGACGGATTGTCGGCGGGATAGTGCGAGATGCTGTTGATCTTCGAATTCTTGAACAGCGAAACGTAGAATTTCGCCGCGTCCTCGGCGTTTTTGTCGAACCACAGGAATGTGGTGATTTTCTGCATGGCGTGCTCCCGATCCGTTTCTCTCAAAACGGATCGTAGCAGCTTTCGTTGCCTGTCAGACGCCGGAACTTAATGCGCGTCCGCCCAGACCTTGCGGTAGGACAGATAGAGCAGCCCCGACAGCAGCACGAGGAACAGCATCACGCCGAAACCCGTGCGATGGCGCGCCTCAAGCGAGGGGTCCGCCGCCCAGGTCAGGAACGTCACGACGTCGTGCGCTTCCTGTTCCACGGTCGCCGGCGTGCCGTCCGAAAAGGTCACGCTGCCTTTGGTGAGCGGCGGCGGCATGGAGATGTTCCGGCCTTCGAAATACGGATTGTAGTATTTGTTCGTCTGCACGACGAAACCCTTGGGCGGCGTCTGTCCGAAACCGCTGATGATCGAATAGACGTAAGCGGGTCCACCCGCGCGCGCCTTGACGATGATCGAAAGGTCCGGCGGCAACGCGCCGCCATTGGCGGTGCGCGCGGCCTGTTCGTTCGCAAACGGTGGCGGGAAGTGATCGGCGATCACGCCTGCCCGTGTCAGCGGATTGCCGCTGGCGTCGGTCGTTTCGCCCTTGTCGTTGGGGCCTGCGGGAATCTTGTAGCCCGCAGCAATCGCCTTGACCTGCGCGTCGGTGAAGCCGGGGCCGCCATCTTCGGCGAGGCTCGCGAATGACACGCGATTCAAGCTGTGGCAGGCCGAGCAGACTTCCTTATAGACCTGAAAGCCGCGCTGCTGGGCGCCACGATCGAACATGCCGAACGGGCCGTCGAAGGAGAAGCTGACCGATTTGGGCGGCAGCGCATGGCTGTTGTCGTCGGCGGCCTGCGCGAGCGCGGGCAGAAGCGCGATGGCGGCTGCGAGAGCGAAGTGTTTCATCATCTCTCTCACTCCGCCGGCGCAAGGACGGATTTCGCGATGGAATCCGGCAAGGGTTTTGGTGTTTCGATCAATCCCAGTAGAGGCATGATGACCCAGAAATAAGCGAAGTAATAAAACGTGCCGATGCGCGCCACCCACACAAGCGGGATCGACGTATGCGGCACCAGTGCGTCCGCGCTTTGCGCGCCGCAATAACCGAGCACCACGCACACCACGACGAAGAACCAGAAGAACTGTTTCAGCATCGGACGGAAGCGCGCCGAGCGCACTTTTGACGTATCGAGCCACGGGATGAAGAACAGCGTCACCAGCGAACCGGCCAGCACCAGCACGCCGATGAGTTTCTGCGGCACCGAACGCAGCATCGCGTAGAAGGGCAGCAGATACCATTCGGGCACGATATCGGGCGGCGTCACCAGCGGATTGGCGGGAATGTAATTGTCCGGATTGCCGAAGAAATCCGGCGCGTAGAACACAAAGCCCGCGAAGACGATGACGAACAGCAT
>DATCEI010000155.1:0-2079 GCA_036510185.1 Rhizomicrobium sp. | reverse complement strand
CCTGCCATTCTATAAGAACATCCGTATCGGTTTCGGATAGCGCATGCGTTGCAGCGAGTGTTTGCAATCGTTGCGGATCAAGACGTGACAACGCCCATACCGCCGCTCCACGCACGAGCGGCGAGGCATCGCCAAGCAAATGTTCGGCGTCATGGGCGAGTGATGCGTCGCCGGAATTGCCGATGGCGATCAGCACATTGCGGATGAAACGGTCGCGGCCCGTGCGCTTGATGGGTGAGCCGCGAAACAGTTCGCGAAACGCGGTATCATCAAGCCGAACGAGATCGGCAAGGCGCGCGTTGGCAAGTTCTTCGCGCGCATGCAGCTTCGCTTCGTGCCCCGTTTGCGCGAATTTGTTCCATGGGCAGACGGCGAGGCAATCGTCGCAGCCATAGATGCGATTGCCCATCGCTTCGCGGAATTCGCGCGGGATCGGGCCTTTGTGTTCGATTGTCAGATAGGAAATGCACCGCCGCGCATCGATGCGGTAGGGCGCGGTGAAGGCGTCGGTGGGGCAGGCCTCCAGACAGCGCGTGCATTGCCCGCAATGATCGGCCTCGCGTTCATCGGGCGGAAGATCAAGCGTGGTGAAAATCGAGCCAATGAACAGCCACGAACCGAATTCGCGGCTGACAAGGTTGGTGTGCTTGCCTTGCCAGCCGAGGCCTGCCGCTTGCGCCAGCGGTTTTTCCATCACGGGCGCGGTGTCGATAAAAACCTTCCCATCGGCACCAGATTCCGCCGCCACGAATTGCGCCAGGCGTTTGAGCTTTACTTTCAGCACGTCGTGGTAATCGGCACCGCGCGCATAGACCGAGATGTTGCCGCGTTCGGGATGGGCGAGATTTTCCAGCGGATCGCCGCTTTGCGCGTAGTTCGCGCCGACGATGATGATATTTTTCGCATATGGCCAGAGCGTTATCGGATCGGCGCGGCGGTCGGCATTGCGCGCCAGCCACTCCATCGTGCCGTGACGGCCTTCGGCGAGAAATTCCGACAGATGCGCGGATGCGTCCGGCAACGCTTCCGCGCGTGCAAAGCGCACGGCATCGAATCCTTCGGCACGCGCGCGTTCGCGGATGCGTTCAGAAATCGAGTTCGGCATAATTGGGGGCGGGCGGCTGGCCCGGCACGCGGTCGGCCAGCAGGGTGCGGAAAGCGGGCCGCGATTTCATGCGCAGATACCATTCCGCGGCCAGTGGAAAATCCGCCCACGGCACCTCGCCGAAATAATCCAGCGCCGACAAATGTGCCGCCACCGCCAGATCGGCCAACGTGCATTCCCTCGTCGCGAGATAACCGCGCCGCTCCGCCGCAGCCCCGATATGGGCGAGATAGGGTTTTATCGCCTCGCGCCCCTGACGGATCGTGTCCATGTCCGGCGTGCGCCGCAAATTCGCGCCCGTGAAACGCGCGGACGCTTTCTCGAACACGATCTTGCGCGTCACGTTCTCGTGCAGCGGCCCCATCGCCCAGTCGAGCAGGCGCAACGCCTCCGCGCGCGCGGCGCCGTCTTCGGGCGTCATGGGAAAATCCAGATAATTGCCTTCCAGATGATCGACCACGGCCCACAGTCCTTCGCAGCGCACGCCGTCATCCTCGAAGGCGGGCAAATGGGCAGCGATGTCGTCCGCGCCCATCACGTCGCAGGCGATGCGCTTTTCGGCCACGAGCAGCCGTGCGAAACGCGAGGCGGGGGCAAGCATCAGATGGATCAATCGGCGCATGGTGCCTTAAAGATCATGGCCGGACGCAGGAATCCAGATCGTCGCGCCGCACCTCGCCCATGCGGGCGACCACCGTCTCGCTGCGCCCGGCAACGTAAGGTCCGGGCCGGGCCGCGCGCCATTTCTCCGGGTCGGGCAGGATGGCGGCCAGCCGCGAGGCTTCCTCCGGCGTCAGCCGCGCCGCCGAGGTTTCGAAATAGGCTTGGGCTGCCGCCTCCGCGCCGAAATTGCCATGCCCCCAATTGGCGAGGTTGAGATAGGCGGTGAGGGTGCGCTTCTTCGGCCACAGCGCCTCCATCAGCACGGTGATGTAGGCCTCCATCCCTTTGCGGATCCAGCTTCGCACGGGCAG
>DATCEI010000154.1:0-3918 GCA_036510185.1 Rhizomicrobium sp. | reverse complement strand
TTTCCCACGCTGCGCGACCTGCGCAATATCGGACAGGACATTATCGATCATCTGCGCTTGCGTTTTCCGAAAGGAAAAGAAGCCCTGCATTACAACGTGCTTCAGAAGCTCGCTTATTTCACGGTGATTTTCATTATCGGGCCGCTGATCGTGCTGACGGGGCTGACCATGTCGCCGACGATGGATAGCGCCTTGCCGCAATTGCTGTCTCTGTTCGGCGGGCGGCAAAGCGCGCGCACGATCCATTTCATCTGCGCCTTTTCGTTTGTGGGCTTCTTCATCATCCACATCGTGATGGTGGTTCTGTCCGGGCCGATCAACAATCTGCGTTCGATGATTACAGGGCGTTACAAAATCGAGGCCGAAGATGGCTGACGCCTCACGCCGCAAATTCCTCGCCCGTGCCGCGGCAACCGCCAGCGCCGCCGTGCTCGCCGGTTGTGACAAGATTTCGCAATCGCCGACAGGGCAGAACGTATTGTCGAGCGCGGAGAACCTTACACGCTCCGTGCAGCGGCTGTTCGCGGGGCGCAGCGCACTGGCGCCGGAATTCACCAGGGCCGACATCGCGCCTGTGTTCCGCGCCAACGGCACGCTCAATCCCAATTCGGACGATTACGATGCGCAGGTCGCAAGCCAGTTCCGCGACTGGCGCATAGCAGTGCGCGGACTTGTCGATCATCCCTACGATCTCTCCATCGCGGAATTGCGCGCGCTGCCTTCGCGCACGCAGATCACGCGGCATGATTGCGTGGAGGGCTGGTCGTGCATCGGCGAATGGACGGGCGCGCCGCTTGCGCAAATTCTCATGAAAGCGGGGCCGATGCCTTCCGCCAAATATGTCGTGTTCCATTGCGCCGACGACTGGTCGAATGACGATGCGCATCCGCTTTACTATTATGAGAGCCTTGACATGGTGGAGGCGATGCACCCACAAACCATTCTGGCTTATGATCTGAACGGCGCGCCGCTTCCGGTTGCAAACGGCGCGCCGGTGCGCCTGCGCGCGGAACGCCAGCTCGGCTACAAAATGGCGAAATATGTGAACGGCATCGAGCTGGTCGATGATTTCGGCCACATCAATGGTGGCAAAGGCGGGTATTGGGAGGATCAGGGTTACACCTGGTGGGCGGGCATATAGAGTATGCCTGCCATGCGTGACGCATTTGGTTTCGGGGAATGTGATGAGCCTTATACCGAACTCGGTGATTCAGCAACGCTGGCTGGAAGCGATTTCGCGGCTTGAATTCGGCACGCTGGAATTCGTGGCGCCGGACGGCACGGAAACCATCGTGCGTGGACCGCGGCCCGGTCCGCGCGGGCGTTTCGTCATTCACGAATGGGATGTGCTGCGCCGAACGATTGCGCGCGGCGATATCGCGCTGGGCGAAGATTACATCGCGGGCGCGTGGGAAACTGACAGTATCGAAGCGCTGATTTCCGTTTTCCTGCTGAACCTCGATTATCTCGAAGGGTTTGCCCACGGCAATCTTTTCAACCGGCTTCTGCTCACGCTGCACAACAAGCTTGTTCGCCGCAACAGCATCAGCGGCAGCCGCAAGAACATTCAGGCGCATTACGATGTCGGCAATGATTTCTATCGCCTGTGGCTCGACGAAACGATGACCTATTCGTCCGCACTTTTCAAAAAGCCGGAGAACAGTCTGGTCGAAGCGCAGCACAACAAATATGACCGCATTCTGGAGCATTTCGTTTCGCCCCGTTCTTCCGTTCTGGAAATCGGTTGCGGCTGGGGCGGTTTCGCGGAGGAAGCTTCGCGCGAGTCCCATGACGTGACGGGCCTCACCATTTCACCGTCGCAGCACAAATTCGCAACGGCGCGGCTGAACGGCAAAGCCGACATTCGCCTTCAGGATTATCGCAAAGTAAGCGGCACATTCGACATGATCGTGTCTATCGAGATGTTTGAAGCAGTGGGCGAGCAATATTGGCCGCAATATTTCCGCACCATCGCCGAACGGCTGCGTCGCGGCGGCCGCGCGATGATCCAGACCATCGCCATTCGCGATGAGTTTTTCGCGGGCTATCGCACGCGCAGCGATTTCGTCCGGCACTATGTTTTCCCCGGCGGCATGCTGCCGTCGCTGCAACGCATCCGTGAGGAAGCCGAGCGTGCGGGGCTAAAAATCCGCGACACGTTTTCTTTCGGGCAGGATTATGCCCGCACATTGCGCGAATGGTCGGCGCGGATGCGCGCGCGCGAAAGCGAAATCACAGCACTCGGTCACAATCAGGCGTTCCTGCGCAACTGGCAATTCTATCTTGAGATTTGCGCGGCCTCTTTCGCGGTCGAACGCGCAAGCGTAATTCAGATCGAACTCGCACACGCCTGAAAGCGTTCGGAAAGTATTTTCGCCAGAATTTTTCCGTTCTCGCCCTGAATCATGCTGCGATGATCGCCCGGAATGATCCTTGTCTTCACGGCGCGCGCATAACGCGGCCAGATTTTTCCCGGCTCCGCCATCATCGGATCGCCGAGTTCCGACACAAGCAGCAGAACGTCGCCGTCATAACGCCGGGGCCGGTAATTCGCGACGGCCTCAAGCGTTGCCTCAAACACTTTTTGCAATGCCGAAGGCATTCGCAATTCCGGATGAACCGGCGCGCTGGTTTTGCCGACACCAAGACGCCACAGAATTCTTTTGCCAAAGGAGCCTATAATCTTTGCGCCGTATGAGAATTGCTGCATCGTACTCAGCGCACCAAGCGTCGCGCGATGATGGCGGCCTCTGCGTTTCAGAACATCGAGCCACACGCCAAGGGGCCATTGGCGCGCATTGGTTTGCGTGTCGATCAGCGCCAGCAACTCGACTTTTTCGCCGTTTCGCTTTAGCCGTTGCGCCATTTCAAACGCAATCAATCCGCCGGACGAGTATCCCGCGAGATTGTATGGCCCCGCAGGCTGAATGTTGCGAATGGCAGACAGGTAATACGCGGCCATATCCGCGATGCTGCGGTTTGGTTCCTCGTGCCCATCCAGACCGCGCGCCTGAATAGCATAGGCGGGGCCTTCGATCTGCCGTCCGAGCGCAAACAATTCCATCACATTGCCGCCAACGCCATGCACGATGAACAACGGCGCGCCTTCGCCGGTCCTGATCGGCACAAGCGGCGAGAATTCGGGTTTGGTATGCTGTTCAATCGCGGCGGACAGGGATTCGATGGTCGGCGTTTGATAAATCATCGTGACGGGAAGTTCGATGCCGAGCGCCTCCTCAATCTCGAACATCATGTTCAGTGTGAGAAGCGAATCCCCGCCGAGATCGAAGAAATCCGCATCGCGATGGATGGACGGAAGGCCGAGCAGGCGTTTCCAGATATTTGTAACAATCGTTTCGACGTCGCTGGCCGCGACATCATTATCATTGGCCGCTTCAGGCAAGCGTTCCGCCCGCTGGTGTTTCTCGTCCAGCAATTCGAGAGCTTTCGCATCGAGCTTCGCGCTGGGCAGGCGCGGTATTTCAGGTACAAAATAAATCCGTTGCGGCCGCAGAGAAGATGGAAGCGTTTCCTTCAAATAAAGCTTCAGCGCGTCCAGCGAAGCTGTCTCACGCGAAACGACATAGGCGATAAGCCACCATGTTTCGCCGACACGGCGCGGCCAAACCGCGGAATCAATGATATCGGGACGGCAGCGCAAAGCCGCTTCGATTTCGCCGGGTTCGATGCGCTGTCCGCGGATTTTGATCTGACGATCCTTGCGGCCGATGAGATCGATGAGGCCATCATCGCGCAACCGCGCAAGATCGCCCGTGCGAAGAATGCGCTGATGCGCATCGTCGGGATCGCTGGGAAAATCATCCGTCACGCAACGCCCGCCGATCCAGCGGCCCAGTGCAACATAGGGGCTGCGGATCACAAGTTCGCCCGCTTCACCCGGCTCGGCGGGTTTGCCGT
>DATCEI010000153.1:0-5399 GCA_036510185.1 Rhizomicrobium sp. | reverse complement strand
AACCGCCTGACCGAATGATACAACGCACGCGCATCGCCGCCGGGAAAATCGGTGCGCGCCGTGCCGTAATCCGGCATGAACATCGTGTCGCCGATGAAAATATTCTCGCCGACTTTATAACTCACGCATCCCGCCGTATGGCCGGGCGTGTGCAGCACTTCGATTTCAAGTTCGCCCAGTTTCAGGCGCTCGCCATCGCTCAACAAACGGTCAAACGGCGCGCCGTCGCCCGCGATGTCGTGCGCATTGAACATCGCGCCGAAGAATTTCTGCGTTTCCGTGATTCCCTTCCCGATGGCGATTTTCGCGCCTGTGCGCTCCTGCAGATAGGCGGCGGCCGAAAGATGTTCGGCATGGGCGTGGGTTTCCAGCACCCAGGCGATGGTCATGCCGGCCGCCGCCGCCAGCACCTTGTCCGCCGAAACCGTCGAGGTCCGCGCCCGCTTGTCGTTGTAATCCAGCACCGGATCGATGATCGCCGCGCGTTTGGTGGCCGGATCGCTCACCAGATAGGTGATCGTGAAACTCGCCGGGTCAAAAAAGGCCTGAATATCGGGCTGCATCCCCATTTCCCGCTCCCCACAAGCATCCCTCAAATTACCATGTTTCGGGCCAGTTCACCGCCCTTCCCAAGCCTTGCCGCCTTTGCTACACCCCGGCACCCAACGATGCGGTCGTGGCGGAATTGGTAGACGCACTACCTTGAGGTGGTAGCGCCGCAAGGCGTGGAAGTTCGAGTCTTCTCGACCGCACCAAAATTAGACGGGCATTCTATGGGGCTAGCACAGCGAATAAGTTGACGTGCACGATTTGTTCAAGTTGCATGGCTTGCTCTCATGCACATGGTCCCATTCGATATGATAGATTTGAAAATGATGTTAGCTGCGATGGCTAATGCGATTTCCGTTGTGCTTGATTATATTGGCGGACACAGCGGACAGATTCTCGCGCTTATTGCACTTGCAGTTTCCATCTATACCATGTGGATACAACGACGACATAATTTCAAATCTTTGCAGCCGCTTCCTTTCATAAGCTTCATGGATCAAGAGAACCGGATTGCCGTTGCGCTGACGAATGTTGGAGTTGGCCCCTTTATCATCGATAAACTTGCCGTCAGAAATTCTCGGACCGGTGAAGAGAAGGGGAATGTATTCCATTTTATGCCACCACTACCAGATGGTATCCTGTGGAGCATGTTTGTCTGTAACGACATCGAAGAACGACCAATTGCCGTCGACGATCCTCTAGTACTAGTCGAATTCATTGCTGAGCCAATGAACAGTTTGCGGATTTCCGAAGTACGAGATGCCATCAGAGTGGCCCTTTCCGAACTAACTATGTCGGTAGACGGTCGTGATATCTACGGCCGAAAGATGAAACGCTGTACAAGGGATTTCAAATGGTTTGCCCGTCGATTGTCTGGCAAGATTTCCGAATAGCTATATGGGTTTGTTCAGTCAAAGTACGTGAATTTGAGTATTTCCAGTTGCCGTAGCAAGTCGTTAGAGTAACACAACCAGTTCGGACAACTCGATGATCCCCAATTCCTATCCCTCGCTCGATTTCGACCTTGGCGACACCGCCGACATGCTGCGCGATTCCGTGCGGACCTTTTCCTCCGACCGCATCGCGCCCATCGCCGCCGAGATCGACCGCACCAACCAGTTCCCCCGCCATCTCTGGCCGCAGATGGGTGAACTCGGCCTACTGGGCATCACCGTCGAGGAGGAATATGGCGGCACGGGTCTGGGCTATCTCGAACATTGTATCGCGATGGAGGAGGTGAGCCGTGGTTCGGCCAGCGTCGGCCTGTCCTATGGCGCGCATTCCAATCTTTGCGTGAACCAGATCCGCCGCAATGGCAATGAGGAACAGAAACGCCGCTATCTTCCCAAGCTGATTTCCGGCGATCACGTCGGCGCGCTGGCCATGAGCGAAAGCGGTTCCGGCTCCGATGTCGTGTCGATGCGCCTGCGCGCGGAGAAACGCGGCAGCAATTATGTGCTCAATGGCACGAAAATGTGGATCACCAACGGGCCGGAAGCCGACACGCTGGTTGTGTACGCGAAAACTGATGCAGGCGCGGGTCCGCGCGGCATCACCGCTTTTCTGATCGAGAAAGGCTTCAAAGGTTTCCGCACCGCACAGAAACTCGACAAGCTCGGCATGCGCGGCAGCGACACCTGCGAACTCGTGTTCGAGGATTGCGAAGTGCCGGAAGAAAACATGCTTGGCCGCGAGGGTTCTGGCGCTGCCATCCTGATGAGCGGCCTCGATTACGAACGCGCGGTGCTGGCGGCAGGCGCGCTCGGCATCATGCAAAGCTGCATGGACGTCGTTGTGCCCTACGTCCACGACCGCAAACAATTCGGCCAGCCCATCGGCTCGTTTCAATTGATGCAGGGCAAGCTCGCCGACATGTATGTCACGCTGTCGGCGACGCGCGCTTATGTTTACGCGGTGGCGCGCGCCTGTGATCGCGGCCAGACCACGCGCAAGGATGCGGCGGGCGCGATCCTCTACGCCGCCGAGAAAAGCGTGTGGATGGCGCTGGAAACCATTCAATGCCTGGGCGGCAACGGCTACATCAACGAATATCCGGCGGGGCGATTGTTACGCGACGCCAAGCTTTACGAGATCGGCGCAGGCACCAGCGAAATCCGCCGCTGGCTGATCGGCCGCGAATTGTTCGAGGAAACCACTTAAGAGGAACCGCCTATGTCCGCGAACGATGTGGTGATCCTTTCCGTCGCGCGCACGCCGATGGGCGCGTTTCAGGGCGAGTTGTCCGGCGTGAGCGCGCCGCAATTGGGCGCGGCTGCGATCAGGGCCGCTGTCGAACGCGCTGGCGTTGCCGCTGAAGATGTCGGCGAAACGCTGATGGGATGCGTGTTGTCCGCAGGCGTGGGGCAGGCGCCCGCGCGGCAGGCGTCGCGTTTCGCAGGCCTCCCCGATGGTGTGCCGTGTACCACTATCAGCAAAGTCTGCGGCTCCGGCATGAAGGCGGTGATGATCGCCTCCGATCAATTGGCGCTGAGCCGCGCCGACATCGCGGTCGCGGGCGGCATGGAGAGCATGACGAACTCGCCATACCTTCTGCCCAAGGCGCGCGGCGGCTATCGCCTCGGTCATGGCGAAATCAAGGACCATATGTTCCTCGATGGTCTGGAAGACGCCTATGAGCATCGTCTCATGGGCAGTTATGCCGAGGACGCCGCATATCGTTATCAATTCACGCGCGAAGCGCAGGATGCCTACGCCACGGAATCCCTCATGCGCGCCAAGCGTGCGCAAGGCGATGGTTCCTTCGCTGGCGAGATCATCGCCGTGAAAGTGCCCGCCAAAGGCGGCGAGGCGGAAATCTCCACCGACGAACAACCACGCAAAGCCGATCCCGCAAAAATCCCCACGCTCAAACCCGCTTTCGCCAAGGACGGCACCGTAACGGCGGCAAATTCATCGTCGATTTCCGATGGCGCAGCGGCGCTTGTGCTTACGCGCGAAGACGTTGCAAACAAGCGCGGACTGAAACCGCTCGCGCGCATCGTGGCACAAGCAAGCCATGCAGGTGAACCGCGCTGGTTTACCACCGCTCCCGTGGGCGCGATCAGCAAAGTGCTAGAACTTGCGCGCTGGACAAAAGATGACGTCGATCTGTTCGAAATCAACGAAGCCTTCGCCAATGTCGCGATGATCGCGACGCGCGATCTCGGCCTCGACCACGCCAAGGTCAATGTGAACGGCGGCGCCTGCGCGCTCGGCCATCCCATCGGCGCATCCGGCGCGCGCATCATCGTAACGCTGCTGAACGCGCTTAAACGGCGGGGCCTCAAACGCGGCATCGCGTCCCTCTGCATCGGCGGCGGCGAAGCGACGGCCATCGCGGTTGAGCGCCTGTGACGAAACTCAAATCCACCATCGCGCCCGGCGGCGCCGCGTTCAAAAAGAATGCGGCCGCAATGGCCACGCTACTCGATGAACTGAAAACGCGAATGGAAACCGCGGCACTCGGCGGCGACGAACGCAGCCGCAAGCGCCACACCGATCGCGGCAAGCTGTTGCCGCGTGAGCGTGTGGAGCGGCTTGTCGATCCCGGCTCGCCGTTTCTGGAGCTTTCGCCGCTTGCCGCTTTCGGCATATATGACGGCGATATTCATGCCGCCGGCATCATCACCGGCATCGGCCGCGTGTCGGGCCGCGAATGTGTGATCGTTTGCAACGACGCCACGATCAAAGGTGGCACCTACTATCCGATCACCGTGAAGAAACATCTGCGCGCGCAGGAGATCGCGCGCGAAAACCGGTTGCCTTGCATTTATCTCGTCGATAGCGGCGGCGCGAACCTGCCCAATCAGGCCGACATTTTCCCAGACCGCGAACATTTCGGCCGCATCTTCTTCAATCAGGCGAACATGAGCGCGGCTGGCATTCCGCAAATCGCAAGCGTTATGGGCTCCTGCACGGCGGGCGGAGCCTATGTGCCCGCGATGTCGGACGAAACGATTATTGTAAAAGGGCAGGGCACGATTTTCCTCGCCGGTCCGCCGCTGGTGAAGGCCGCAACCGGTGAAATCGTCACCGCCGAAGACCTTGGCGGCGCGGATGTCCACGCACGCGTGTCCGGCGTTGCCGATCACTACGCCAATGACGACGCGCACGCGCTCGCCATCGCGCGGCGTATCGTCGGCGGACTGAATTACCGCAAAGAGCCGAATATTCCGCTGCGCACACCGCGTCCGCCCGCACACGATCCCGCCGAGCTTGACGGCATCGTCCCGCCTTCGCTTTCCATTCAATACGATGTGCGCGAAGTGATCGCGCGGCTGGTGGATGCTTCCGAATTCGACGAGTTCAAAAAGCTCTACGGCACAACCATCGTCACCGGTTTCGCGCATATCGAAGGAATGCCGGTCGGCATTGTCGCCAACAACGGAATTCTGTTTTCGGAATCCGCGCTGAAGGCCGCGCATTTCATCGAACTGTGCTGTCAGCGCCGCATTCCGCTGCTGTTCCTGCAAAACATCGCGGGCTTCATGGTCGGCCGCAAATATGAGTCCGGCGGCATCGCCAAGGACGGCGCGAAAATGGTGACGGCCGTCGCCTGCGCCAATGTGCCGAAGATCACGCTCATCATCGGCGGCTCGTACGGTGCGGGCAACTACGGCATGTGTGGGCGCGCATATAGTCCGCGCTTTCTGTTCACCTGGCCGAATGCGCGCATCTCGGTAATGGGCGGCGAGCAGGCGGCGAGCGTGCTCGCAACCGTCAAGCGCGAAGGCATCGAGGCCAACGGAAAGACGTGGTCCGAGATCGACGAAGAAGAGTTCA
Source organism: Rhizomicrobium sp. (assembly GCA_036510185.1). GTDB lineage: Bacteria > Pseudomonadota > Alphaproteobacteria > Micropepsales > Micropepsaceae > Rhizomicrobium. The sequence goes on along the minus strand of DATCEI010000153.1, from coordinate 68 downwards.
AGCAGACGATCCGCGATCAGTACGAGACTGAGGGCAACCCCTATTATGCAACCGCGCGGCTCTGGGAC
>DATCEI010000152.1:0-3952 GCA_036510185.1 Rhizomicrobium sp. | reverse complement strand
AGGTTCCGTTTTTATCATTACGACAAGATCGTCGGCTTTAAGGCGGGCGCGCTGAACGAGGCACTGCGGCTGACCGATCCTAGTGCCACCTACGTCGCCGTCATCGACAGCGATTATCAGGTCGAGCCGTTCTGGCTGCGCCGCGCGTTGCCGATGTTTGCGTCGGAGAACATTGCGCTGGTGCAGGGGCCGCAGGATTATCGCGATGCGCATGAAAGCCTGTTCAAGGCGCTCGCTTATGAAGAATATCGTGGTTTCTTCCATATCGGCATGGTGGAGCGCAACGAACACGATGCCATCATCCAGCACGGCACGATGACGCTCGTGCGCAAGCATGCGCTGGAAGAAGTTGGTGGCTGGAGTACATGGTGCATCACCGAAGACACCGAGCTTGGCCTGAAACTGTTCGAAGCGGGTTATAGCGCCGCCTATATTCCCGACAGCATGGGACGCGGCCTGATCCCCGATACGCTCGCGGCTTTCATGAGCCAGCGCTATCGCTGGGTTTATGGCGCGATGCAGATCATGAAACATCACGCGGGCGCGATTTTCGTCGGCGGCAAAGGGCTTTCCTGGGCGCAGCGTTACCAATTCCTCAGCGGCTGGTTGCCGTGGATTTCCGATGGATTGGGCATGATTGTCACGCTGCTGGCGCTGGTGTGGACGATGCTGATGACCATTGCGCCGCGTTATTTCGACGTACCGATGTCTGCGCTTTCGGCGGCGGCGCTTGCGTTATTCATCGCGAAGACAATGAAGACGCTGCTGCTCTATCCGCAAAAGGTGCGCTCCGGTGTGTTGGGGGCGCTGATGGCGTCCGTCGCGGGGCTTTCGCTGACGCATACAGTGAGCAAGGCCGTAATCGCGGGTCTGTTCACGTCGAAGAAACCGTTCCTGCGTACGCCGAAATGCGAAGACCGCGCGCATTTCAATCAGGCGTTTCGCCTGATCTGGCAGGAAACGACATTGCTGGGCCTGTGTCTGCTGGCGCTATTTGTGATGGCCGTGTTTAACAACGGCTTTCAGGATCCGGCCGCAACGCTTTGGATGGTGATGCTCACTATTCAAAGTCTGCCTTATGCAGCAACGGTCACAACAGCCGCGATCAGCGCGATGGCGAACGCAAAAGCGTCCAATGTGCGCATGTTCCCCATGCCTGCGCCGCAACCGCCGACGCCCAATGAGCCTGCATTATCCAAAGCTGCCTAATCGGGTAGGACTTTCCCCGGATTGAGAATGTTGTTGGGATCGAGCGCGCGTTTGAGTGCGCGCATGGTTTCGATTTCAGCTGCGCTTTTGTAGCGAGCGAGTTCGTCGCGCTTCATCACGCCGATACCGTGTTCGGCGCTGATCGAGCCGTCGAAGTCGTTCACGATGTCATACACGACGCGCGCGATTTCATCCCAGCGAGCGAGAAATGCGGTGTTGTCGCCGCCTTTCGGCACGCTGATATTGAAATGGATATTGCCGTCGCCGATATGGCCGAATGGCACGGGCCGCGCATCAGGAATGCGCGCCAGCACCGCGAGCGTCGCGACCTCCAGAAATTCCGGCACGCGCGAGACCGGCACGGAAACGTCATGCTTGATCGAGCCGCCTTCCTTCTTCTGCGCTTCGGATAGGCTCTCTCGCAAGCGCCAGAGGTTTTTGCGCTGCGTTTCGCTTGCGGCAATGACCGCGTTGTTGACGCTTCCATCCAGCGCGCGTTCGACGATGGCTTGCAGACTGAATTGCGCCGCGCTTGTCGCTTCAATCAGCACATACCATGGCGATGGCGCGTGCAGCGGATTGCTTGTTTGTGGGATGTGCGCCAGAACAAATTCCAACCCGATGCGCGGCATGATCTCGAATGCGGAAACGAGGCCTCCCGTCGCATCCTGCAATCGCGAGAGCAGGGCAAGTGCGGCTTTGGGGTCATCGACCGCCGCAAACACAGTGACGCTTTCAGCAGGTTTCGGAAACAGCTTCAACGCCGCCGCCGTGATGACGCCAAGCGTTCCTTCCGCGCCGACAAAGATTTGTTTCAGATCGTAGCCGGTGTTGTCCTTGTGCAGCGTGCGCAGCAGATTGAGCAGGCGTCCATCTGCCAGTACGACCTCCAGCCCCAACGTCAACTCGCGCGCATTGCCGTAACGCAGCACATTCACGCCGCCTGCATTGGTGGAGAGATTGCCGCCAATGGTGCAGGAGCCTTCGGAAGCGAGGCTCAGCGGAAACAGTCGGCCAGCATCACTTGCCGCGCGCTGGACATCGGCGAGGATGACGCCCGCTTCCGCAATCATGCTCATGCCTTCTGCATCGACATGCCGGATGCGGTTCATGCGCGAAAGGCTCAACAACACTTCGCCATGAAATGGAATCTGCCCGCCAACCAATCCCGTATTGCCGCCTTGTGGCACAATCGGCGTGTGCGTTTCGTTGCAGATGGCGAGGATCGCCGAAACCTGTTCTGTGGCGGACGGCTTCAGCAGTAACGATGATGACCCGCAATATTTGCTGCGCCATTCTTCGAAATGGGGTGCAATTTCCGTTGGGTCTTCGGTGAAACCATTAGTGCCTACCGCGTTCTTCAATCGCGCGATAATTTCCGGTGTAGTGCTCATGAGCGAGGCGCCGCAGCGCGAGTGAGGCGATCATTGATCGCTTCGCCGAGGCCTTCGTTTGGAATAGGCATCACGGCAATTGTCTGCGCGCCTGAAGTATCAAGTTTACGCAGCATCGCAAACAGATTGGCCGCAACTTCGCGCAGATTTCCGCTTTTGCTCAGGTTAAGCGCTTTTGCGGGTGCATCCGGTCCGAATGCCAGCAACTCTTCGCCGCTCTTCGCTTCGTGAGCGTTTAACCGCAACGCCGCTCGCGGTGCATAATGGCTCACAAGCATGCCCGGTGCAGCGATATGCGCTTTATCGGCGGCGCGCAACGAACCCGTGATTGGCTCCAGTTCCTCACGCGCGATAGCGCCGGGGCGCAGAAGCACAGCGTGACCATTTTCGAATCCGATTACCGTGGATTCAATGCCGACGGGACAATCGCCTCCGTCCAATATGAGATCCACATGCTCGCTCAATCCTTCGGCAACATCTGTTGCTCGAGTGGCGCTGAGTTTTCCGGATGGATTAGCGCTGGGCGCGGCGATGGGCAGTTTCGCTTCGGCCAACAAGGCTTTTGCAACCGGATGGGCAGGCACGCGCATGGCAACGGTGTCGAGACCTGCGCTCACCAGCAACGACAACGCGCAATCCTTTTTTCGCGGCACGACCAATGTCAGCGGCCCCGGCCAGAACGCGGCGGCCAGTTCGCGCGCCATATCCGAAAACTCGCCGTAGGATTCCGCCTCTTTCAAATCGCGCACATGCGCGATCAGCGGGTTGAATCGCGGACGTCCCTTCGCCGCGAAAATTCCGGCCACGGCGTGATCATCGCGCGCATTCGCGCCGAGGCCGTAAACCGTCTCGGTCGGAAACGCGACCAAGCCGCCGCGCCGCAGGATTTCTCCCGCGCGAGCAATCGCGTTCGTATCCGCGCGGGCCAGTTTTTCCACGGCAATCATGCGCCCTTATACCCAACCGCTTGACGCGCTGCACCCCGGCTACCCATATTCGCTGCGGCCCTTTGAAAGTCCCCGCGTGAGCGATGCGCAGGCCCCGGTCCGCCCGGGGCGCAATCTCGACTATCCATTCGCCACGCGCCCCGAACTTGGCGAAACGATCCTTGTCGCGCCGGGCGTGCATTGGGTGCGCATGCGCCTGCCGATGCAGCTCAACCACATCAATCTGTGGCTTCTGGAGGACGGCGACGGCTGGACCATCGTGGACACCGGAATTCGCGACCAACCGACCATGGAGGCGTGGGAGGTGCTGTTCGCGGGCGCGATGGGCGGGCGGCCCGTCAGGCGCGTGATCGTCACGCATCTGCATCCCGATCATGTGGGACTGGCCGGGTGGCTGACGCG
>DATCEI010000151.1:0-12671 GCA_036510185.1 Rhizomicrobium sp. | reverse complement strand
GATCAGAACAAGAATTGCGGTAAACAGCAATATGGGTGAAACACGCCGTTCGAATATGTATTCAATCGCGAGCGCCACAGCGATGGCGGCCATGATAACGGCGGTTGCGACATAAAGGTTGAAAAATTTCGAGGTCGCGAAGAACAGCAGCAACGGGCCGAAATCCAGCGCGAAACGCAACCACGGATTCATTTGGGTTTTGGAATTCATGACGCCCCCGTCAACGCTTTGGCGAATGTTTCGGCATTGAACGCTTGCAGATCGTCCACGCCTTCGCCCACGCCGATAAAATGAATGGGCAATCCGAACTTCGCCGCCAATGCGACAAGAATGCCGCCTTTCGCGGTGCCGTCGAGCTTGGTCATTACAAGTCCCGTCAGCGGCATCGCGTTCTTGAATGCTTCGACTTGCGCGATTGCGTTCTGACCTGTTGTGGCGTCGAGCACAAGCAACGCTGCATGTGGTGCGGATGTGTCGAGCTTCTTCAGCACGCGCGTGATTTTTTCCAGCTCAGCCATCAGGCCTGCTTTATTCTGGAAGCGACCCGCCGTGTCGATCAGCACGACATCGGCGCCTGCCTCTTTCGCGCGCATGACTGAATCATAGGCAAGCCCCGCCGCATCCGCGCCGGGCGCGCGCGAAACAACCTCCGCACCCGTGCGTTCACCCCAGATCTGTAATTGCTCGATGGCGGCGGCGCGAAACGTGTCGCCTGCCGCGAGCAAAACCTCGTGCCCATTGCGCCCCAGCCATTGCGTGAGCTTGCCGATGGTCGTTGTTTTGCCGGTGCCGTTGACGCCCGCGACCAGAATGACGAACGGTTTCTTGCTGCGGTCGATGGCGAGCGGTTTCTCAACCGGCTTCAACACCTTGGCGATTTCGGCCGCGAGGATTTCGCGGATTTCATTTTCCGAGATTTCCTTGTCGTAACGTCCGCGCGCGACGGCCGCTGCGAGCGACTTCGCCGACGCCATGCCCATATCGGCGCGGATCAGCGCCTCTTCGAGTTCGGCGACCACGCCTGCGTCGAGCTTCTTCTTCGTGAAAATGCCCGTGAGGTTTTCGCCCAGCGAGCCTGCGCTTTTGGAAAGCCCGTCTTTCAGCCGCTCGAACAGGGTCGGCGGCGGAGGCGCCATGCCAAAGGTTTTCATCATGCGGTGAGAAGCGTGGTTTGCGTAGCGCCCGTGATGCGCGCGGCGATGAACGATCCGGGCGGCGCATCGCCGGAAAATTGCGCGGGCGCAAAAGACGCCGTGCGGCCCATGCCCGTTTTTTCAACGAGCAATGTCTGTTCGGTGCCGATCATTGTTGCCAGATGCGAAGCCAGTGCTTGCGCGCCTTTTTCGCGAAGCCGTGCGGCGCGTTCTTTCACGAGCCTCTTCGGCAATTGCGGCATTCGTGCAGCAGGTGTGGTTTCGCGGGCACTAAATGGAAACACATGCAGGCTCGAAAGCCCTGCATCGTCCACCAGCGCGAGTGTGTTTTCGAACATCGCGTCTGTTTCGGTCGGAAAGCCTGCGATGAAATCCGCGCCGAACGCGGCATCGGGGCGCAAGCGCCGCACATCTTCGCAGAACGCAATCGTGTCGCGGCGCGAATGCCTGCGCTTCATGCGCTTCAGGATCATGTCGTCGCCCGATTGCGCGGAGAGATGGAAATGCGGCATCAGCCGCGCCTCTTCCGCAATCGCGCGCATCAGCGCGTCGTCCGCTTCGATGGAATCGATGGAGGACAGCCGCAGCCGCTTCAATTCCGGCACAAGCTTCAAGATTTTCCGCACCAATTGGCCGAGGCTCGGCGTGCCCGGCAGATCGGCGCCATAGGCGGTCAGATCCACGCCGGTCAACACGATCTCCGGAAATCCCGCTTCCGTCAGCCGGCGGGCTTCTTCCACCACCGAACCCATCGGCACGCTGCGCGAGGCCCCCCGTCCGAACGGAATGATGCAGAAGGTGCAGCGATGGTTGCAGCCATTCTGGATTTGCAGAAAAGCGCGCGCGCGGCCTTCGAAGCTGTCCACGAATTGTGCCGCTGTCTCGCGCACACTCATGATGTCGTTGACGTGCACGCGTTCGGTTGTCTCGAATGCGTAACTCGCGGCGGAAAGTTTCTCCGCATTGCCCAGCACCAGATCGACTTCTGCCATGTCGGCGTAAGTTTCGGGACGGATTTGCGCCGCACATCCCGTCACGATGATGCGCGCATCCGGTTTTTCGCGGCGCGCCTTGCGGATCGCCTGGCGCGACTGTCGCACGGCCTCTGCCGTCACGGCGCAAGTGTTGAAGACAATGGCGTTGTCCAGATTGGCTTCGCTTGCGCGCGCGCGGATCGCCTCGCTTTCGTAGGCGTTCAGGCGGCAACCGAAGGTGACGATCTCCAATTCGCTCATGCGAACGCCGTCAGATCAATTTCGCCACGGAAGGAAAGCGTCGTGGGGCCGGTCATCAGCATATGGCCGTCGCTCTCGCGCCATTCGATTGCCAATGGCCCGCCGTCGAGCACGATTTCCACCTTGCGGCCCGCAAGCCCGCGCCGATGTGCGGCCACTGCCGTTGCGCAGGCGCCCGTGCCACAAGCATTGGTGATGCCAGCGCCGCGTTCCCATACGCGCATGCGCAAACGGTCGCGGCCCAAAACCGAAACGAATTCCACATTCGTGCGCGCGGGAAACAATTTGTGATGTTCGATATTGGGCCCCAGCGTCGCGACTGGCGCTGTTTCGGCATCCTCCACGAACAGCACACAATGCGGATTGCCTGTCGAAAGCGCGCTGACTTCGTAGGTTTTGCCGTCCACGTCCAACGCGAAAGGATCGCTATCGCGCGGTTCTGCCAGCGGAATTTCCTGCCAGCCGAATTTCGGCGCGCCCATATCGACAGTGACGGAACCAGCACCTGCGTCTTCACACACGAGCGGCCCGCCCACCGTGTCGATGCGCACGCGATCTGTTCCGCGCTCCTCCATCAGCAACCGCGCCACGCAGCGCGCGGCATTGCCGCAGGCTTCAACCTCGCCCCCATCGGCATTCCTGATGCGCATAAAGGCGTCTGCGCCATTCGCACTTTTCTCGATCACGATGAGCTGGTCGCAACCGACCCCGAAACGCCGGTCGGCAATGGCGCGCGTCTCGGTCAGCCCGAACGCAAGCGGCGTCGCGCGGGCGTCGAACACCGCGAAATCATTGCCAAGCCCGTGCATTTTCAGAAACGCTGTCATGGGCCGGTATATAGGCGCGGAACGCGGGCTGGGCCAGCGCCGTTTGACTCGTGCGCGCCACCCGCCTAAATCCCCGCCATCCGGAAAGGCCAAGCCCTTCCGGTCCCGGTTTCGGGATCGCCCCCAGGCAGCGCAGGTGCGCCCCCTGGGGCGTTTGTGTTTGGGAGTTTGAATGTTCGACAGTCTGCAAAAGCGGCTCAGTGAGACGTTCGACCGGCTTCGCGGCCGGGGCGCGCTCAGCGAAGCCGATGTGGACGAGGCGCTGGGCGAAGTGCGCGCGGCGCTCATCGATGCCGATGTGGCGCTGCCCGTCGTCAAGGATTTCATCGAGCGCGTGCGCCCGCGCGCCATCGGCGTGGAAGTTATCCGTTCGGTCACGCCGGGGCAGCAGGTCGTCAAGATCGTTCACGACGCGCTGGTCGAAACGCTGGGCGCGGAGAATGCCGCACTTAATCTCGGCAGCCCGCCCGCGCCGATCCTGATGGTGGGCTTGCAGGGCTCCGGCAAAACCACGAGTTCGGCCAAGCTCGGCCTCATGCTGCAGACGCGCGAGAAAAAGCGCGTGCTGATGGCTTCGCTGGACGTGCGCCGTCCGGCCGCCATGGAGCAGTTGAAAATCCTCGGCGAGCAGGCGGGTGTGGCGACACTTCCCATCGTCGCCAACCAGATGCCGGTGGATATTGCGCGCCGCGCGCTCGCATCTGCAAAGGTCGGCGGTTACGACGTGCTGATCCTCGACACCGCCGGCCGCCAGCACATCGATGAAGCGTTGATGAGCGAAGTGGCGCAGGTGCGCGACGCCGTGCATCCGCATGAAACGCTGCTCGTGGCCGACAGCCTCACGGGTCAGGACGCGGTGAACATCGCCAAGTCCTTCAACGAGCGTCTGACGCTGTCCGGCATCATCCTTACGCGCGCCGATGGCGATTCACGCGGCGGTGCCGCGCTTTCCATGCGCAGCGTTACCGGCGCGCCGATCAAATTCCTCGGCGTCGGCGAAAAGCTTGACGCGCTCGAAGCATTCCATCCTGCGCGCCTCGCCAGCCGCATCCTCGATATGGGTGATGTGGTCAGCCTCGTCGAAAAGGCCGCGGAAACTTTCGACAAGGAAAAATCCGAGAAGCTCGCCCGCAAGATGAAGAAGGGCGAGTTCGACATGAACGATCTCGCCGAACAATTGCGCCAGATGAAAAAATTGGGTGGCATGTCGGGCGTGCTGTCGATGCTGCCGGGCATTGCGCGCGTGAAGGATCAATTGGCCACCGCCGGTCTCGACGACAAACTGCTTGGCCGTCAGGAAGCGATCATCCTGTCGATGACCAAACAGGAGCGCACCAAGCCCGATGTCATCAACGGCTCGCGGCGCAAACGTATTGCGTCCGGCGCGGGCGTCGAGGTCAGCGAAGTCAACAAGCTTCTGAAAATGCACCGCCAGATGGCGGACATGATGAAGGCGATGGGAAAATCGGGCGGGCGCATACCTGCGGGGCTTGCGGGCCTCATGGGTGGCGGCATGCCGCCGGGCTTTCCCGGTCGGAAATAGGTTCACGGTTCAACGAAAGGAAAATCCATGTCTTTGAAAATCAGGCTTTCGCGCGGCGGCACCAAGAAGCGCCCGCATTACAACATCGTCATTGCGGATTCGGCGTCGCCCCGCGACGGCCGCTTCATCGAGAAGATCGGTTTCTACAATCCGCTGCTGCCGAAGGATCATGCGGATCGTCTGAAACTCGATCTCGACAAGGCCAAGGCGTGGCTTGCCAAGGGCGCAACTGCCACGGATCGCGTGCATCGCTTTCTTTCGGACGCGGGCGTGGTGAAGCCGCAAACGCACAACAATCCGGAAAAAGCCAAGCCGAAGAAGAAGGCGCAGGAACGCGCTGCCGCGGCGAGCGCGTAACAACCAAATACGGTACAATACCGTATGACGCGCGACATTCTTCTGGGCGTGGTGACGGGCGCGCATGGCCTCAAGGGAGATGTGCGGGTGAAGACCTTCACGGAAAATCCCGATGGCCTGAGCGCCTATGGCGCTTTGCGGGCCGCGGACGGAAGTATCTTCACCATCGCCGATGCGCGTGCGGTGAAAGCCGGAGAAGCCATTGTGCGCTTCAACGGCATTTCGACGCGCGAACAGGCCGAAGCGTTGAAGGGTGTGGAGCTTCACATTGCACGCGATGTGTTGCCCGAAACCGGTCACGAAGAATTTTATCACGCCGATCTCGTGGGCTTGCGCGTGGAAGACGAAGCAGGCCGCGCGGTCGGCCTCGTGCGCGCCATCCACAATTTCGGCGCGGGCGATGTGATTGAAATTACCCGCGACGATGGCGGGAATGTCCTTCTGCCGTTCACGCGGCGCGTCGTGCCGCTGGTCGATGTGGCGGGCGAACGCATCGTTGTCGCAACGCCCGAAGATGTCGAAGAACGAGGAAACGTAGAATGAGCGATGTCACATTCCGCCACGCGGACAAGAACGACGTTCCGGCCATTGTCGCGATGTTGTCTGACGACGACATCGGAGAAAGCCGCGAAAGTGCAACGCAGGAATCCGCGCCCGTTTATGAACGTGCCTTCGAGGACATGAATGCGTGCCCCGACAATTACATCCTGCTTGCGGAAATTGATGGTCAGTTGGTCGGCTCGTTGCAGCTTGTGTTCATTCCCGGCCTTTCACGGCAGGGCGCCAAGCGCGCCATCATCGAAGCCGTGCGTGTGAAATCGGCTGTGCGCGGGCAGAGTATCGGCACGGCGCTGATGAAGCAGGCCATCATGGAAGCGCGCGAAGCCGGTTGCAAACTTGTGCAGCTCACCTCCGACCGTCGCCGCACGCGCGCGCACCTGTTCTATCGCCGACTCGGCTTCGAACAGAGCCATGTGGGTTTCAAGCTGGATCTGTGATGGCATGGCGCGCCACCGTGCTGACGCTGTTCCCGGAGATGTTTCCGGGGCCGCTCGGCGCATCGCTGCTCGGCAAGGCGCACGAGAAAAATCTCTGGTCGCTCGATGCGCGCGACATCCGCGAACATGGAATCGGCAAGCATCGTCAGGTGGACGACACGCCGTCCGGCGGCGGGCCGGGCATGGTGATGCGCGCCGATGTGGCGTGTGCCGCCATCGACGCGGTCGAACGCCACGACCGGCCGCTGATCTATCTCAGCCCGCGCGGGACGCCCCTCACGCAAGCGCGTGTCCGGGCGCTGGCCGATGGCCCCGGCGCGATCCTGCTGTGCGGGCGGTTCGAAGGTGTGGACCAGCGCGCTATCGATGCCCGCAATATCGAGGAAATCTCGCTGGGCGATTTCGTGCTGGCGGGGGGCGAGATCGCCGCGATGGCCCTGATCGAGGCCTGCGTCCGGCTCATTCCGGGCGTGCTGGGGGCGGATGCCTCACCCACCGAGGAAAGCTTCGAGAACGGCCTGCTCGAATACCCCCAATACACAAGGCCCCAGAGCTTCGAGGGCCATGAGATTCCGGCGGTGCTAGCGGGCGGCAACCACGCTGAAATCGCGCGCTGGCGGAAGGGCCAGTCCGAGGCGTTAACCCGCACCCGCCGCCCGGACCTTTGGACCCACTATGAAAAGGCGAAACTCTAGGCTATTAGCCCGCCTCCCAATACGAAACGCCCGCGACTGGAGTCCGCCATGAACCTGTTGAAACAGCTCGAAGCCGAGCAGATGGAAGCCCTTCGCGGCGGCAGGCCCCACCCCGAATTCCGCCCCGGCGACACGCTGAAGGTCAGCGTCAAGGTCGTCGAGCAGAGCTATGACGAAAAGGCCAAACAAATGAAGACGCGCGAGCGCCTTCAGGCTTTTGAAGGCGTCTGCATCGCGCGCGGCGGCGAAGGCCTGAACGAGAGCTTCACCGTGCGCAAGATTTCCTATGGCGAAGGCGTGGAGCGTGTGTTTCCCGTCTACAGCCCGCTTGTCGATTCCGTGACCGTGGTGCGCAAAGGCCGCGTGCGCCGCGCGAAGCTCTATTATCTGCGCGGCCGCCGGGGCAAATCCGCCCGCATCGGCGAGCGCCAGGACCACGCCGAAGAGGCCGTCGCCGTCAAGGCGTGAAACGGCCAAGAATCGCTGCATACAAATAATGCACCGGACTTGTTAGATTATTGCTTCTGCGTTGTGATAGAAGTGTAATCGAGAAGATTTGGGGGCAAGTAATGAATGCTGCGAAGATTGCCGTGACCATGTTGATTGCTGTGTCGTTGACGGGCTGTGTCACCGGTGAAATGGCAAAGGGGGCCGCAATTAAAAAGGGGCAGGCCCATTGCGCGTCGGAAGGGAAACAGTTCGTCGTAAAAGACGCGACCGCAAATGAGCATCTTAATCCGATCGTTTCGGAAGCCGATGCGGAGGTTGTTGGCGAGTGCGTCGGTCCGGGAGACCCGGGGTATGTTCCGCCCTCAGGGACATCTTCCGTACCATAAACGGCAAAAATTCGCCTTCGTGGACTGTCGTATTGCGCCGACTTGTCTCGCGCGATAACAACTCCCTAGATTTTGAAAAGGATGTCCCATGCCCCGCAGCAAAATCGCGCTCATCGGCGGTGGACAGATCGGCGGCACGCTCGCCCATCTCGCCGCGACCAAGGAACTTGGCGATGTCGTGCTGTTCGACATCATGGAAGGCCTGCCGCAGGGCAAGGCGCTGGACCTTTCGCAGGCAGGCCCCATCGAAGGCTTCGACGCGAAACTGCGCGGTACGAATTCCTATGCCGATATCGCGGGCGCTGATGTCGTGATCGTCACCGCCGGCGTGCCGCGCAAGCCGGGCATGAGCCGCGACGATCTCATCGGCATCAATCTCAAAGTGATGAGCGCGGTCGGCGATGGCATCAAGGCCCATGCGCCGAATGCGTTTGTCATCTGCATCACCAATCCGCTGGATGCGATGGTGTGGGCGTTGCGCCAATTCTCCGGCCTGCCGCACAGCCATGTGATCGGCATGGCGGGCGTGCTGGATAGCGCGCGCTTCCGCCATTTCCTCGCGGAGGAAATGAATGTGAGCGTGGAGGATGTGAGCGCGTTTGTGCTGGGCGGTCATGGCGACACGATGGTGCCGATGCCGCGCTTCTCCACCGTTGCGGGCATTCCGCTGCCGGAACTGGTGAAGATGGGCTGGATCAAACAGGACCGTCTCGATGCCATCACGCAACGCACGCGCGATGGTGGCGCGGAAATCGTCGGCCTGCTGAAAACGGGTTCGGCGTTCTACGCGCCCGCGACCGCGGCAATCGAAATGGCGCAATCCTATCTGCGCGACAAGAAGCGCGTGCTGCCCTGCGCCTGCTATGTCAACGGGCCTTACGGCATCAACGATCTTTATGTCGGCGTGCCGGCCGTGATCGGCGAAAAAGGTGTCGAGCGCATTGTCGAACTCGAACTGACGGCGGATGAGAAGGCCGCGCTCGCCAAATCGGCGGATTCGGTGAAAGGCCTCATCGACGCCTGCAAAAAACGCGACACGAGGCTTGCCTAAGGCTCCTCCATGATCCCGCGCCTTGAAACCGAACGCCTCATCCTTCGCGGGACGATGCTTGCGGATTTCGAGGCGTTCGCGAAAATTCTCGGCGATGCGGATGTGATGCGCCATCTGGGCGGCGAGGCGCTGGCGCGCAATGATGCCTGGCGCAATGTCGCGACCAATCTCGGTCATTGGGCGCTGCGCGGTTACGGCGCGTGGTGCGTGGAACGCAAAGCCGATGGCGCGGTGATGGGCCGCGTGGGCCTGATGAACCCCGAAGGCTGGCCCGCGCTGGAAGTCGGCTGGACACTCGGCAAACAATATTGGGGCAAAGGCTATGCGACCGAAGCGGCCACCGCCTCGATGGCCTACGGCTTCGCGACGCAGAATGTGGATCGCTTGATCTCGCTCATCGATCCGGAAAACAAGGCCTCGCAGAAAGTGGCCATGCGGCTTGGCGAGACGAAAGGTCCGCGCCATGACCTCGTCATCGCGGGCCACTCCTTCCCCGTCGATATCTGGAGCATTTCGCGCGAGGAATGGCAGAAGCGCGTGAACGCGACTTGATCTTGGAGCGCAGCCCCGCGAAGTGTCCCGCGCGCGTTGCGCGCTATTTTTTTAAATTGGGCGCAACGCGCCCGGAGGTTTGCGTCAGGCTGCGCGACGATCAAGGATTAAAATGACGGATTCGCCTGTGATCTATCGCGAACGCGATTTCCGCGTTCTGTTGTCCGCCCGTTTCCTCACGACGATTGCCACCCAGGTGCAATCCGTCGCTGTGGGCTGGCAGGTGTATGAGATTTCGCGCTCGCCGATGGCGTTGGGCTTTGTGGGCCTTGCCGAATTTTTGCCGATGTTCCTGCTGGTATTGCCTGCGGGCGATGTCACCGACCGCACGGACCAGCGCAAAGTGTTGTCGGCGGCGTTGATCGTTCAGGCCATTTGCGCGGGCCTGTTGCTGTTTCTCAATTTCACGCCACTGCGCACGCTGACGCCGTTCTATGCGGTGCTTGTGCTGTTCGGCGCGGCGCGCGGATTTTCTGCACCGTCGTCGCAATCGCTGCTGCCGTTCATCGTGCCTCCGGAGCGGTTACCCAAGGCCATCGCGTGGAGTTCGTCGGCGTTTCAGACCGCCGTGATCGCGGGCCCCGCCATCGGGGGCTTTCTCTACGCGTTCGGTCCGCAAGCAGCTTACGCGGTGTGTTTCGTGTGTTTCCTCGCCGGCGGCATCGGCACCTCTATTCTGGGCGGACGCCGGCAGACCGGCCCGCGTTCGGATGCGAATGCGATTGCACGCGTCGCCGAAGGCATTCGCTTCGTGCGGAATCGCCCCGTCGTGCTGGGCGCGATTTCGCTGGATCTGTTCGCGGTGCTGTTGGGCGGCGCGGTCGCGCTGCTGCCGATTTATGCGCGCGATATTCTGCATGTCGGTCCCATCGGCCTTGGCGTGTTGCGCAGCGCCACGGCGGTTGGCGCGGCGATCACTGCCGTTGCGCTGGGCCGCAAGCCGATCGAGCGCCACACCGGCACGCGCATGTTCGGCGCGGTTGTGGTGTTCGGTATCGCCACCATTGTGTTCGGGCTTTCGACGAATTTCTATCTGTCGCTTGCGGCGCTGGCTGTGCTGGGCGCTTCGGACATGATCAGCGTCTATGTGCGTTCCGCGCTCGTACAATTCGCAACGCCCGACGCCATGCGTGGCCGCGTCAGTGCGGTGAACATGCTGTTTATCGGCGCATCGAATGAGCTTGGCGAATTCGAATCGGGCATCACGGCGGCATGGTTCGGCACAGTGCCTTCGGTTGTGATCGGCGGATTGGGCACGCTCGCGGTCGTGGCGCTGTGGATGTGGCTGTTCCCACCGCTACGCACTGTCGATCGACTTCGCGACGTGGAACCCGCTCAACGTCCGTAACGCGGCGTCAGCATCGCGCGCGCAAGCACATGCTTCTGCAATTCGGGCAACACGCTTTGCGCATCCGGCTCGCTGGGCAAAATCGAATCTGTGTCCAGCGCCCATAACGAGAAAATGTAATGATGGATACTTCCCGGCGGCGGGCACGGACCATCGTAATTGTTGTCGCCGAAACTGTTCTGCGCGGTCTGCACATTGTCGGGCGTTTTGCCTAACGCGAATGAATTTGTGCTCGCAGGAATGTCGTACACGGCCCAATGCCAGAAACCTTTGCCCTTGTTCGCATCGGGATCGAAAACGGTGAGCGCGAAGCCCTTCGTATTTGCGGGTGCGCCCGACCACGACAATTGCGGTGAAACATTGCCGCCGCCGCAACGGCTGTTGACTTGCGGCATCGCGATCATCGCGCCTTCCTTCATTTGCGCGCTGGTCAATTCCATTGCTGAGGCCTGCGCCGCGACCGATACCAACGCTACCGCCATCATTGCCGAACGAAACATGCTGTCCTCCCGTTTCTGCCATCATAACGCTTATGTCCGCTTGCGGCTGCCGATTTTATAGGCAACGATCCGCCCGCTTTTGCGGGGAATGATCATGTTGCAAGTTATCGGTGCAGGTTTCGGCCGCACGGGCACGGCGACGCTCAAGGCGGCGCTGGAATTGCTGGGCTTCGCGCCCTGTCATCACATGATCGAAGTGATCATGCATCCCGAACAGGCGGATTTCTGGGAACGCGCGGCGCGGAGCGAGACCGTGGACTGGAACGAGATGTTCGCGAACTACAAAGCAAGCTGCGACTGGCCGAGCTGTTCCTTCTATAAAGAACTCGCGGACCAATATCCGAACGCCAAAGTCATCCTTTCGCTGCGCGATCCGAAGGCGTGGTACAAAAGCATCTGCAGCACGATCCTGCCCGCGATGCAGGCGCCCGTCATCGTGAACGGCAAGCAGATGGGGCCGCCCGGCAATTTCGCGCCGCTTCTGATCGGCGAGAAAACCTTCGGCCGGGATTTCAGCGAAGAAAACATGATCGCCGTGTTCGAGCGCCACAATGAAGAAGTCAAACGCACGATCCCGAAAGATCGCCTGCTCGTGTTCGATGCGAAACAGGGCTGGGAGCCGCTCTGCGCGTTTCTTGGCGTTGCCGTGCCGAAGACCGAATTCCCCCGCAACAACACGACAGAAGAATTTCAGGCGCGCGTGGCCGCCATGACTACCAGCGGTAATTGAACGAGATAAAGCCGCCTTTGGTCGTTGCGCTGACGCCCGTATAGATGTTCTCGTTCGGATAAAACTTCGTGGTGACCAATTTGTCGTAGCCGAGGCCGATCACAGCACTCGTCGCCACGTCCCACCAGTGATGCTCCTTGGAATCGACGCGCGCGAAGCCCACAAACGTCGCCGCAGCCAGCGCCGGCGCGCCATATTCCCAGCCATAGCGGTCCCACAGATAAAACGCGGGCGTGAAGGCAAGGGCAGCCTGATCCGACGGAAAGGAATGAAAATCCGAACCGTCGGGCCGCTTCTCGCGCACGAATTGCTTCAGCAATAACGCGGTGCCGACGGCAGCACCCGTCTCGAACGTCACATCGCCGAGGCCGACCCAGTCCTCTTTCCAGCCGGAAATGCCCGCCGCCGCCACGGGCAGCGCAATCGCCACCACGGTGCCCGCATTGTCGATACCCGAATTGGTGGAGGCCGCCGCAGCACCCGGCAAAGCCAGAGCGAGCATCAGCATCCCGCGCGCGAAAGAATTTTTCATGTCCGGCCCCTTTTGTCGCGCCATCTTACATATCCGATTGCCACGCGCCATCTCGCGCAAATGCCGCGCTTTGTGCTATTGCGAGGCATGAACAAAATCCATCCCGATGCAGCCAAGGCGCTGGACGGCGTGCTGTTCGACGGCATGAGCATTCTGGCCGGCGGCTTCGGCCTTTGCGGTATTCCGGAGAACCTGATCCTCGCGTTGCGCGATTCTGGTGTGAAGAACCTGACCGTTATTTCCAACAATGCGGGCGTAGACAATTTCGGATTGGGGCTTCTGCTGCGGACCCGCCAGATCAAGAAGATGATCT
>DATCEI010000150.1:0-5017 GCA_036510185.1 Rhizomicrobium sp. | reverse complement strand
GCCGGATATCGATGCGCTTGGCGCGGCACTGGAAGCAAAAGGCGTAAAATTCACCGGCCCCGCACAGACCGTTCAGCAAACGGCCACGCATGAACTGAAACTACGCGAATTCTTCGATCCCGATGGCAATGCGCTGGCATTGATGGGAATGGTGGCAAAGGGCTGAGATTCAGCGCGGATAAAGCAGCATCTGCGTGCAGCGGAACAGCGCGAGTTTCTTGCCGGTTTCGGTGTGCGTGGCCGTTGCATCCCACACCTGCGTGGTGCGCCCGCCATGCGTGAGCCGCGCCTCGCACGTCACTGTGCCTTCGCGCGCGCTGCCGAGGAAATTGGTTTTCAATTCGATGGTCGTGAAGCCCGTGGCGCCTTCCGGCAGCGCCGTCACCGAGCCGATGCCGCAGGCCGAATCCACCAGCGCGATGATGCTTGCGGCGTGGAGATAGCCATTCGCCGCCATGTGCTGTTTTTCAATTTTGAAATGGCCGATGACGTGACCGGCTTCGACCACTTCGTGGACCATGCCCAGATGATCGGGCAGTGTTCCGCGCCAGTGCGGACTTGCTTCAGCGACAGTCGCCATACCGCGTTACGCCATCGCCTTCTTCAAATTCTCATCCACCTTGTCGAGGAAGCCCTCGGTGGTGAGCCATTTCTGGTCGGGGCCGACGAGCAGTGCCAGATCCTTGGTCATGAATTCCGCTTCCACCGTGTCCACGCAAACACGTTCCAGCGTGTGCGAGAATTTGTCCAGCGCCGCATTGCCGTCGAGTTTGGCGCGATGCGCGAGGCCACGCGTCCACGCGAAAATGGAAGCAATTGAATTCGTGGATGTTGCCTTGCCCTTCTGATGTTCGCGGTAGTGGCGCGTGACCGTGCCGTGCGCTGCTTCGGCCTCCACGATTTTTCCGTCGGGCGAAAGCAGCACGCTGGTCATCAATCCCAATGACCCAAATCCTTGCGCCACCGTGTCGGATTGCACGTCGCCATCGTAATTCTTGCAGGCCCAGACATAGCCGCCGCTCCATTTCAGAGCGCTCGCAACCATGTCGTCGATCAGGCGATGTTCGTAGGTGATGCCCGCTTCCTTGAACTTGCCCGCGAATTCCTTCTCGAACACGTCCTGGAACAAATCCTTGAAGCGTCCGTCATAGGCTTTCAGGATCGTGTTCTTGGTGGAGAGATAGACGGGATATTTGCGCGCCAGCCCGTAATTCATCGAGGCGCGCGCGAAATCGCGGATGCTGTCGTCGAGATTGTACATCGCCATCGCGACGCCCGAACCCGGCGCCTTGAACACTTCGTGTTCGATCACCTTGCCGTCCTCGCCGACGAATTTGATGGTCAGCGTGCCCTTGCCGGGGAAGGTGAAATCCGTCGCCTTGTACTGATCGCCGAAGGCGTGGCGGCCGATCACGATGGGCTGCGTCCAGCCGGGCACCAGCCGCGGCACGTTCTTGCAGATGATAGGCTCGCGGAAGATGACGCCGCCCAGAATGTTGCGGATCGTGCCGTTGGGCGATTTCCACATCTTCTTGAGATGGAATTCCTCCACGCGGGCTTCATCGGGCGTGATGGTGGCGCATTTGACGCCCACACCATGGCGCAGGATGGCTTCTGCCGCATCCACGGTGACCTTGTCGGAGGTCGCGTCGCGATGCTCGATGCCCAGATCGTAATATTCGAGATTGATGTCCAGATAGGGCAGGATCAGCTTCTTCTTGATGAGATTCCAGATGATGCGGGTCATCTCGTCGCCATCGAGCTCGACGACCGGATTGGCAACCTTGATCTTGTCCATGGATAGCCTCTTTATGCGCGCCGTCCGTCATAACGGCGGCGTCCTGCAACGTCAAAGCCGCAAATGAACGCTCCTGCAATCATCCTGTCCCGGCCGCAATTGGGCGAGAATATCGGCGCCGCCGCGCGCGCGATGGCGAATTTCGGCCTGAGCGATTTGCGGCTGGTGGCGCCCGTCTGCCGCTGGCCCAATGACAAGGCGACGGCGATGGCGGTGGGCGCGTCCAACATCACCGATGCCGCGCGTGTGTTCGCCACGCTGGAGGAGGCGCTGGGCGATCTGCAACTGGTTTACGCGACCACGGCGCGGGAGCGGGGCGTGGCCAAGCCCATCCTCACGCCTGCGGAGGCGGCGACGCGTTTGCGCGCGGCGACTGCGCGGAGCGAACGCACGGGTTTGCTGTTCGGCGGCGAACGCTCCGGCCTCGACAATGACGAAGTGTCGCTTGCCACTGCCGTCATCACCATTCCGACCGATCCCGGGTTTTCGTCGATCAATCTGGCGCAGGCTGTTTTGCTGACGGGTTACGAGTGGCTGAAATCCGCCGACGAAACGCCGCCCGAACGCATTGATCACGGCCCCATCAATAAGCCCGCCACGCGCGAGGAGCTGTTCAATCTTTTTACGCATCTGGAGGACGAGCTGCTTAAATCCGGCTTTCTCTATCCGCCCGACAAAGCCCCGCCCGCGATCCGCAATCTGCGCGCCCTGTTCCATCGCGCGGAGCTGACCGACCAAGAGGTGCGTACCCTGCGCGGCATGATCAAGGCGCTGGTCAGGGACAAACGGCGCAGAAATTAGCTGTCATTCCCGGCCGAATGATGCGCCAGCATCATGAGGGGAACGGAACCCAGGTGCCAACACCGGACGGTATTGGATACCTAGGTCCCCTTCCCTCGCAGCTTCGCTGCTCGCCGGGGATGACAATTTGGGTTTTGGCGTGTCTGTGCTAACGGCGTAGCAATGCTGACGGTTCTTTTCATTTTTCTATTGATGCTCGGTGTTGCGATTGCGTTCGTGGTGACGCCGATCATCCGTATGCAGACAAAGCCGATGGCGGCGCGCGTGGTGCTGGCAGCTGCGATGGCTCTGTTCGTGGCCGGCATGGGCGGTGGGCTTTATCTGATGCTGGGGCGGCCCGATCTTGCGATACGCGCAGCAGAAGGTCCGCGTATGGGCGATTTGCGCGGGCTTGTGACGCTGCTCGCCGAACGCATGCGTCACGCGCCCAATGACCGGCGCGGATTCATCCTGCTCGGCCGCGCCTATCTTTCGATGAACGATCCGGGCGATGCGGCCAAGGCGTTCGCGCGCGCCATTCAGCTTTCGCAAAGCCGCGAAAGTGCGGCACTTCTGTCCGGCTATGGCGAAGCGCTGACGCAAGCAGCATCAGGCGCGGTGACGCCGCAAGCCGAAGACGCCTTCCGCCGCGCGCTGGTTCTCGATCCGCATGAAACGGGTTCGCGTTACTATCTCGGCATGGCTTACGCGGCGCGCGGACAGAACGCGGCCGCGATGGCGATCTGGGAAAGCCTGCTCGCCGATGCGCCGCCCAATGCGCCGTGGCGCGGCGAACTCATCGACCGTTTGGCGGCGTTGAAAGCCGCAAGCGGCGGCGCGCCGGATATTTCCGCGATGGTGGCAGGATTGGCGGCGCGATTGAAAACCTCGCCCAACGATCTGCAGGGCTGGGAGCGATTGATCCGCGCCTACACCGTGCTTGGCGATAACGCCAAAGCGCATCAGGCGTTGGCCGACGCGCAGCACACGTTCGCGGGCAATCGCGATGCGCTCACCGCGCTCGATGAAGAAGCGAAAGAATTGAAACCGGGCGGTTAGCTCGAAACGCGGCCCTGCCACACCGGCCAGCACGTCGTGCGGCCTTGGGCTTTTACCGTGTTGTAGAGGCGCATCTGCGCATCTTCGGCGTTCGCGCCGGACTGTTGCGCCATGTAATCCGCGCCGCCCGCGCACCAGACATAGAATTGGTGATTGCCCGAAGCGAAAAACGCCGTGTGCGCGCTCGAGGAGAAATCCGACGCCGCAGCGACACCTGCAATGGCGACAACAACACCTGCGATCGCAGCAACGATGATTCGTTTCATTGTCATTACCCAACTCCCTGGTTTGAGGCGCTCTACGGCCTCGCCAAGGGCCCGACAGCCCATACAAGACGGCCCCCCGACCACCAAGTTTCAAAACCGTAATCGAGCTTCACAGCCCTGTCACGCCTTTTCTTCAGGCGGAACAGGCACTTATATAAAATTCGATTAGTTCTTGAGTCGTTCCGGTATGTCGCCCTCGTCCCGGAGCATCGCTTCGATGGCCTCCGCAGCGCCTTCCACAGCGGCCAAATCCCGCCCGCGGGCAACGAGTTGCACGCCGAAACCCTCCTCCCGGTAGAAGGGATAGGAGCCGATGGCGACGTTAACGAATCGGTCCTGAATGCCCGCGAGTGCTGCGGCAATTCGCCCTTCCGGCAGGCGCGTGCTGATGGTGATCGCGTGAACCACCGCGCCGCGTTCCAGATGCGGCATCAGGTTCTCCATCATCGCCCGCATGATCGCAGGCACCCCCGCCATCACGAACACATTGCCGATGCGAAACCCCGGCGCGATGGAGACCGAATTGCGGATGAGTTCCGCGCCATCCGGCATACGCGCCATGCGCTTGCGCATATCGTTGAAATCCGCAGGGGTCTTGTAGCGCGAGCCCAGCAGCGCCAGCGCCTCCGGATGGTAATCGATGCCGACGCCGAACGCTTTGGCGATGGCATCCGCCGTGATGTCGTCGTGGGTGGGGCCGATACCGCCCGTCGTGAACACATAGGTGTAGCGGCTGCGCAGCGCATTCAGCGCCGCCACGATCTCGCCTTCCACGTCCGGCACCACGCGGGCCTCGCGCAGATCGATGCCCAGCGTCCCAAGGAACTTCGCGATATAATTGGTGTTGGTGTCCTGCGTGCGGCCGGACAGGATTTCGTCGCCAATGACAAGAACGGCGGCGGTGATAGGCTTGGCATTCATCTTTGCGCGCGATCCTGACCGGGTGCTAGAAACAGCATAAGCATGGGGTGAAACCGCCCCGCAAGGCCATTACATTAAGGCGTAGCATGAACACTGTAATGCCCGAAGCCGATACGTTCGAAGCCGTGCGCCGCGCCGGATTTTCCGTGGCGCTGCATGGGCCGGAGGGTTTCGAGGGTATGCGCCGGGCGGG
>DATCEI010000149.1:0-9962 GCA_036510185.1 Rhizomicrobium sp. | reverse complement strand
TCCGATATTTTCTATGCCAACGCGGATCAGGAACGCATTGCGAAGGCCTATATCGCGCAGTTGGAAAAAGACCATGCGTTCTCGCATCCGATTGTTACGCGCGTCGATGCCTTGACGGCGTTTTATCCGGCGGAGGCATATCATCAGGATTTCTTGGTGCGCAACCCGAACTATCCGTACATCGTCTTCAACGATTTGCCAAAGATCGCCAATCTGAAAAAACTGTTGCCGGAGGTTTATCGCGAGCAGCCGGTAATCGGCGCATCTGCGTCTTAGATCATTTTCTTTCAAATTTTGGTTCTCGTTTTTCGTGAAAGGCCGCCAGCGCCTCACGATGGTCGGCGGTTTTGGCGAGCGTGGTCAATTGATCGGAAAATGATTTTGCAATTTCTTCCGGCGTGAAATCGATTGCGGAAGAGGCCGCGCGTTTCGTTGCCTCGACCGATAATGGTGCGCGGGAGGCGATCCGTTCGGCAAGCGAAATTGCTTCGTTTTCCAATTTCTGCGGATCGTAAATGGCCGTCACCAAGCCAAAGCGTTCAGCGGTCTGTGCATCGAACGGCGATCCCGTCAGCAACATGTGTTTCGCGCGCGCAACGCCGAGCAGGCGCGGCAGGCGATAGGCTGACGCAATCAGTCCCACATTGACGCCCGCGCAGGTGAACCGCGCTTCGCTGGAAGCAACGCGGATATCGCAGCAAACCGCGAGTTCCAGTCCTCCGCCGACGCAAAATCCGTTGATGGCGCTAATAACCGGCACGCGGAAAGATTCCACGCGGCTCAGCATGTTCGCGAAATCGGCTAGCCGCGCATTGCGCACGGATTCCGGCGCGGTGGACGCCGCTTTCTGTTCTTTCAGATCGTCGCCGCTGCAAAAGGCGCGGCCCGTTCCGGTCAGCACCAGAGCGCGAACCGAAAGATCGCTTTCCAGCGCATCAAGTTGCGACACGAACGACGCGCGCATCGCATCGCCCAGCGAATTGGCGGGCGGATTGTCGATTTGCAGCAATGCCACATGCGCGCCGATGCGGTGCAAATGAATCGTGCCCGGCATCAGTGAGTCCATTGCGCGAGCCAGTCGGCCAGCGCTTGCGGCGTCATCGAACGCGCATCGGCCAACGCCGCCGTGTGGCCGGGATCGAGAAGCGTGTCGCTCTGCGGATCTACAATTAACAAACTCGGCACGCCTTCCAGCCGCTTCGTGATTCCGTAATGGGCAGGAATTTGCAGATTGCGATTGAAACGGCCCACATCGACCGAAACGATGACGTAATGCGCGTCGTCGAACGCTCTCACTTCCGGCAGCGCCATTATGCCCGCAAGCACGCGGCAATCGCCGCACCAGTTTCCGCCCAGATCGATGAGCAGCAACTTGCCGCCGGCCTTCGCCTGCGCTTTGGCGGCGGCGACATCGGCATCCGCATCGGCCGCTTCGTTGTAGGGAAGGGGCAGGGGCGTCGCCAACTGGTTCAGGGCATCGAGATGCACTTTCGGCGCAGGCGCGGCATCGGCCACGCCCACCAGCACGGCCAGTGCCGCGCATGCCATTAAAGATCGCCGGATCATCCTGTTCTCCTTCGCGCCGCAAAGCATAGCCATAAGGACTTTGATCCAACCATCAAAATTGTTCCCGCATCGTTCTTTTCAGAAATGGCTACCCGCCGAACCCATTTCAAGCCCCCTCACGGGAATTTTTTTATTTGGGGCGAAATGCACGCTCTCGTGATGGACAGACCGTTGGGTTTGCGTGGATAGAGCGTTAATTTCCCTCGTCACCCGAGGGATGCCCACATGATTTCCATCCGCGCGCGTTTTGCCGTTTTGCTCTGCACAACTGCGTTTGCCGCCCCTGTTTTCGCCGCTGACACGACCGCGCCGCCGGAAGCCGACAATCCGGCCTATATGTGGGATCTCACAGATATCTACGCCACGCCCGAAGCGTGGACCGCTTCCCGCGATAAAATCAAGGCGCAGGCCGATACGCTCGACAAATACAAGGGAACGCTCCGTCAAAGCGCCACAGCCATGCTGACGGCGCTTGCGGCCATCAGCGATGTGGAGCGGGAAGCCAATCGTCTCGGCGCCTATGCGGGCCTCAAGGGCGATGAAAATCTGAAAGTCTCCGTCAATCAGGAACGCAGGCAGGCGGCCAACGCGCTCGCCACTGAAGTGGGCGAAAAAACTGCCTGGGTTGCGCCCGAAATTCTTTCGGTCGGCGCTGACAAGATTCATGCTTTCGAGCAGCAATCGCCGGAACTGACCAAGCGTTTCGGCTTCTTCCTCGACAACACGTTGCGTTCCGCGCCGCATACGCTGGGCGACGAAGCCGAAACCGTGCTTGCGGGCGCGGGCGATGTTCTCAACCAGCCCGATGCGATTTTCTCGCAGCTTTCCGACAGCGATTTACCGTTCCCGTCGCTCACATTGTCCGATGGAACCGCCATCAAGACGCTGGATGAAGCGAATTACGAAAAATACCGGCAGGTCGCCGATCGCGACGACCGGAAAAAAGTGTTCGATGCGTTCTGGCCGACATGGAAACATTACGAGGGCACCTTCGGCGCCACCCTGACCACACAGGTGATGGGCGAAGTCTATCAGGCCAAGATGCGCCATTTCCCCGATGCGCTGAGCGCTGCGATGTTTTCCGACAACATGCCGGAAGGTGTCTATAAAATGCTGGTGGCGGAAGCGAACAAGAATTTGCCTGCGATGTATCGGTATTTGAATCTTCGCAAGCGCGTGCTGGGCATAAATGACGAACTGCATTATTATGACATCTATGTTCCGATTTTCCAGCTTGCCAAGCCGCCGCAATTTCCGGTGTCGGAAGCCGAGCGCCTGACATTGGCGGCGACGTCGGTTTATGGGCCGGAATATACGGGCCTTCTGAATAAGGGGTTTTCGGGCCACTGGATGAATGTTTATCATCACGACAATGAATATTCCGGCGCTTATATGCAGCCCGGCGCATACGATGTGCATCCCTATCTGCTGCTGAATTACAACAGCGATTATGAGGCTCTGTCGGCTTTTTCGCATGAATGGGGCCATGCCATCCACACGATGCTGGACGATGAAACGCAGGATTTCGACAATTCGAGCTATTCCACATTCATCGCCGAGACGGCAGCGATCACCAATGAGATGTTGCTGAACGATTACATGGTCGCGCATGCGAAGACGAAGCAGGAAAAGCTTTTCTATCTGGGGCAAGGGCTGGAGCTGATCCGCGCCACGTTCTTCCGGCAGGTCATGTTCGCCGAATTTCAGCTTGCGCTCCATGAGGAGATTGAAAAGGGTGCGACGCTATCCGGCGAACGCATGACGCAAATTTATTGCGACCTGCTCAAGAAATATCACGGCGACGCGCAGGGCGTGATGAAGATCGATCCGCAATATTGCGTGGAATGGGCGTTCGTTCCGCACTTCTATTACGGATTCTATGTCTATCAATATGCCACATCGATGGCGGGCGCGGCGCAATTCGCCGATGCAATCGAGCATGAGGGCAAGCCCGCGCGCGACCGTTACATCGCCATGTTGAAAGCGGGCGGTTCGGATTACCCCTATACGCTTTACAAGAAAGCGGGCCTCGACATGGCGACGCCCGCGCCCTATGAGGCGTTGATCGCGCGCATGAACCGCATCATGGATCAGATCGAGGCGCTGGAGAAAACCAAATGATCCGCCGCCGGATTATTTGATTTCCCAGGTGATTGTGACGCTGGTGCTCACGCTTTGCTCGCCTGCGGCGATGGGCGTGGGCGCCGCGCGCGCTTCCATTGTCATCGCCGTAACTGAGGTTGGTCGCATACCGCCGTCTTCCTGAATGGATAGTATCGGGCCGAGCGTAACACCCGCCGCTTTTGCGAGGGTTTGCGCGTGCGCGGTCGCGTCTTTCACAGCCTCCGCACGCGCTTGCTCCAGCAATGCTTTGTTATCTCGCATTCCAAACGCGATACTGTTTGCCTGATTGGCACCCGATGCAACAAGCGTATCGAGCGTTGGGCCTACTTTCGACACATCGTCGAGAATGACCGTCACCTGATTGGAGGCCTGATAGCCGATAATGCGCTGTGCATCCGTGTTGTCGTTGCGATCGGATGTGTATTGCGGCGTGATCTCGAAATTGGAGGTCTGAATCGATTTCTCCGGCACGCCCAGTTTGCGGATGGCGGCGAAGACCGCATTCATGGCGCGCGAATTGGCGACCAGCGCTGCGGCCGCCGTTTTGCCTTCGGTGACGACGCCCGCCGAAAGCTGCGCCTGATCGGGCACGGCGTGCACGTCGCCCTGGCCGGAGACCGTCAGGATGTGCGGGGTGGCGTCATCGGCGTGTGCCGTGCCGAATCCCGCCATCGCCACGGCCAGGGCCGCGCCGGAAAGCCATCTGCGTGCGTGAGACATTATATATCCTCCCTGTCATTGGCGGGGATTCTAGCACTTTGCGGCGAAACTGCGGCGCGAGCGGGGCTTTTTTGGGCTTTCGGCTCGTCGGGGGGGCCATCTTATTGGCCGCGTCTCTGGGCCGCGACGCCGTACCCCTCGGTAGCCGCGCTCCAAAAGGGGAATTCCCGCGCGCCCGAAATCTGCTAAGCAGGCGCGCGGTGGGGCCTGTAGCTCAGCCTGGTTAGAGCCGGCCGCTCATAACGGCTTGGTCGCAGGTTCGAATCCTGCCGGGCCCACCAATACCCCTTTCGTCGAAGTTCGTCGAAGTTCGCGGAAGCTTAAATAATTCAACAATATCAAATATTAACACCGCGTAGGCCACCGAGCGCGTCCGTTGGCATCCGGCGAATTTGTTGGTACTTTTTCGGAGAAGTACCAACACTTCAGGCAAAAGTACCAACAATCGGCCAGACCACCACGATGGCGCTCACAGATGCGAAATTGAGGTCGATCAAACCCCAGCCGGGCGATTTCAAGCTCGCAGATGGGGGAGGCCTCCATCTGCTCGTCAAGAGTACTGGCGGCAAACTTTGGCGCCTGTCCTATCGCTATAACAAAAAGCAAAAGACCCTGGCCCTTGGTGCTTATCCTGCGGTCACATTGTCTGATGCGCGGCAAGCACGCGACCTTGCAAAGCATGAGTTGGCAAAAGGGTTGGACCCCGCCGAAGAGAAAAAGGCGAGGAGACAAGACAAGTCCACGTCAGCTGCGAACACATTCGAAGTTGTTGCGAACGAATGGTTCGATCTCAAGGAGGGTGGCTGGGCACGTAGTTACTCGTCGAGGCTACGGTCCAGACTTGATAGTGATTTAATCGCACCGTTTGGCGACCGTCCCATCAGGGACATTCAGCCACTGGAAGTATTGAGTGCGCTTCGTGCAATTGAGAAGCGGGGCGCCATCGAAATGGCGAAGCGCATCAAGCAGATGGCTAGTGCGATTTTCTGCTATGCCGTTGCCACGGAGAGATGCAACAGCGACCCGACGGCATCCTTAAAGGGTGTTTTAAGGCCGCCCAATCCGCCAAAGCACCGCGCGGCACTTTCCGCCTCGGAGCTTCCCGAGTTCATGCTCGCTCTTGAAGGATACGACGGTGACGAAATCACCAAACTTGCGCTGAAATTGGTTGTATTCACGCTTGTCCGCACGACGGAAATACGATTTGGGCAATGGAAGGAATTCGAGAACATCGGAGGCCAAGAGCCTTTATGGCGAATCCCGAAGGAGCGGATGAAGATGCGCCGCCCGCACATTGTGCCGCTTTCGCCACAGGCCGTCGAGGTGCTGTTGAAATTGCGGAAGCTGACCGGCAAAGAGCAATACATCGTATCTGCCCCGACCAAAACGGGCGTCATTTCAGAAAATACAATGCTCTACGCTATCTATCGCATGGGGTATCACAGCAGAGCGACTTCACATGGCTTCCGAACAACAGCCTCATCGATACTTAACGAGCGGCAGTTCAATCGCGACTGGATTGAAATGCAACTAGCGCACTTCGACGGAAGTGTCCGCGGTATCTACAATGCTGCGGAATGGCTACCTGGGCGCCGCGACATGATGCGGTGGTGGGGAGATTTCGTTGAAGGCGCCTCGGCAAAGCACAAGAAACGTGCTGCTTAGGGCCACGTTCGCCATTCAATTCATGGGAATCTCCGTCGCCGCTCTTACGCAGGCGTCTTACTAATTGGCAAAATCGACTTCACCGCAAATGCGAAAGCGGGAGTTCAAATTGCCTTCATGTCCGGCCGTGTAATTTAATAACTCGTAGTAGTTTACCAGCGCCCGCGGTGGTGGGCGCCCATATTGCACCAAATATAGTTGGTATGGCTAAGGTCGCCACAACGAGCACGAATCTGTCCCAAGTTGCGCTCCAGCCGACCTCTTCGACCCCCAGCGGCCGGAAATAACTTTCTGCTCAACTTCTATATGGCCCATTTGCCCTTTCGGAGGCGTAGAATAGCTGTGCACTGAGCATCGGGCTGTCGCCGCATGTCGACGGGCTGGAAAGCGGCAAATTTTGAGGCGCAATGTTGT
This sequence comes from Rhizomicrobium sp., assembly GCA_036510185.1. Taxonomy (GTDB): domain Bacteria; phylum Pseudomonadota; class Alphaproteobacteria; order Micropepsales; family Micropepsaceae; genus Rhizomicrobium. Next base: position 3,473 of record DATCEI010000149.1, on the reverse strand, counting down.
GCGCATCGGGCCCCTCGCGCCCTCGACAAAAATATTGGGCCGGCTTCCCTCCAAATTTCCGTCCCAGGTCTCTCAGTAAGTAGGACGAAGCCGGACTCCTCGAAAGACAGGACGGTGCCGGGGGATGACTGAGAACACGGACCCGAACTTTGGCAATGTGGATCCACGCATGCTGGGCGCAGTGGTAGCTGCGTCCGATGTAGATGCTTGGTTCCAGCGCGAAGTTCTGCCGCTGGAGCCTGCATTGATGCAATATCTTCAGCACAACTGGCGCAACAAGAGCGATATCGCAGACTTGCGCCAAGACATCTATGTCCAGGTGTTTGAGGCAGCGCTGCAGGCGATACCCGCGTCACCCAAACCATTTTTGTTTACTACGGCGCGCAATCTTTTGATCCGCAAGATGCGGCGAGAACAAATCGTTTCAATCGAAGCCGTTTCAGATGTCGAAGCTCTGGAGTCCGCAGCGGATGCGCCGGGTCCGGAACGAACGACAATTGCGCGCGACGAGTTGCGCAAACTCCAATCGATCCTCGATCAAATGCCGCCGCGCAGCCGAGAAGCTTTCATGTTGCAGCAGATCGATGGCCTGTCACGCAAGGAAATCGCCCTTCGCATGGGCATCAACGACAAAACGGTAAAAGGATATCTTCAAACAGCAGGCCAAGTTCTTGCCGACTTGCTCTTTGGCGACCCAGCCGATCTCAGGAGGAAGGCATGAGCGGGTCGGAGGAAGGTAATTCCGTCACAACAGAGGCATCGGCGATCGATAGAAAAGCCGCTGATTGGGCGTCTGCGAAACGTAGCCCAAGAGATTGGTCGGAGGCCCATCAAGCCGAGCTAGAAGCCTGGATTGCGCAATCTCTAGCGCATCGGGTTGCCTTCTTACGAATGGACTTGGCTTGGCAGCGAGCGGAGCGCATCGCGGCTCTTCGCATACCGATGCGGCCTACGCAGGGCCCAAGCCAAACGGCCCCCACTCTATTGCGACGGATCGCAATTGCATTCGGGCTAGTCGTGCTGTTGGGAGTAGTTGCCTCCAGATATTTTGAGGCGCAGCAAGCCCAATTGATTGAGACCCCGAAGGGGGGCAGGAGAAGATCGCACTCGCTGACGGCTCGCAGATTGAACTTAACACGAATACGGCCTTGAGAGTGAAACTTGATGCGAGCGAAAGAACCGTCGAACTGGTCCGAGGCGAGGCATATTTCGAGATAAAGCACGATGCTGGTCGGCCTTTCAGCGTTATGGCAGGTGGCAGGCGCATCGTCGATCTGGGTACGAAATTTGTCGTCCGGTTGGGGCCTGATCAAATCAAAGTGTCCCTGCTTGAAGGAAAAGCTAGCCTCGAAGGTGTCGCTCCGACTGCAGCAGGACGCCCCATAATTTTGTCGCCGGGAGATGTGGCATTTGCAACGGCTGATGCTACGCGAGTGTCAAAGGTAGCGGCGCGCGACCTCGCCGATAGCTTGGCATGGAGGCGAGGATCCGTCGTCTTCCACTATCAAAGACTCGATTCGGCCGTAGCTGAGCTAAATCGTTACGGCGGTCCGCAACTTGTCATCGCTGACGCCGATGCGGCGAAGCTGCAAATAAGCGGCACATTCCTGACAAATAAGCCCGAAGATTTTGCGGGAATTGCGCATGAGATTTTTGGTCTGCGCGTCCAGCATCGCAACGACAGTTTGATTTTGTCGCGCTAATCCGCGCGACGCCGACATTGAAGGGGATGCCTGATGAAAGCGAATGGAATTACCGCAGTAACAATTGGTGCGGCACTAGTGCTTGCTACGGCCGCATCGGCTGAAAATTTCAGCATACCCAGCGGAACGCTTGCGTCGGCGTTAGACGCCTATTCGGCCCAGTCGGGTGTTCCCGTCGCAATTTCCGCTCATGAGCTTGATGGCGCGAAAAGTAGGGGTGTTTCCGGTGACATGCCCGCAGACGCCGCGCTCATGAAGATTCTTTCCGGCACGGGCTTCGCTGTGAAGAAGATCGGAGATTCAATTGCTATTGTCCGCATGTCGGCAGAGCACAGCGAGAACCTTCGGGACCAAATTGGCGGAATTCAGCTTGCCGCGGCTCAGGCGGCGCCTGCCGCACTCGAAACCGTGACGGTCACTTCGTCAAAGGTCGGCGGCGACATTCAGAACATTCCGATTTCGATCACGGCGTTGAGCCAGGAACAATTGACGGCGACACAAACGGCAGGCGGTCCGGACCTGATAAAACAGGTTCCAAACATGACGTTCACGAAGACGAATTTCTCCGGCTATTCCATTCAATTGCGCGGTATCGGTACGCAGGCGATTTCGGTCACGACCGATCCAGCAGTGGCCGTGGCCTTTAACGACACGCCGTTCATCCGCAATCATTTCTTCGAGCAGGAATTTTACGACGTCGCTCAGGTCCAGGTTTTGCGCGGCCCGCAAGGCACGCTCTATGGCCGGAACGCGACGGCGGGTGTCGTCAACCTGACCTCCGCCAAGCCGACCGACCAATTCGAGGCGATGGCATCCGCCGATATCGGCAATTATCAAAATCGCCGGTTTGAAGGCATGATCAATATTCCGATCGTCGATGATCGCCTCGATCTGCGCGTCGCCGGCGAATGGACCAAGCGACAGGGTTATTCGTTCAACGCGCTTGATGACCAGCGCATCGATGGCCGCGATCTGTGGTCGGGCCGTGTGACGCTAGGCTGGAAGCCGAACGAGAAGATCCAAACTTATATTGTCTGGGAGCATTTCTCCGAAAACGATGACCGCATGCGCACAGCCAAGCAGCTGTGTAAGACCGATCCGGGGCAAACAGAAGTGGGCGGCGTGCCGGTGGGAGGGGGACAGTCCAATGCCGCTTACGTGCCTGCGGAGTATTTAAGCCAAGGTTGCCTGCCGACTTCGCTCTACGGCAGGGACGCTTTCGAGGTGCCGAATGGCATAATACTTCCTTATTACGACCCTCTTTCACAGGCGCTCGCACCCATTACCGCTGGACCGTCTGGGACCTTTGATCCCTATGCCAGCACCACGCAATCGCGCAATCTGCGTGTGATCGAGACGCAATTGAACCCAATCTACAGGGCCAAGAACGACACGCTCGAACTGAATGCCGATTACAATGTCTCGCCAGCCCTGACCTTTAGTTCGCAAACCGGATACAATCAGGATTTCCTCTGGTCCACCGAAGACTATAACCGGTTCAACACTGCCGAAGGCGCGTTTCAATTCAAGACGCCAAACGATGGTGGCACCAATGTACTCGGTCAGGTCACGCCGGACCCGAACGGGTTGGGACATTGCAGAGATGGCGCAAGTTCATGTGCCGGATTAATCGGCCCCAATGGCTCATGCAAACCGAACCCCGGCGCGTATATCGATACTGGTGCTTATAATTGCTTGCCCGATGCCGTGTTCTGCGATCCGCAATTGGGCTGCAGTGACCGGCTTGTTGCCCAGGATCTTTCCGACGAA
>DATCEI010000148.1:0-8222 GCA_036510185.1 Rhizomicrobium sp. | reverse complement strand
CGCTGAGCGAAGCCTTTCAGGCATGGGACCGCAGCGTGCTCAACGGCGTGCGCGCGGTGATGCGCACCGTGGTGCGGGAAAGGACGATCATCCGCGCTTTCGGCGGACCCGATGCTTTCGCGACGGGCTTCGAGGCCTTCGACGCGATTTTCCTGCCGCTATCCGACGATGGCGAGCATGTGAATGTTATCCTGCATGCCTTCGTCTTCGATCAGCCCGATGTGCTGATGGCGCGCCAGATCGCGAGAGCTCATGGCGGTCGGCTTATTCCCCGCGTGAAAATTGGACGCGGCACGGCGTGAACCGGAACAGGCGGTTCGGCGCGTGCCATTGCGCCGGATCAACCGGCGGCGGCCGTTAAAGCTTCGGCGGATGCCTCGCGCAGCTTGCGGGAATAGAAGGAGGCGTTCTGGCGGCCGGACACGGCCTCGCGCGTGAACATGATAAGGTGGTGTGCAACGAGACCCACCGCGATCACGCGCTCGATGTCGCCCTTTTTCAGCAGCGGCCATGCGAAACGCCAGAAGGCGCGGCGGTAATGGCTGCGGATACCCGCCGCGATCAGCAACCGGGCGAGAATGCCCATGCCCCTTCGCACCATGGCGAAATTCACCTGACGCGGCGGGGTGAGGCGTTTGGCGTAAGTCGCATCGATCTGATGCATGAAGCGCCGGAACAGCGTTTCGGGATCGTAGGCCCGCGCCATGCAATCGCGCCACATCTCGATCACTTGCTGATAAGGCAGCAGAAACACCACATTGGATTCGCGGTCGTCATCCACCACCAGCCGGTTCTCGCCCGCCAGCCGCGTCCACAATTTCGTGCGCGGCAAGGCCTGCAGCAGATTGATGGTCAGAACCGGAATTTGCGCCCGGTCGATGAACGCCAGCAGTGCCTCGCCTGTGTCGCGCGTGTCGGTGTCCAGCCCCATGATGATGCCGCTCACCACTTCCATGCCGTAGGCATTCAGGGTTTCGATGGCCTCGAATATGGGCACCATCATATTGTGCGCTTTGTCCATGAATTTCAGCGCTTCCGGATCGGGTGTTTCGATGCCGCAGAACACGGTTTCAAATTTCGCTTCACGCATTGCCTCCAGCATTTCCGGCCGCTTGGCGATGTTCAGCGTCGCCTCGCAGGCGAACGTCAGCGGATAGGCATGGCGCTTCTGCCATTCGATCAGAGCGTCCACGAGTTCGCGCGCTGCGCGGCGATTGCCGATGAAATTGTCATCGACGAAATAAACTGCGTCGCCAAGCCCGCAGACGCGCATCTTGTCGAGTTCGGCGGTGACTTGCGCGGGCGTTTTCAGGCGCGGATTGCGGCCATACAGCGCCGGAATATCGCAGAATTCACAATCGTAAGGACAACCGCTGGAGAACTGGATGCTGCCCATGAAATATTGATTCAGCGGGCACAATTCATAGGCCGGAAGCGGAAACGCCGAAAGATCGAGGCGCTCGTTGGTCGTAAGCTGAACCTGCGCAGGCGGGCGAGAAATATCGCGCTCCAGACGCGCGACCAGCTCATCGGTCGCATCGCCCATCTCGCCTACATGCAGATAATCGAAATCGGGATAATATTCCGGGCACGCCGAGACAGATGGGCCGCCCAACGCTACGACCTTGCCGTGCGCATGGGCGCGCGCGCAAAGATCGTGCATTTGGGTACGCTGGATATGCATGCCGCTGACGAACACGACATCGGCCCATTCGAAATCGGCGTCGCTGACGGCGCGAATGTTTTCATCGACAAACCGCACCTCCCACGAAGGCGGCAGGGCCGCGGCAATCACCAGCAACCCTTGCGGCGGCATGAACGCCTTCACGCCCAGAATGGAATAGGCATATTCGAACGTGCCGAAGGACGGCGTGTATCGGGGAAACGCCAGCAATGCCCGGCGCCCCCGCGCCCGCGGCACGGCGTCCTTCGGTTCGCGGGATTGGACTTCGGTTTGTGGGCTCACGGCGCCGCCTCCGAGGGGATTACACGAAATCGGGAACCCTCTGGCAATGCACGATGTAGCGGCTCGTTCCGCCGCTGGCCGTTATTTTTGGCGCGGCGGCCCCCGTCCGCCGGACGCGCCGGGCGTCAGGCTGCCCGACCGCCTGAAACGCCGTCAGAATTTCTGGCCGAAGCTGATCTCGATAGTCTGCGGGCGCACGGGAATAATATACGGCTCGTTGCCGCAAACCTGCGTCGTACACAGGGCATAGCGATAAAGCTGCCCATGTTCGTTCAGAGCGTTCTGCAACGAGACTTCCGCGTGCCAATTGTCCCGGTCAAGACCCAGCGAAAGGTCGATTGTGGTAGAGCCCGGTATTTTCCCGAGCAGATCGCGCTCCACGATACGCAAGTCGGACCAGCTGCTGCTCTGATAGACCAGTGCACCTTGGACATAGGGCTTGAAACCCGCGACGTCGAAATCATAGCGGCTAGTCAAATTGAATTTGTATCGCGGTGTAACGGGTAGTTGCGTGCCATCAGGCGCTTGTGGATCCGAACACGTTGTGTCCGGCTGGCCATTTACAAAATCGCCGCAATACTCCCGAGTCAACTTCGCATCATTATAAGCGCCCGAGCCTGTGAGCATGAAATCGTCGCTGACGAGCCATTGCACGTCGGATTCTATGCCTCTGATTTGCGCCTGACCGGCGTTTGTGATTTGCGTCAGCGAAAAGAGGCCCAGGAATGCGAACTGGAAGTCCTTCCAATCTTCCTGATAGATCGCGCCGTTAAAGCGCAACCGATGATTCTCCCAGTCCGTTTTCCAGCCGACTTCGTAGTTGGTCAGCGTATCCGGCAGATAGGGCGGCAATGCTCCGTAACGATTGTCGCCGCCGGGACGGAAACCCGTCGAGTAGGTGGCATAAAGCATACGGTCATCATCGACCTGCCAAGTCAAATTGAGCCGATGCGTTTCGCCCGTCGCCTTCACGCTCTTGTCAAGATTTGTGCAAGGCGCGTTGTCAACGATTGCCTGCTCGAAACACCCTGCTTCGCCGGTACTATCGCTCGTTCCCGCACCAAAACCGAAAAATCCTTTGAGGTAATTAAGCGCCTTGAACAGGCGCAGACCGCCGGTCAGCGTGAGGTCTGGTAAAATCTGATAGGAAATTTCACCGAACGCAGCAAAGTCATTGTCGATGCGCCGCTGATCGGTCAACCAAATCGTGTTGGGAAAACCCGTGACCCAGAAATCCGAGCCTAGCGCGTTGATCTTGTAGTCCTGAAAAATGAAATGCGATTGCTGTTCCTGAAACAGTCCGACGATCCAATGCACTGGCCCATCAGTCGGCGAAGAAAGGCGAAGTTCGTTGCTCAGCTTGGTGAAATGATCGCTTTCGAGAATATACTGCGATGAATCCACCGGGTTGCCGGCATTGTCCGTAACATAATAGCCGTCCAGCTTGTCGTACCAGAACGTATAGTCCGTGTAATCCGATTCCGCATGGATATGGCGGCTCATATAGCCGCCCGCATAGGTCAGATCGAGGTCGCCGATCTTGCCCTGAATCGTCAGTGCGGCCTGATACCAGGAATCCTTGGAATATTCGGGATAGTAATGCTGCACCTCCAGATAACCCACGCTCGGGTCATAGCCGAACACGCCATCTGTGTGCTCCTGTTGTACCATGATGGATGGCGTGATCGTCCAGTTTTCGTTGAGATCGATGCCGAGTGTGGCGCGCGCGCCCAGTTTGTCCACAGTATTGAAATCATTCTTCGCGATGGCGTCGTTGTTGATCGTAATGCCGGTGGTGGGATAGGTGCGCGATCCTGCAACATTGTCGATAAAACCCGCGTCATGTTCTTCCCAGCCGACAATGCGGATCGCCATCTGATCGGTAATCGGCGCGTTGACCATGCCGTCGAGGCCGAAGCCGATTCCGCCATGGCCGACGGAATTGGTCTGCGCGTCGTAGCTTGCTTCGAACCCGCTGGCGTCGGGCTTGTTGGTGATGATGCGGATGGTGCCGGCTTCCGAACTCGCGCCATACAACGTGCCTTGCGGGCCGGACAATGCTTCCACGCGGTTGATGTCATAAGTGGGCACGTCCAGCGTGCCGCCGGTCGTGGTGATCGGCATTTCGTCCAGATAGACGCCGACGGTCGGCAGCGAACCGGAATGGTTTCCATCGTTGCCGCTGTTCACGCCGCGCATGGAGATGTTGTCGAAACCGGGGCCGCCATTGCCCGCGCCTGCGCTCCCGACCGTATATTCGACGCTTGGCAGATATTTCGCGAAATCGTTGAAATCGGTTGCGTGCAGGGCCTTCAGTTCATCGCCGCCCAGCGCCTGAACGCTCATCGGCACTTTTTGCAGATCCTCGGTTCGCTTTTCCGCCGTGACGACGACGGTTTCCAGCGTGACGGTTTGCTGTTGCTGCTGTGCGAGGGCAGGCACGCCTGCAAGCATGGTGGAAGCCAAAAGTGCGGTGCCAAGCATTGGCCGCACGCCACGCTTACCGAAATTCTCCCCCATACGACGCCCCTCGTTCCGGTTAGATAGATAGCCCCATGAACCCGCGCTTCGACACGCGGGAATCTGCGTGCCCGCAATTTGACGCCCCTCATATCGGGGCCGTCAAGGGCGCAAGGCGCACGCGGCAAAAATTAGATGTGTTGCGCTTCCGGGAACACAGGCGCGCGCGGATAATCCGCGAGCACCGGCCCCAGAACGTCTTTTAGCGGCCCAAGCCACGGCTCATAATTGCGCCATTGATCCACGGCATCCGTGAAAATCGGCATGCGCACCTGTTCGGAGCTTGCGGTGCGCACAGTTCGCTCATTCTGATAAAAAAGCAGGCAGTTTTCCTCAAACGGCAGATCGCAATAGGACAGCATTCGCCGCATTTCGGTTTCCGGGTCTGCCACCATGTCTTCATAGATCACGCGATGAATGCGGCCCGGCAACACGCGATCATAATGCGCCATCATCTCCACATAGTCGCGATAATAGCGGCCCATGTCGGTGAGGCCGTAGGCAAAGCCCTGCCCGCGCGCGAAATGCTGTTTGAAATTGGAAAAGCAGCACGCCAGCGGATGCCGCCGCGCATCGATGATCTTCGCATTGGGCAGGATCAGGTGAATCAATCCGGCATGGATGAAATTGTTCGGCATCTTGTCGATGAAAAACGACCGGCCGAGTTTGCGGTGCATGCGCGTGTTTTGCAGATATTCTTCGCCCAATGTTCGCAACGCATCGGGGCTGAGGGCTGCAAGCGCATCGGGATAGGCGGAATCCTCATCCATCTTTTTCCGCCCGCCCAGTTTGCGCGCAATGGCCATGATGTCGGGCAATTCCATCGTGCCTTCGACGGCGGAATGGCTTGCCAGAATTTGCTCGATCAGCGTGGAGCCGGAGCGCGGCAGGCCCACGACAAAGATCGGATCGGGCGCGGCGTGCCCACCATCCTCATGCGTTGCGAAAAATTCCGGCGTGAAGAATTTCCTGTGCCGCTCTACGCCGCGGCTGAATTCATCGGCATTGTAAGGCAGGCTTTCGCGGCGCAGCGCATTGGCCTTCGCATAATGTTCGAAGGACTCGGCGTAAGCCTGCGCGTCTTCCAGCGCCTTGCCGAGCGCGAAATCGAAATGAAAACGATCTTCCTCTTCAAGATCGTCACGCGCCAGTTGCGCGCGCATCGCCGCGATCTGTTCCGGCGCAAAACGAAAAGTCTTGAGATTGGCGAGGCTCCAATAGGCTTCGCCAAGATTGGGCTGCAACGCGATGCTTTTCCAATAGGCTTCGATACTTTCGGTCTGGCGGCCTGCGGTTTTCAGCGTATGGCCATAACTCATCCAGGTTTTGGCCTGGCGAGGATGATCTTTCAGCACCGCTTCGTAAGCCACAATCGCGCGCGCGGTTTCGCCCAGCCGCGCAAATGCGGCCGCCTGAAGATTGCGATAGCCCGCATTTCTCGGCTCGCGCGTCAGAAGATGTTCGATCTCGGCCAGCGCCTCCGGCATTTTGTTCTGCCGATGCAGGATGGTCGCGTAGTTGAATCGCGCGGCGTCGAAACCCGGCGCAAGCGCCACGCAACGCGCCAGCAATTTTTCCGCCTCGTCGTAACGGCCGAGCCGCGCGCCGATTTCGGCCAGCATGCGGATTGCGGCCACATCTGTGGGATGTTCATGAAGAAACGCGCGCAGCAACCGCTCGCCCGAAGCGAGATTGTTTTCGCACAACGCGGTTGCAGCTTCGCGCAATCGCGGATCGTTGACGGATGCCTTGATGTGGCGAGCATAGGCGTCATCCGCCGCGCGCGTGTTGCCGGTCAGCGTGAATTGATCGCCAAGCGCGCGCCAGGCGTGGGCGTGGTTCGGATCGAGCGCTACCGTGCGCCCGAATGCGGCAATCGCCTCCGAGCTTTCATCGCGGTCGGCATGGGCAAGCCCCAACTCAAACTGCACGCCCGCGTTTTCGGGCAGCGACGGCGCCAGTGGTTTGAGGATCGCAAGCGCGTCCGTCGCATCGCCTTGCATACGCCGCGCCGATCCCAGCAACAGCAACGCCTCGGGCTGGCCGGGAACGATCTTCAAAATCTCGCGCAACTGTGCTTCGGCCCCGGCGGGGTTCGACGCGAACAATCGCTTCGCCTGCACAAGTGCCGCCGAAAGCGTTCCGAATTGCCCGGATTTTTCCGTCAAGGCCTCACCCATGCCGGTTGGCCAATTGGCGGAGCCGGAGGGATTCGAACCCTCGATACGGCTTTACAACCGTATAACGGTTTAGCAAACCGCCGCCTTCAGCCTCTCGGCCACAGCTCCGCAAGAGCGCGGTTTTTGGGCCATTTCCGCTATCCGTGGCAAGCGAATTTTCCCGGCCCGTAAATCGCGGGGCCTGAAAAAACTTGGCCGGCTTATATATCCACCGCTATTTCTTTGAGAAAAACATGCTTCCCTTGCATGAAATGCAGTAGATTCACATCTTCTTTGTGATTCTCCAGAAGGGATGACAATGGCAAAAGCCGCAACCACAGCTCCGAAAGCCGCACCCAAGGCCAAGACGGAGACCGCCTCCACCCGCCAATTGGGCACGGCCCTGGCCGAAAAGCATGGCATTTCCCACAAGCAGGGCAATGAAATGCTGGAAGACCTGATCGGCCTCATCACCAAATACCTGAAAAAAGGTACGCGGGTACGCCTGAACGGGCTCGGAATTCTTCAGGTCCGCAAGCGCGCCGCACGCATGGGCCGCAATCCCGCCACCGGCGAGGCCATCAAGATCAAGGCCAGCAAGAAGGTGGCGTTCAGGGCCTCAAAAGAACTCAAGGAAAGCATCTGATGCTTTCGCGCGGGTGGTAATCTCGCTCGCGATTTGAACGGTGCGAACCGGGCCGGTGCTTTTAAGCGCCGCGCCCGGTTTGTTTTTGATGCCCCAACCGGCGCTTACGTCGGCGGCAACGCCAACAAATAAGGCAAGCCGCCATTTATGCTCGCGCTCCGTGCCCATATCGAAGCGCTGAACCCTGCTGGCAACGATGCCTCAAGTGCTGCGTTCGACAGGCCCACGACGCCAGCGGCATTGCTCACATTTCCCGCGCCCTGAGTCAGGCTCGTGATCCCGCTCGTGCTGGTGTCCCAATCATCGCTCGAAAGCGTGCCGAGATTGCCGCCTATAAATCCGCCAACCCATGATCCCGCCACCGGCTGAACATTGCCGGTTGAATAGGATGTGCTGATCGATGACGTTGCGGTCGTATAGCCAACGAACCCGCCCAGGGCCGTAAATCCACTCCCGTTCGCCGACACCGCGCCCGTCGCGTAGCAATCCGAAACGCTTCCGTTTGTGTAGCCGACAAGCCCGCCGACAAGTGCGTTCACATCGCCCAAAACCGCGCCCGTGGCGTAGGATTGTTTGATGGTGTCAGAAAGGCCGCTAAGCGCAGAATCGCTGCCCAGAAGACCGCCGCCGCTTCCGGGGGCGCTGGTACTTGTGCCCGCACCAACACTGACAGCGCCGGTCGCATAAGAAAATTCAATCGTTACCGGGCCGCCATCCGCGCCGATGAGGCCGCCTGCTTCACTTTGCAACGTGCCCGCGGTGACGGTTCCGGTCGCGTGATCGCCATTGATGACCGAATTGCCCGTGATATCCCAGACAAGGCCTATCAGTCCTCCCGCTGCCGCACCCTGATTTTGCCCGAAGATATTGTTGCCCACGGTGACATTGCCAGTCGCATAGGAATTGATGACGGTTCCGCCATTATAAGCAC
>DATCEI010000147.1:0-8144 GCA_036510185.1 Rhizomicrobium sp. | reverse complement strand
GCTGCTCAGGAACAGTTTCAGCGACTTGGATTCGATGAGCGATTTAGCTGGGCAATAGTCGATCACGAAATGCGCGAAATCGGGCTGACCTGTCACGGGGCACAGCGTGGTGAATTCCGGCGCGGTGAAGCGCACCGCGTAATCGGAATCGGCGTGTGGATTGGGAATGGCTTCCAGCTTTGCTTCATCCGGCGATTGCGGTTGCGCGGTGGCGCGTCCGAGTTGCGTGAGTTTCTTGCCCATCACGCGCCCTCGTACACGCAGGCCTGCCCATAAGAGGGCCTGCGGATTTTCACGCGCGCGACTTCCGGCAGCGACGCTTTCGCATGCACATAAATATAGCGCGCAAGGTTCTCCAGCGTCGGCACGCCCAACCCTTCGACCTCGTTCAACAAACGATGGTCAAGGCCTTCGCGTACACGCTCCAGCACCGCTTTCACTTCGCCGAGATCGCGCAAGAAACCCGTCGCGGCATCCGGCTCGCCGCGCAATGTCACCTCCACATAGAAGGAGTGGCCGTGCAGGCGCTGGTTTTCAGCCGCGCCCGCGCCCAGAAAATGCGCCGCGTCGAAGCCGAATTCCTGCGTAAGCTCGATCATGGGCGCGCCTTTGGCAGGGGGCGCGGCCCGCGTCAAGCTTAACCCTCACATGCCCTTGATGCCCTCACGCAGCGGTTTCAGCGCATCGGCCCATCTGATCATTTCGTTCAGGATGGACGCGGCCCCTTGCGTGTTCAGTTCGTTGGGCGTGAACACACCGTCCTTGATCTGCGCGAATACGTTGGGAAGGGCCACGCCCTCCGGCACCGGCATCATCTTAACCGAGGTCGCCATCAGCCGCGCCGTCTGTGCGGCGCGAAGTCCGCCCGACACGCCGCCATAGCTCACAAAGGCCACCGGCGCGTATTGCCATTCCCAGAACAGGTAATCGATCGCGTTGGCGAGCGAGGACGGCAGCGTGTAATTATATTCCGGCGTCACGAACACGAAGGCGTCCGCAGCCTTGACGCTTTCGCTCCAATTCTTCGTGTGGTCGTGCTGATAGGCGCGGCGGCTGGGGTGCTGCGGCTCGTCATAAACCGGCAAGTTGAAATCCGCGAGATCGATCAAATGGGCGTCGAACTTGCCGTGCGCCTTGGCAAATTCATCGAACCAGCGGGCGATGGCGGGGCCGACACGGCCGGGGCGCGTGCTGGCGATAATCGTGTGAAGGCGGGGGACCATAAGATTCTCCTTGGATTTCGGTTCGGGCGGTTCGGTATGCACTAAAAATGGCGGCGGACAGAAGTTCGATAACCTTTGGGATCAGAATTTTGCTTGCATTATGCCTTCATTTTAGGTACATTTTGCATGCGCAACGAGGTCGCCATGCCCGTAAACCTGTCCATCCGCAACGTGCCAGACGACGTGGCCGAGCGCCTGCGCCTTCGTGCAAAGCAGAATCACCGCTCGTTACAAGGAGAGCTTATGGCGATTTTTGAGGATGCTTCGCAGGAAACGCCCCCCGCCCGTCAATCGCTTCAGGAAAACGCGCGAGATTTCCGCCACCCGGATCAAACCGGGATGACATTGAGCGAGGCGCATGAATATGCCCGCGGATTGAATATCCGCACGCGCGATGAAGCTGTCGAAATCGTCCGGCGCGACCGCGATGAAGGTCATTGACGCATCGGCCGTCGCAGCCGTTCTTCTCGATGAGACGGAGGCCGATAAGGTCAAGGAACGCATCGCCGGTAATGCTCTTATCGCGCCTCGCCTTCTTGCCTATGAATTCGCCAATGTTTGCGTGATCAAAGCACGCCGCTTTCCTGACAAACGCCAGGCGTTCGAGAAAATCCTGATTGCATTTCAGGCGCTGGCAATCGAACTTCGCGACGTTGACGTTCTCGATATTTTCGAACTGGCGCACCGCCATGGTCTTACTGCTTATGATGCCAGTTATCTCTGGCTTGCGCGCGAACTTGGCGCGGAACTTGTCACGCTGGATCAAAGACTGGAGAAGGCGGCATCGCGGTGACCGCCCGCGACACCGCAGCCGGGACGGCAATGTTGCAGCCGCGTAATCCCCATGCTACCTCCCGTCCCGCGCGGGCGGCGTGTCGTCCGCGCGCGTAAATTTCTTAGATTTATCAAATGGTTAAGCGACCGGCGCGGAGGCATTCCGCGCAAATGGCCGAAGGGCGAAATTGAGCAACGACGAACCACGGAATTCAGGGCTTGCCGGGCGCTACGCGCTGGCGCTTTTTGAACTTGCCCAAGAAGAGAAATCCGTTGAGGCGGTGGAGCGCGATTTCGCGACCCTGAAAGCCCTCATTGCGGAAAATCCTGACCTCGCCCGCCTTGTCCGCGCGCCGGTGTTTTCACGTGAAACACAGGCCAAGGGCATGGATGCTGTGCTGCGCCGGATGGAGGCCTCGCCGCTGACCGGGCGCTTCGTTTTGCTGCTGGCGTCGAAGCGCCGGCTGTTCGCGCTGGCCGACATGATCCGCGCGTTCCAGTCGCTGGTGGCCGCACAACGCGGCGAGATCGGGGCGACGGTCACGTCCGCGCACCCGATGAGCGATGCGCAGACCGCCGAACTCAAAGCCATTCTGAAATCGAAGCTCGGCCGCGAGCCGCGCCTCGAAAGCAAAATCGATCCTTCGCTTCTCGGCGGCCTCGTCGTGAAAGTGGGATCGCGCATGATCGATTCATCGTTGCGCACAAAACTGAACGGATTGCGCACCGCCATGAGAGGACACTGAAATGGATATTCAACCCGCTGAAATCTCCGCAATCCTGAAGCGCGAGATTCAAAACTTCGGCGCCGAAGCGGAAGTCAGCGAAGTCGGCCAGGTGCTGAGCGTCGGCGACGGCATCGCGCGCGTGTACGGCCTCGACAATGTGCAGGCCGGCGAGATGGTGGAATTCCCCGGCGGCATTCGCGGCATGGCGCTGAACCTCGAAGCCGACAATGTCGGCGTCGTGATCTTCGGTAGCGACTCCACGATTGGCGAAGGCGACACAGTCAAGCGCACGGGCGCGATTGTGGACGTGCCAGTCGGGCGCGGATTGCTCGGCCGTGTGGTCGATGCGTTGGGCAATCCCATCGACGGTAAGGGCGATCTCACCGACGTCGCGGGCCGCAGCCGCGTGGACGTGAAAGCGCCGGGCATCATTCCGCGCAAATCGGTGAATGAACCGATGCAAACGGGCCTGAAGGCGATTGACTCGCTGATCCCGATTGGCCGTGGCCAACGCGAACTCATCATCGGTGACCGTCAGACCGGCAAGACCGCCATCGCCATTGACGCGATCATCAATCAGCGCGGCATCAACAAAAGCGGCGACGAGAAACAGAAACTCTATTGCATCTATGTCGCCATCGGACAGAAGCGTTCCACGGTGGCGCAGATCGTCAAGACGCTCGAAGATGCGGGCGCGATGGAATACACCATTGTGGTTGCCGCCACCGCGTCCGAACCCGCGCCGCTGCAATTCCTCGCGCCGTTCTCCGGTTGCGCGATGGGCGAATGGTTCCGCGACAATGGTATGCACGCGCTGATCGTTTATGACGACCTGTCCAAGCAGGCCGTTGCCTATCGTCAGATGTCGCTGCTGCTGCGCCGTCCGCCGGGCCGCGAAGCCTATCCGGGCGACGTGTTCTATCTGCATTCCCGTCTGCTGGAACGCGCCGCAAAACTGAACAATGAAAACGGCGGCGGATCGCTGACGGCGTTGCCGGTTATCGAAACGCAGGCCAATGACGTGTCGGCCTACATTCCGACCAACGTGATTTCGATCACAGATGGACAAATCTTTCTTGAAACCGATCTGTTCTTTCAGGGCATTCGCCCCGCCGTGAACGTCGGTATCTCCGTGTCGCGCGTGGGTTCGTCCGCACAGATCAAAGCGATGAAACAGGTGGCCGGTTCGATCAAGCTGGAACTGGCGCAATACCGCGAAATGGCGGCGTTCGCGCAATTCGGTTCAGACCTCGACGCGGCGACGCAACGCCTGCTCAATCGCGGTGCGCGTTTGACGGAGTTGCTCAAGCAGCCGCAATTCACGCCCTTCCCTGTCGAGGAAGAAGTGATCTCGCTGTTCGCCGGTATGCGCGGTTATCTCGACAAACTCGCGGTTGCCGATGTCGGCCGCTTCGAGGCGGAACTGTTGCGCGCGATGCGCGGCAAGTACGCCGATGTGCTTGAGACATTGCGCAGCGAAAAACAAATCACGCCCGCCACCGAAACGAAGCTCAAAGCCATTCTCGACGAGTTCTCCAAGAGCTTTGCCTGATGCCGAGTTTAAAAACCCTCCGCAACCGGATCGCGAGCGTCAAGGCGACGCGCAAGATCACCAAGGCCATGCAGATGGTCGCGGCGTCAAAGCTGCGCCGTGCGCAGGAAGCGGCGGAGGCTTCGCGTCCCTATGCGGAGAAAATGAACGCGGTAATCGCAAGCCTCGCGGGCGGAATGCGGGACAATCCCGCGGCGCACGCATTGCTCAAAGGCACGGGCAGCGATCAGCGGCATCTCGTGATCGTCGCCACGGCGGATCGCGGTCTGTGCGGCGGCTTCAACACCAATATCGTGCGGCGCGCGAAAATACTGATCGGCGAACTCACGCGCGACGGCAAACAGGTTGCCATTCTGTGCATCGGCCGCAAGGGCCGCGATCAGCTGAAGCGCATTTACGGCCCGCTGATCCTCGACACATATGAATTCACCAACATAAAGCGCATCGGCTTTGCGGATGCCGCGCGCATTTCGCAGCGCGTGCTGCAATTGTTCGGCGAAGGCGGCTTCGATGTCGCCACCCTCGTCTATTCGCGGTTCAAATCGGTCATCAATCAGGTGCCGACTGCGCAGCAATTGATTCCTGCGCCAATCGAAGAAACCGGAACGGCGGTTGCGGTGACGGCAACGCCCTACAATTACGAGCCGGACGAAGCGGCCATCCTCGCCGAACTTCTGCCGCGCAACGTGACGGTGCAATTGTTCCGCGCGCTGCTGGAAAACGTCGCCGGCGAATTCGGCGCGAAAATGAGCGCGATGGATTCCGCCACACGCAACGCGGGCGAAGTGATCGACAAGCTGACGCTCGTTTATAACCGCACTCGTCAGGCACAAATCACGAAAGAACTGATCGAAATCATCTCCGGCGCGGAAGCGTTGTGAACCAAGGAAGAAAACGATGAACGCGATGAACCCAACGAGCAAAACCGGCAAAGTCACCCGCGTCACGGGTGCGGTGGTGGACGTGCAGTTCGACGGCCATTTGCCGCAAATTCTGAACGCGCTGGAAACCGACAATCATGGCCAGCGGCTGGTGCTGGAAGTCGCACAGCATCTGGGTGAATCCACGGTGCGCACCATCGCGATGGACTCCACCGAAGGCATGGTGCGCGGCCAGGCCGTCACCGATCTCGGCAGCCCGATCACCGTTCCGGTTGGCGACGGCACGCTCGGCCGCATCATGAACGTCATCGGCGAGCCGGTGGATGAAGCAGGCCCCGTGATTTACACGGAGCGCCGCCCAATCCATGCCGAAGCGCCCGCCTTCACCGAGCAATCCACGGAATCGCAAGTGCTTGTCACGGGCATCAAGGTCATCGATCTGCTCGCGCCTTACGCGCGCGGCGGCAAGATCGGGCTGTTCGGCGGCGCGGGCGTGGGCAAGACCGTGCTCATTCAGGAACTCATCAACAACGTCGCCAAGAAACATGGCGGCTTTTCGGTGTTCGCCGGCGTCGGCGAGCGCACGCGCGAAGGCAATGACCTCTATCACGAGATGATCGAATCCGGCGTGAACAAGGATCCGAAAAAGGGTTCGACCGAAGGTTCCAAATGCGCGCTGGTCTATGGCCAGATGAACGAACCCCCGGGCGCGCGCGCGCGCGTGGCGCTGTCGGGCCTCACGGTTGCCGAACATTTCCGCGATCAGGGACAGGACGTGCTGTTCTTCGTGGACAACATTTTCCGCTTCACGCAAGCCGGTTCCGAAGTTTCGGCGTTGCTGGGCCGCATTCCGTCCGCTGTGGGTTATCAGCCCACACTCGCCACCGACATGGGCCAATTGCAGGAGCGTATCACGACGACCACCAAAGGCTCGATCACATCGGTGCAGGCGATTTACGTTCCTGCCGACGACCTCACCGATCCCGCGCCCGCCACATCCTTCGCGCATCTGGATGCGACCACCGTGTTGTCGCGTGCGATTTCGGAAAAGGGAATTTATCCGGCGGTCGATCCGCTCGACTCCACCTCGCGCATCCTCGATCCGCGTGTTGTCGGCGAGGAGCATTACAATGTCGCCCGCCAGGTGCAGCAGACGCTGCAACGCTACAAGTCGCTGCAGGACATCATCGCCATTCTGGGCATGGACGAATTGTCGGAAGACGACAAGCTGATCGTGGGCCGCGCGCGCAAGATCGAACGCTTCCTGTCGCAGCCTTTCCACGTCGCTGAAGTGTTCACCGGCTTTCCGGGCTTGTTCGTCGATCTCGCCGACACGATCAAGAGCTTCAAGGCGGTCGTCGCGGGCGAATACGATCATCTGCCGGAATCCGCGTTCTACATGGTCGGCACGATCGAAGATGCGGTCGCCAAAGCACAAAAGATGGCGGCGGAAGCGGCATAATTGATGACCGAAAAAATCCCCTTCGATCTCGTTTCGCCGGAGCGGCTGCTTCTTTCCGAAGAGGCCGAGATGGTGACTTTGCCCGGAACCGAGGGCGAGTTGGGCGTGCTTTCGGGGCATGAGCCGCTCATCACGACGCTGCGGCCGGGCGTGATCGACGTGAAGGGCGGAACTCTGGGCGACCAGCGTTTCTTCGTGCTGGGCGGGTTCGCAGAGATCAATCCGGAGCGGGTGACTGTGCTCGCCGAAGAAGCCCTTCCCATCGCGGAACTTGACGACGCAGCCCTCGACCGGCGGATTTCCGACATCAGGGAAGACCTTCTGCTCGCCAAAGATGACGCCGCGCGGGGCCGCATCGCGGAAACCCTCGACAGCCTGGAGCAGCTCCGGGGCGTGCTTTAGGCCCACAACCGGCTCTGATATAATCTTTCCCGGAAACACGAAGCGAGTTCGCATGGTGAACGGTGTTGTCTATTCACAGGGCTGGACGCTCAGCGACGTGCGATGGGATGCGTTCGAACCTGCGCGCGTGGACGCATCCCTGCTCGCTGCGGTCAAGGCCGCCTCGCTCGTCGAATACAACGCGCCGGATTACGTCACCTATTTAAAGCGCGTATTTGCAGGCTCGGACGCAGCGACGCTGGAAAGCATCGAGCATTGGGGTCTCGAGGAAACCCAGCACGGTCTGGCGCTCGGGCGCTGGTGCGAGATGGCCGATCCAAGCTTCGATTTCGAGGCGGCCTTCGCCCGGTTCCGCGCCGGTTACAAACCACCCCATTTCGCCAGCGGCGACGGATCGATTCGCGGCAGCAAGCGCAGCGAGATGATCGCCCGCTGTGTGGTGGAGTCCGGAACCTCGTCCTTCTATAGCGCCATCCGCGACGCCGCCGATGAGCCTGTCCTGAAGGAGATTGCAGGCCGGATCGCCGCCGATGAATTCAGGCATTACAAGCTTTTCTACGAGACTCTTCATAAGCAAGATGAAGTTGATCCACCGTTCTGGCGCAAGCTTCTGGTGGCCGTCAGCCGCGTGAACGAGTCCGACGATGATGAACTATCCTTCGCCTATTACTGCGGTAATGTCCCATCTGAGCGTGAAGCCATAACACCTTATCGCCGCGAAGAATTTGCCCGGGCCTACCACGTCCGCGCGATGACGCTTTATCGCCGCCATCACGTCCGCAAGCTGGTGCAGATGATTGCCAAGGCCATCGGCACGGACCCACAAAGCCGTCTGACGGAAGTAGCGAGTGCCCTTCTCTGGCGGATGCTGAAAATGCGGGCAGGCCTGATGACCCGCGCGGCGCGCGTTCCTGCCTGAGCCTTACGCGGCCTTTTTGCGCGCGTAGTGGATTACCCAGCTGTCGATCCAGGTTTTTCCGCTTTTCAAGTCCTGCCAGTGCCAGTCGAAGCTGTCCGGCTTGATGTTCTCGAACACCATGCGATGAAGCGGCTCCTTCGCCTGTGCCTGTAACTCCGTCAGAGCGAATGTTCCATCCGGCTGCGGCCCGCCCGCCAGATCGT
>DATCEI010000146.1:0-6603 GCA_036510185.1 Rhizomicrobium sp. | reverse complement strand
TTCCACGATCCTTCCACATCCTCCCATGCCGCACGATGGCGTGCATCTGCGGCAAGCCACGCTTCGAACGCTTCGGTCGTTGCAACGCCTGCTTCGGCCAGATGCACACGCCATGCAGCGGCCGCAACAATCGGTTGCAATGCGTCGAATTTCTCCGTTTCGCTCATTGGCGGCTCCGCTCATAGCGTTGCGCCAGAAACACCGTCGCCTTCATCACATGCTTCTCCACCGTGCTAGGCCCGATGCCGTAAAGCTCGGCAATATCCTTCTGTTTCATGTTCTCAAGCCTGAACAGGACATAGATATTCCTCGTGCGTTCCCCCAGTTCATCGAGGGCGCGCAATACGTCGGCCAGAGTCTCTCTACCGACTAAGACCCGCTCCGGCTCGAATTCCTCCACGAACTCGCGCGTCAATTCGTCAATCGCAGCGTCATCGGGCGGGAGGCCCTCGTGGAGACGCAACAGCGATGCGCGCCGGTTGCGGTCCCGCAGAACATTGTCCGCAACCTTGAAAACAAAGGCATTTACCTGTTCGATCTGGTTCAACGACTTGGCGCGAACCAGCCGCATGAAGACCTCCTGAGTGAGATCTTCTGCCTCGATGCGATCACCTGTCCGCTTGGTAAAAAAACGCATCAGCGGCGCACGGAACCATGCGTCAAGCTGCATCCTCAGATCGATGGGAGGTGACATCGCGAACCATGATACCCTTCCTAGCCACACCTAACACGCTCCCCGGGCTTTTCAGGGCAATGGCGCAGCAAACCGCAGAAATTGGGATAGCGTTGCGCAAGAGTCACAGATGGTATGACAACGAAGGTACATTTCAGGAAATCGAAGGTCCACGGCGCGACCTGCCCACAGTCCAAGAAATGAACTTCCCGCGTGCAACACCGGACACATAATTGCCGAGACCGCGTTCGAGCACTGGCGGCCACGGCACAAGCGCGAACTCGCGAGATTTTTCGATCACGGCAAGACAACGTAATCTTGCGTTGCGTTCTAGCTCAAATCTTCATCGCCGTGGCCGCCGATTTTCTCCGCCCAATGGGCCCTGGCGTTCTTGAGCAATATTTCAACCCTATATTCTCGAAAGAAACGGTCGAAGACGGCGCGAAAGTTATAGTCGTTGGTAGATAGCAGCCTTGTAGAGTTCGGTGCATCATCTGACTTAATTCGAATTTAGCCAGACGCGACCTTGCCGAGCGAAAGAAAGGGGCGGTCACGAGCTTGGCCGCCCCTCCCCGCTCCTGACAAGTGGTTGAGGGGGAACCTGCCACCCCGCCAGGGAACGCTTAATGATGCACACAATCGCTTAATTGAAAACCAGGACGGCGCGCTCGCGGCGCATCAAATGGCAGGGCCACTCCGTGACCTGCCTATGGTCCAGGAGATGGTATCCCCACGCGCGATGCCGGACACCTGCTTACCCAGGCTTCTTTCCAGTACTGGCCGCCACGGGACCAGCATGAACTCGCGCGATTTTTCAATCACGGCAAAGCGTCCGCTCGTAAGATTCAGCGAGCGGCGATAGACACCACTGATCTTGTCGCCGGATTTCGCTGGGGCGTAATCAAGATTCAATTCCTTCGAAAGCTGCGCCGCGACCCGCGCAAGCTCACGGCGTTGTAGCATCGCCAGCATGTCGGGCCGATAACTGACTCCGTCCTCGCGGACAAACCCCTGCTCGACCAGCCATTGCCGGCGCTGCGCCATCGCGTTCGCAACGTCTCGCCCAAAACCTGCGTCGCGGATTTCCGTAGGTCTTGTTTTGAGCAGTTCCCGATCAAGCCAGGTCGCGCCGTCTGCCGTCACCTGCTTCTCGACCGGCAACGCAGAAAGGGTTTCGACGGTCACAGGATCGAGCTTCGCCTGTTTGCGCTCAAAGGCCGAGGCGCGCGCGATGTGATCGCGCGCGATGATCCATGTACCGTCTGGCTCGCGTTCAACGTGACCGCCGAGCCTGCGCATCGCTTCAAGTCGGCGCACATGGGTTTCAGCAAACTCCGCCGTTGCGCTCGGGTCGTGCTGGAGATGGAGGTCCACGCTGTAATGGTCGCCATGCGCCGCCGCGATTTCAGCGACCGTGCGGTCAACTGTTCTCACGCCGGGATGCCTCGGCGTGACCGCGATGACGGCGCCATCCGGAATATCGTCGAGATCAACGCCTCGTCCTGCCGTGACATAATGGGTCCGCCCGTCCAGACCATCGACGATCAGATAGGGCGCGTCGTGGAAATCGTCACCGAGGCCTCGGCCGACGAGCCGCCCGATCAATGATGGCGTCTGTGAATCGCGCGCGTCGTAGATCGCAAAATTTCCGGTATCGCGCTGAAGCCTGCGCTCGGCCATTTCACGATGGAGGGTTTTGATGATGTCGCCGCGCTCGCCCATCTCGCGCAAAACCGGCTCCAGATTTTCCGCGAGTTGCCAGCGGCCCGGCGCAATCTCGTAGTCAAGTCCCAACCGTGCCAGTTTTTGCAGTCTCCCCGCGCCCAGACTTTGGCTGAAGGTATCGGTTCCAATGCGGGCCGTGTTCACCACGCCCAATTCGTCCGCTTTCGCCACAAGATTGCGATCAAGGCTTGTAAAGCGTTCCTGCTCGACTTCCGCCCGCAGACTGCGCTCGATGTCTTGATCCGTCCGCGGGCCCAGATCGCGCAGCAGGATTTCGGCGGCGCGTTCGCGCATTCCGTGAAACAGATATTCCGGGGCGATGATGAGGTCTTTGCCGCGCTCGTCCGCGCCGCGCAACACGATGTGGGTGTGAGGATGGCCGGTGTTGAAATGATCGACGGCCACCCAATCGAGTTTCGTGCCCAGATCTTCTTCCATCTGCGCCATGAAACGGCGCGTGACGGTTTTGAGATCGCGGTAATGTTCTCCGTCCTCCGGCGACACGATGATCCGGAACTGGTGGCGATCTTCGCGCACACGATCAAGGATACCATTAGCCTCTGCACGGTCGTTCGCGGAATCATAGAGAACGCCGGCTTCGCCTTCGCGCGAAACCCCGTCGCGCTGGATATAGCGCAGATGGAGATACGCTGCCTTCTGGCCCGCGCCCTTGAGTTTGACGATGCGCGATTTGACGATGACGCGCCGGGACCGGAATGCCGCGTGGGGTTCGCGCGAGGCGAGCACCCTGCCCGCGCCCGCGCCACGGCCAATTCTGGTGCCGTCGAATGTTCTCTTCCGTCCACCACCAATAGAACGCCCGCCGGCCAGCGCCACGCCCTTCAACACACGTTGCAGATAGGTTCGGACCTTCTTGTTTGAACGCGACCGTATTTTTCCAAGGCGCGGTTCGAACTCATCGTCGAAATTCATGGCGCGGCACTCGTTGGTGCCACCTGAAAGCGGTTTGGTGCCGTGCTAAAGCGATGTGCAGACTGTGCAATCCGTGCTGAAGGTACGATTGCTTCACCTTGCCCTACCGCCAAAATCCACATTCGACCTCTCTTCAACTCACAAACGATGCTGATTTTTCACTGTTGGAATGCGCTGCCCGATACCGAAACAAACAATCGCGTGTCGCCACCTGCGTGATTTTCCGCGCCGGAAATTGCTGTTTCGGGTGCGTTTTTGACGACGAATAGCGGGTCTTTTTGCGTGTCGAGAGACGGAATTTCGACGTTCAAATGAAGCTTGGCGAGATAGGTTTGTGTCTCGTGCGGGAGCGGATGTGCGCCCGACAAATAGCTTTCCAGACGTCCCGATCCTGCGTTGTAAGCCGCGAACAAAAATGGGTATCCGTAAATCTGGTACAGCTCGTGCAGATAGGCGGTGCCTGCCGAAATGTTGTCGCGAGGATCGTAAGGATCGGGGCCAAACCCATAACGCCGACGCAGATCGGCATAGGTCGCAGGCATCAGCTGCATGAGGCCAATAGCGCCTTTCGAGGACGTGATCGGCTTACCGTTGAGGACGGAATATCCGCCGCTTTCGAGACGGATGACGGCTTCGATCCATGCAACGGGAATATCGAAACGGTGCGATGCGTCGTCGATATCCGCCTGCCAAGGCGCGAGCGAGGCGTATTTCAGGCCGTGAGTCAGGTGATGGGACGGACAGGCCGAACCCGGCACGGCTGCGAGCGCGCATGACAGAGCAAGCGTCAACGCATCCATAACGGACTCATGCGGCCGATGATGGATGATGTCGGAACGGCCCCAAAGTATCGGCCATCGAAGGAGTCCGGGACATCTTTCATCAGAAGAAAAACATTGTTAGGGCCAAGTGCCAGGCATCCGAGCCACGCAGGGAGGCGGCGTCCCCTTCGATCAACATGCAGCCGGTTTGCGACAGCGTGACCGTTGATGGAAATGACCTCGCCTTGCGCACAGATTTTGTCGCCAGCGGCTGCCGCGATGCGCTTCACGAGCGGGACATTGGCGGGGATATAGCGGCGTTCTGCGGCCAGTGTTCGGACGCTTGCGGGCGTGTGGACAAGCACCAATGCGCCGCGTTCGTAGTGCTGTTTGGGCATGACCGTATAAAGCCCAACAGGTGCGCTAGGCGTGGCATTCCAGACCAGCCAAGGCGTTGCGCGCGGCTCCATGCAAGCGGCAAAGGCCGCGAATCCGGCAACGCCGAGAAGCGCGTGCCGCGTCATATCGTGGGCCGAGTGCGTTTCGCGGCGTGCCCCGCCCGTGAGCAGGAATAGGCGTCGAGGTCTGGAATATGATAGCGCACGAAGCGCCCATGCCTGCGAAACGTCGGGCCTCTGCGCCGCCAGCGCATCTTTTCCAGTGTGCGTGGTTGAAGCTTGAGGTATTCGGCGGCTTGAAGGGTTGTGAGGTACGGGCTGCCGTATTTTGCAACGACAGCGCGATAGTAATCTTCGCTCACCGTACTCTCCATCCGACAAGTCGGACGGCGCAGGTCCGCGCATGAGATATGATTGCAATCATTCGAACGGCCCAATTCCGCGATCTGTTTCGGTCGAGAAATCTGTGCAGATCATCGGTGCGATAGCGCACGACGCGACCGTGTTTGATGGCGCGGGGGCCGTGGCCTGAGAGCCTAAGCCGTTCCAGATTGCGTGGCCGCAGTCCGAGAAGGTCGGCGGTTTGCGCGGACGTCAGACTCTGCTCGCTGTGTTGCGCGACGGCAGCGCGAGGCTCCTCGTTGTTCATCATGCCCCCCATTATTTGTTGTCTATCCAGTCTTCGAAGACAAAGCTCAATGCCTCGTCAAAGAATCGTAAAAGAAGCGCAAATATCGGCAGGGCCATTTTTGCAAAGTAAGATGGGCCGGATGCCGCTACGCCCAAGCCACCTTCAAATACGCCAAAGCCCCCACGCTCAGCGCGCGAGGGCTTCGTCCGTGTACGGATCAATCTACCGGATTCCAGATTATTGCCAGTATGTCAGAGTCCTCCTGGCCGGCGGCGCGGCCGAGATTGGCGTATAAACGGCGCGGGCCGAAGGACGGGTCTGAAAGGCTGAGGCTCACATAATCGTTGCCGGAGGTTTCGCTTCTGCGCGTCCAGCCTGCGCCGATTTCTGCGCCGCCGCTCAAGACCCGGAAGTCGGGATGATTGTCGGCCTTCTTGTCCGCGTTGGGCACGATGTTGACCTCGGCGCGGAAGGCGAGCGTCTTGATGTGACCTTTGAATCCGCCGTTGGGCTGACGTGTGACTTGTCCGATGGAACTCATGTTCGTTTCTCCGTGTATTGCGCGGGACCATTCCCGTGCGAATGGCGAACCGGACATGGGCGCGCTCCGGCACCCGAACCTGTTCAGGGCGCAGCGCCAGCGGAGCACCTGAGCGAAGAACATTTTTGCAGCGCAGCGGCCCGCGAGGAGCGCCCGAAGGGCGCGGGGAAAAATGTTCGGCGCGACGGTTTCGGGGAGGGCCGGACGTGCCCATAGGTTCAAGCCATCACGCGGGAATGGTCTTTGTAGCAATACGCAAAACGAATTCCTGTGCATCGGCATCACACGGGAAACGGCTGCAAAGGACGAAGCTGCGGCGCTCACCAGCGTCGAAAACTCAGCGCCGAACGCAGAAACGAAGACGACAATAACCCGATTCAGGCGCGCGGCAGCGTCAACCGGCTGCGCGATGACTCGCACGAACCCTCGCAAAAGATGACGGGCGGCAGCTTTCGCCGCCGCCCGCGCATTATATATGTCGCCAATCTCAGGCCGCAGCTTTGGCCGCTTGGCCGATACGGCTCCCGCCCTTGCCATAGGATTTGAACGGAAACATCAGCCAGCGCGGCAACCAGCCCTCGGCTTTGGCGCGGCCATTGCTGCCCGTCAGGCAATCGCGGATGATCTCCTTCTGCGTTTTGACCTTCTCGCCTGCATTGCTTTTGGCGACGGATTTCCCGGCGATCTCGGCCACCATCGCATTCACCGCTGCACGATCGCGAAGCAGATCGAAGAAGGTGTCGTCAGGATGCCATACCGCGCCCGCGTCGGCGTTCAGGTGGACGCCGACCGCTTCCACGGCGGCGCTGCCCACCGTCAGGGTTTCGGCCATGACGCACGCCGCCGCGCGCATCACATCCTGATCGGTCATTGCGAGCAGCCGTGTGAAGGCGCAAACCGTATCGGTTTCACCGCCGGGATTGGCCGCGAACTCCGCTTTC
>DATCEI010000145.1:0-7827 GCA_036510185.1 Rhizomicrobium sp. | reverse complement strand
CAAGGCGGGTTACGGCGAATTGCCCGATCTTTCGCAGGCCAATTCCAACCACGATGTCGTGTTCCTGTGGAACGGCACAACCAGTGGCGTGCGCGTGCCGGACGGCGACTGGATTGCCGACGACCGCGAAGGCATCACGATCTGCGATGCCACCAGCGCCGCGTTTGCGATGGATTTGCCGTGGAAGAAACTCGATGTGACGACCTTCTCCTGGCAGAAGGTTCTCGGCGGCGAAGCGGCGCATGGAATGCTGGTGCTGTCGCCGGGCGCGGTGGCGCGGCTTGAAGCCTATTCCCCGCATTGGCCGCTGCCGAAAATTTTCCGCATGACCAAAGGCGGAAAACTCAACGAAGGCATTTTCGAAGGCGAGACGATCAACACGCCCTCGATGCTGGCGCTGGAAGATTATCTCGATGCGCTGACATGGGCCGAAAGCATCGGCGGATTGAAGGCGTTGATCGGGCGCGCGAATGACAACGCCGCCGTGCTTGGGAAATGGGTGAGCCAATGCGGTTGGGCCGATTTCCTCGCGGGCGATGCGCGCGCGCGTTCCAACACCAGCGTGTGTTTGAAGATCGTCGATCCATGGTTTGCGGGGCTTGATGAAAACGTGCAAGCCGATGCCGCAAAGAAAATCGGCAGCCTGCTGGATAAAGAAGGCGTGGCTTATGATATCGCCGCCTATCGCAGCGCACCGCCGGGTTTGCGCATCTGGTGCGGCGCCACCGTCGATACCGCAGATCTCGAAGCATTGATGCCCTGGCTCGATTGGGCCTGGAGCAAGGTGAAGGGTTGATCCATGCCGAAGGTTCTTATCGCCGACAAGCTTTCGCCCGCCGCTGTTGAAATCTTCAAAGAGCGCGGCGTCGAGGCCGACGTGAAAACGGGATTGAGCAAGGAAGACTTGCTCAAGATCGTCGATCAGTATGATGGCATCGCCATCCGCTCGGCGACGAAAATCACCGCCGATGTCATCAAGGCCGCGAAGAAATTGAAAGTCGTGGGCCGCGCGGGCATCGGCGTGGACAATGTCGATATTCCGGCGGCCACCGCAGCCGGCGTGATCGTGATGAATACGCCTTTCGGCAATTCCATCACGACAGCAGAACATGCGATTGCCCTCATGATGGCACTGGCGCGCGATCTGCCTGCTGCGAACGCCTCCACGCAGGCGGGCAAGTGGGAAAAGAACCGCTTCATGGGCACGGAGCTTTACGGAAAAGTTCTGGGGATGATCGGCGCGGGCAATATCGGCTCCATCGTTGCCGATCGCGCCAAAGGATTGAAGATGCGCGTCGTCGCGTTCGACCCCTATCTGTCGGTGGAACGCGCGGCGGACCTCGGCATCGAGAAAGTCGAGCTGAACGATCTTCTGGCGCGCGCGGATTTCATCACGCTGCACACCCCGCTCACCAACGAAACGCGCAACATCATCTCCGCCGACGCCATCAACAAAATGAAAAAAGGCGCGCGCATCATCAATTGCGCGCGCGGTGGACTGGTCGATGAAAAAGCGCTGAAGGCAGCAATCGATTCCGGCCACATTGCGGGTGCGGCACTCGACGTGTTCGAGGAAGAACCGGCGAAGGAAAATGTTCTCTTCGGCAATGACAAGGTCGTGGCGACGCCGCATCTGGGCGCATCCACCGCCGAAGCGCAGGAGAATGTGGCGCTGCAGGTGGCCGAACAGATCGCGGATTATCTGCTGACGGGCGCGATTGTGAATGCGCTCAACATGCCGTCGATCAATGCCGACGAAGCGCAGAAGGTGCGGCCCTGGATCACGCTGGCCGAAAAGCTCGGCGCGTTCGCGGGCCAGCTCACCGACACAAGCCTGCAATCGGTGGAGATTCTCTACGAAGGCACCGCCGCCACGCTCAACCAGCGCGCGCTGACGCAAGCCGCGTTGGCGGGATTGCTCAAACCCACGCTCTCCGAAGTGAACATGGTCAATGCGCCCATCGTTGCGAAAGATCGCGGCATCAAGGTCAGCGAAACGCGCCGCGACCGGCAAGGCATATATGAGGGATATATCAAGATCACCGTCACGCTCGCCGACGGCAGCACGCGCCGCGTGGCGGGCACGGTGTTCTCCGACGGACGCCCGCGTCTCATCCAGATCAAGGACATCAACATGGATGCGGAATTCGCGCCGCACATGCTCTATGTCATCAACGAGGACAAGCCCGGTTTCATCGGGCGGCTGGGCACGTTGCTGGGCGATGCGAAGGTGAACATCGCGTCCTTTGCGCTGGGCCGCAGCGCGCCGGGTGCGGATGCTATCGCGCTGGTGGAGGTGGACGGCTTGGTCGCCGATTCCGTGTTGGCTGAAATCCGCAAATTGCCGCTGGTGAAACAGGCCAACCGCCTTGCATTCTGAACGCCACCTTCCCATCTAGGGTTCAGGTGGATGGGAGAGCATCGTGTCGCCGGGGTTTGCGATTACATTTCTGTGGGCCGCGTGGTTCCTTTCATGGATCGCGGCAGCTGCCTGGTCGGGGCACACCCAGAAACGCCCGCCATTCGGCCATGAAATCCTCTACCGTATCCTCACCATTATCGGCGTGCTGATGCTGTTCGGTTTTTACTCGCCACGCCATTTCGCACCGACGCAAATCTGGCATCTAAGCGAAGGCGCGGGATGGTTCATGGCGACGTTGACCGCAGCGGGCTTCGCCTTCTGCTGGTGGGCACGCATTCATCTGGGGCGCTTATGGTCCGGCAACATCACGCGCAAAGAGGGCCACCGCATCATCGATACCGGACCTTACGCGTTTGTCCGTCATCCGATCTACACCGGAATCATTCTCGCCTCGTTCGCCACCGCGATTGAAAAAGGCACGGCGGTTGCGCTGACGGGTGCGGCCGTCATGACCATCGGCTGGTACATCAAGGCGCGCATCGAGGAACGCTTCCTGCGCGAGGAACTGGGCGCTGCCGATTACGATTCCTACGCGCATCGCGTGGCGATGCTTGTGCCCTTTGTGAAAATATAGCCCCGCCCTATTCACTCTCCACATGCACAAGCAGCGCGCGCGCGCTTTTGGCAAGGTCGGCGAGATCGGTGCCCAGATCCTCGCCCGATTTGCTCGCCCAGTCGCTCAGCCGTTTGGCCAATTCCATAAAGCGTGGGGCGGCCGCGATCAGCCTTGCCTGTCGTTCGACCTTGTGGGGATCAAGGTCGTATTCCGCGCCCGGCACGCGCCAGCCGCCCCAATCAGTCTCACCCGTCACGATGATGGGATAAGTGCCGGGCAAAGGATGATGCGTGCAATCCTCCGCCGGTTGCCATTTGTTGCGGCCGCGCATGACGCGCCAATTGCCCATGGTGGCGCTGGCCTTGTCGGTCAGCGGGTCTTCCAGCTGCAATTCCTCGGCGTCGAATTCCCGGCCCAGCCCCACATCATAGAAGATGCGCAAAGGTTCGTTCAGGCCCTTGGTCCAGTGCGGAACCACCTTCTCGACCACCGCCCAGCTTCCCACGGGCTTCACATAGACCCGCTGATGCTTGTGAAATTGTGCCTTCGCCATACGCAACTCCCACTCTTGTTGAGGTCGAGCGTAGGCAGGCTTGCTTAAACGCGGCTTAAAGGCCGGTTGGCGCGGGCGCGCGGGCGCTCTATCGTGGCCTGACAGATAATCAGGGCAGGAACCATGAATTTCGATTTCTCCGACGACCAGAAAATGCTGAAGGAGCAGGCGCACAAATTCCTCTCCGAGAAATGCACCACAAAAGTGGTGCGCGGGGCCTATGACAGCGGTGCGGGTTATGACGCGGCACTATGGAAGGCCATCGCCGATCTGGGATGGCTGGGCACCGCAATTCCTGAGGAATTTGGCGGGCTTGGGCTTGGTTATCTGGAATTGTGCGTGATCGCGGAAGAGCTTGGCCGCGCGCTGGCGCCGGTGCCGTTTTCGTCCACCGTTTATCAGTTTGCGGAAAGCATTTTGGCGGCGGGAAGCGACGAACAAAAGCAGCGTCTTTTGCCCAAAATCGCGAGCGGAGAATTGATCGGTTGCCTCGCGCGCGGCGAAGGCGCTGGAGCAATTTTGCCGAAAAACATTCGCGCTTCATTCAGGAACGGAAAACTATCGGGCAAAAAAACGCCGGTCGCCGATGGCGGCATCGCCGATTACGCGGTGGTTCTGGCGCGCAGCAGCGACGAGCCGGGCGAGCGCGGATTGCAACTGGTTCTGGTGGATTTGAAACAAAATGGAGTGAAGCGGCGCGAAGTCGAAACTGTTGATCCGTCGCGCGGCTATGCCGAACTGACATTCGAAAATGCGAATGCCGAGGCGCTGGGCAAAGCGGGCGAGGCGTGGAGCACGGTGAGCCGCGTGTTGGATCGCGCGGCGATTCTCATGGCGTTCGAACAGGTGGGCGGCGCGGATATGTGTCTGAAGATGGCCAAGGCCTACGCGATGGAGCGTTATGCCTTCGGCCGTCCCATCGCGTCGTTTCAGGCGATCAAGCACAAGCTTGCCGATATGTATGTGAACACGGAATTGGCGCGGTCCAATGCCTATTACGGCGCGTGGGCGCTTTCGACCGGCGCGCGCGAATTGCCGTTGGCGGCAGCGGCGGCGCGCATCAGCGCGACGCAAGCCTTTGACTATGCGGCGAAGGAAAACATCCAGACGCATGGCGGCATCGGCTTCACATGGGAAGCGGACGTGCATTTCTATTACAAGCGCGCGCGCCAATTGAGTCTGGCGCTCGGGCCAATACGCGTGTGGAAAGACAAGCTCGTCACCGAACTCGAACTCAGCAACGCGGCGTAAGGAACTCAACCGATGGATTTCGAAGACAGCACCGAAGAAGCAAGGTTCCGCGCCGAAGCACGCGCGTGGCTCGATGCGAACGCCAAGCCGCGCGACAAGCGCGAGGTCGCCGATCCGCTGGGCGACGATCAGGCCGATGCCATACGCGCCGCCAAGCAATGGCAATCGACCAAGGCGGATCAGGGTTATGCGCGCATTACCTGGCCGAAAGATGTCGGCGGTTATGGCGGCACGCCCATGCAGCAGATCATCTTCAATCAGGAAGAGGCGAAATACGACGTTCCGCCGACGGGATTCTTCTCCATCGGGCTTGGCATGTGCATTCCCACATTGATGGCGTATGGCTCCAAGGATGCGGTTAGGCGCTATGTGAAGCCCGCGCTGCATGGCGAGGAGATCTGGTGCCAATTGTTCTCCGAACCCGCGGGCGGTTCCGACGTGGCGGCTCTGCGCACACGCGCGGAGAAGGTTGGCGACGAATGGGTCATCAACGGCTCGAAAGTGTGGACGACCGGCGCGCATTATTCCGATTTCGGCCTGCTGCTCACGCGCACCGATCCGAATGCGGCCAAGCACAAGGGCCTGACCATGTTCTTCCTGTCGATGAAGCAGCCCGGCGTGGAAGTGAAACCCATCAAGCAGATTTCCGGGGGCGCCAACTTCAATGAAGTGTTCTTCACCGATGTGCGCATTCCGGATTCGCAGCGGCTGGGCGAAGTGGGACAGGGCTGGCAGGCCGCGCTCACGACGCTCATGCATGAACGTCTCGCCGTCGGTGGCGGCACGGGTGGCGGCCTCGATGTGCCGCAATTGTTGCAGCTTGCGCGTCAGCTCGAACTCGAAGACGGACCCGCGATCAAGAACGCCGCGGTGCGCGAGAAACTCGCGGACTGGTATGTGCGTTCTGCCGGTCTGAAATACACGACCTATCGCACGATGACGGCACTGTCGCGCGGACAACAGCCGGGACCGGAAGCCTCGATTGCCAAGGTCGTGGTGGCGCCGAAGCTTCAGGACATGTCCGCGTTTGCGATGGAACTGGAAGGCGAAGCGGGCGTGATGAAGGGCGAGGACGCGCTGGAACACGGCATGTTCCAGATGGGTTGGGTGGCAGCTCCCGGCCTGCGTATCGCGGGCGGCACGGATGAAATTCTGCGCAACATCATCGCCGAACGCGTGCTGGGCCTGCCGGGAGACATCCGCGTGGACAAGGACGTGCCGTTCAACAAAGTGCCGAGTGGCCGTTGATCCAGACGCCTTGCATCAACATCTGCAAGATCGATCCAGCCACACGCCTGTGCGAAGGCTGTGGCCGCTCGCTGGATGAAATCGCGCGCTGGGGTTCGATGAGCGATGCCGAACGGGCCGCAATCATGCGCGCCCTGCCCGAACGCCGGATAAAGCCCGGATTGCCTACGTCTTAGTGCCCGCAAGGGTTTGGCAACGCAGTTCGGGCAGACTGGCCTCATGGCTGGGAAAAAGTTCGAAACGCTGGATGGTTTGCGCGGCATCGCGGCTCTTGCCGTGGTGCTGTATCACCTGTCCGGTCCGCTGCACTTGGCGGCGCGCGCGGGTTATCTGGCCGTCGATCTGTTTTTCCTCATGAGCGGCTTTGTGATCGCGGCGGCCTATGAGCGCCGCTTGCTCGCGGGCTGGAGCATCGGCGCATTCCTGATCGTGCGGCTGAAACGCCTCTGGCCGCTTTATGCCATGGGCGTTGCATCGGGCGTTGCGTGTTTTCTGCTGATCCGTTTCCTGCGGCCTGAGGCAAGCTTCTCCTTTCCCAACATGTCGATTGCGCAAGCCGCGTTGATGAGCCTGTTGTTTGTACCGCAACTCGCCGCTTACGGCGGCCCGGCGTTTCCATTCAACTCGGCGTCATGGTCGTTGTCGGTGGAACTGGTCGGCAATCTCGGTTATGCAGCACTTATTCATTCTCTGCGCACGCGCATGCTGACCATCGTGATAGCGATCGGCTTCGCCGGTCTCACTGCCATCGCGATAAAAGCCGATGGCCTGAATGTCGGTGTCAGCGCGGGCAATATTCTGGACGGCTATGTGCGCTTCCTGTTTTCATTTCCGCTGGGCGTGTTGCTGTATCGGCTTCATGCAGCGGGAAAGCTCCCCGTCTTTTCATTGCCACCCCTTTTACCGCTGGCGTTAGCCGCCATTGCGCTTATCGGTTTCGTACCGCAAACCGCGCTGTGGGATTTGCTGATCGTGACCTTGCTATTCCCCGCTATTCTCATCGGTTCGATTTCAACCGCCGTTCCGCATCGCATGGTGAAAATTTTCGCCTGGGCAGGTGCTGTGAGCTATCCGCTTTATATTCTTCATCCGCCGCTTGTAGAGTTGGTGTCCGTGCTGGTGCAAGGCCGAGCCTATTTGGTTGCGTCGTTTGGGTGTGTCTTTGCAATTGTTTTGTTTGCAATGATGGCGGAGCGTTATTTTGATCGCCCGTTGCGAAGATGGCTCAAGCGCGCAACTATTGGGCCGATTGAGCGCGTCGCGAATTAAATCGCTTCGCTGAGATCGTTACGTCCCAGCGGATCGGGATTGAGAAGCTTGCCGCCCATCGCGCCAAGCCAGTCGAGGCCTTCGCGCAGCCGCACAGTCTCGCCGATGACGATGATGGCAGGCGTCGTGCTTTGCGCGGCGGCCTCTCCCAATTGCGAAAGCGTCGTCACACGCACAGACTGATCGTTGAACGTCGCATCGCTGACGATGGCCGACGGTTCATTCGCATCACGTCCCGCTGCAATCAGCTTCGCCGCGATGTCGCCCGCAAACGAACGCGCCATATAAAGCACGATCACCGGCGAACCCTTGGCAATCGCGGTCCAGTCGAGCGCAGGCAATTTGCCGTCCGCGCCATGGCCCGTGATGAACGTCACCGCGTGATTGGTGTCGCGGTGTGTGAGAGGGATGCCCGCATAGGCCAACCCACCGATGCCCGCCGTGACACCCGGCACCACACGAAACGGCACGCCTGAGCGCGCCAGCGTCAGCGCCTCTTCCGCGCCGCGTCCGAACACGAACGGATCG
>DATCEI010000144.1:0-2493 GCA_036510185.1 Rhizomicrobium sp. | reverse complement strand
ATCGAGCTGGTCGCGCATCGCCGCGCGGATATGGGGATGATTATAGCCGTGACACGCCGTCCACCACGATGCGATGCCATCCACCAATTCGCGCCCGTCGGTGAGTACGATGCGCGAACCATAAGTGCGAGCCACGCTAAGTGGCGGCGTCACAGTTTTCATCTGCGTGTAAGGCAGCCAGATATGCGGAAAACCCGTCTCGAACCAATTCGGAATATCTATCCCGCTCACTGCACCATCTCTAACGAGTGTAGCTTTGGCATGACGTGACAACAGGTTTGTAAGCGATGGCGACCAGCGGCGTATCATTTGAATATCGAGTTAATAGCAATGGCGTCTTGGTGTAATAAGTGCCGCCTGCGCCGCTTCCGTCGTCGACAAAGCAGATTGCGATATCCTCAATTCCGTCCTTATTCATATCACCGCGATTCAAAATCTGAATGTCATAAACCCATCCATTGAATTCAAAATGGATTGAGTCGTTTGTTATTGATTTTGGGTGCATGCCTAAGGAAGCAAATGTAGGTTTACCAGGCGCGATACGATCTGGCTCTATCGACGAGCGTATCGTCCGAATATCAAAATTATTGACGATAAATTGTCCTAGATTGTCCTTGGGAATGAAGCTTTTAAGTGCATCATCTGCGAAAGCATTGTTTGCTCCGCAGAGCGCAAGCGAAGTTAAAAGCAAGGCAAAATGCCTACCCATCTATACCATCGGCCTAAGCCCAAGCTTTTCCATAAGTATGCGGTCGTGATCCTGATTGGGATTGGCGGTGGTGAGCAGCTTCGGCCCATAGAAAATCGAATTCGCGCCGGCGAGAAAACACAGCGCCTGCGTTTCCGCGCTCATGTTTTCGCGGCCCGCGCTCAATCGCACCATCGAACGCGGCATGGTGATGCGCGCAACCGCGATCATGCGCACGAACTCGATCGGATCGAGCGACTGGCCAAGCGAAACCGGCGTGCCTTCCACCTGCATCAGCATGTTGATCGGCACGCTTTCGGGATGTTCCGGCAATGTCGCCAGCGTGTGGATCATGCCGACGCGATCCTCCGCTTCCTCGCCCATGCCGATAATGCCGCCGCAGCAGACATGGATGCCTGCCTCGCGCACGGCGGCCAGCGTATTCAGGCGGTCATCATAGGTGCGCGTGGTGATGATCTCGCCATAATATTCCGGCGAGGTGTCGATGTTATGGTTATAATAATCCAGCCCCGCGCCTTTCAGCCGCCCGGCCTGCGCTTCCGTCAGCATGCCGAGCGTCACGCAGCTTTCCATACCCAGCGCCTTCACGCCTTCGATCATCTCGCACACGGCGTCGAGGTCTTTGTCTTTCGGCGAACGCCAGGCCGCACCCATGCAGAAGCGCGTGGCGCCCGCCTCCTGTGCGGCGCGTGCGTCGGCCAGCACCGCGTCAACGTCCATCAGCTTTCCGGCCTTCACGCCCGTTTCGTACGACGCGCTTTGCGGGCAATAGGCGCAATCCTCCGGGCAGCCGCCCGTCTTGATCGACAGCAGGGTCGAAATCTGCACCTCGCGCGGATCGAAATGCTGGCGGTGAATGCTCTGTGCGCGGAAGATCAATTCGGGGAACGGCAGGGCGAACAGCGCCCTGATCTCCTCGCGCGTCCAGTCATGGCGCGTGATGCCAAAGGCCGCATCGGTGGCGGGAGCGTTCATCGGGGCCTCGTTTTGTGCGGGCGGACCATGCCATTATATCGGCGAACAAGCAGGCGCAAGGCCATGTCCTCGCTCGACCGATTTGCCAGGGAAAAGCTCGCGAGCCTCGATGCCGCGCATCGCCGCCGCACGCTTGCCGAAACGGCGCGGGAAGACGGGCTGTGGGTCACGCATAATGGCCGCCGCCTGCTTTCGTTCTCCTGCAATGATTATCTCAATCTGACGCATCATCCCGGGGTGAAGGAGGCTGCGGCTGCGGCGATTGCGCGATATGGCGCGGGCGCGGGCGCGTCGCGGCTGGTCACGGGCAATCATCCGCTGTTCGCGGAACTGGAAACGCGGCTGGCGGCCCGCGCGGGCACGGAGGCCGCGTGCATTTTCGGCTCCGGCTATCTCGCCAATGCGGGGATTATTCCGGCGCTGATGGGCGAGGGCGATTTGCTGTTGGTGGACGAGCTTTCGCATTCCTGTCTGTGGTCGGGTGCGAGGCTTTCGCGTGCGCATGTGGAAGTGTTTCGCCACAATGATGTGGAACATGTGCGCGAATTGCTGAACGCACATCGCCAGAATTATCGCCATGTGCTGATCGTCACCGATGGTGTGTTCTCGATGGACGGCGATCTCGCGCCGTTGACTGCGCTCGGTGATCTCGCAACGGCGCATGATACGTGGCTGATGTCCGATGATGCGCATGTGCTCGAAAGCCGATCTGCGCATGTCGATCTGAAAATGGGCACGCTGTCGAAGGCGCTTGGGTCTTATGGTGGTTATCTCTGCGCGTCGCGTGCCGTGATTGATCTGGTGAAGAC
>DATCEI010000143.1:0-2943 GCA_036510185.1 Rhizomicrobium sp. | reverse complement strand
CCGGTCTTATCATTGCCGGTGCGCGTGGGCGTCAATTCCGGCTACACGCGGCTGGTATTCGATTGGCCCCATACTGTTCCATACACAGTCAGCGCCAAGCCGGGCCATGTCACGATCCGCTTTTCGGAAAATACGACGCCGGATTTTTCTGCATTGTCGCGCATCGCCCCGCCCTGGGTGAAGGAAACCGGCTGGCGCGCGGATGGCGGCGGCATTGTCGCGGAGTTCGACACCGATCCCGGCTCCGCCGTGCGCAATTCGCGTCTGGGCACGAAAATCGTGCTCGACATCATGTCGCCGAAATCCGACGCCTCCGCCGTAACATCCGACAAGACCGCTGCCGCCGTGATACAGGCGCAAGCCATTGCCGATGCGGCGGCGAAACTGAATTCCGGCAACACGGCACAGGCGCAACCGGCAGCGCCCACGCAAACCGCAAATGCGTCCGCACCTGCCCAATCAACGCCCGATTCACAAACGCCTGCCGCAAAACTCGCGCATGACAGCGTGACGCTGACCTTCCCCGGCGCGAGCGGACGCGGCGTGGCGGCTTTCGTGCGCGGCGCAACGGCGTGGATCGTGCTCGACGGCAGCACGGCGATTGACGCCACGAAACTCGCCGCTGCGCTCGGCAATTTCCCCGCAAGCGTCGAAGCGTCTTCCGGCGACGGCACGGGCATTATTCGCATCGGCCTGAAACAGCCCGAACAGATCGCAGCCCACAGCGAAGGCGCGGATTTGAAAATCGTGCTGGCGCCCAGCATCGCGGGCGCGCCCATCGCAACCGGCTTCATGCGCGACGACGACGATCCCGCGCAGGCGACCCTGATCACGCTTCTGCCGGGAGCGGTTCACACCGTTACCCTCAACGATCCCGATGCGGGCGACACGCTGACGGCGGTTCCGGCCGCAGCAGGACGCGCCGTGCTGGCGCCGCGCCGCTATGCGGAATTCACATTGTTATCGTCGGCCGCAGGGCTGGTTGTTGATCCGCTGGTCGATGATCTCACGGTAGCAGCGACCGGCGCGCGCGTGAAAATCACGCGGCCCGGTGGCCTGGCGCTGACGCCTTCGTCGCTGCCTTTTGCCGATACGCCCGCCATGCTCGCGCGCGGCGGCGAGGGCAGCCCGTCCTTTCTCAATTTCGCGCATTGGAGTGCGGCCAACACCAATTTCCTCGACACCGAACGCCGCCTGCGCGAACGCATCGCGGCGGCGAAACCGGAAGACGCCACGAAGCAAAGTCTGACGCTCGCCCATTTCTATATCGCCAACGGATTTTCCGCCGAGGCGCTGGGCATGATCGGCCTGATTCAGCAAAGCGAACCCGCGCTGGAAGGCGATCCGCAATTGCAGACCATGCGCGCCGCCGCCGATTACATGATGGGCCGTTATCGCGATGCGCATAACGACATTGTGGGCGCTGCGTTCGACGGCGACCGCCATGCCATGTTCTGGCGCGGGCTAACCGATGCGGCGCTTGAGAACTGGGACGGCGCGCGCGCGGGGCTCACCGAAGCCGAACCCGTGCTGAAACAATATCCCGCCGAATGGCAGGCGCGCGCGCGCATCGCGATGGCGAAGGCGGCCCTTGCGTCGGGCGGCATCGAAACCGCCGATGCGGCGCTGTCCAAACTGCCGCGCGATCTGCCCAAACCGCTGATGCTGGAGGCCGAACTTGCGCGCGCGCAGCTGTATGCGCAGGAAGGCCGCAACCATGTGGCGTCCACGCTGTTCGCGGCGGTCGAGAAAAGCGGCAATGATCGCGCCGCCGCCGAAGCAATCTACGATGACGTGTCGGCGCGGCTGAACGCCGGTACGATGCCGCCCGCCGAAGCCATCGGCACACTGGAGCATTTGCGGTTCCGCTGGCGCGGCGATGCGCTGGAATTGCGCACATTGCGCAAGCTCGGCTCGCTGTATTTCGCGCGCGGCGACTGGCGCAAGGGTCTGGAAACGCTGCATGTGGCGGCGGTGTATTTTCCCAATGACGATCAGGCCCGCCAGGCCGAGGACGATATGCGCGCGGCCTTTGCGGGCCTGTTCCTCAAGGGCAAAGCCGACAAGATGCCGCCCATCGAGGCGCTGTCGCTGTTCTACGATTTCATTGACCTCACGCCCATCGGGCCGGACGGCGACGATATGATTCGCCACATGTCCGACAAGCTTGTCGCCGTCGATCTTCTGGGGCCTGCGGCGAAGCTGCTCGATTATC
This sequence comes from Rhizomicrobium sp., assembly GCA_036510185.1. GTDB lineage: Bacteria > Pseudomonadota > Alphaproteobacteria > Micropepsales > Micropepsaceae > Rhizomicrobium. The sequence continues at coordinate 728 of DATCEI010000143.1, read as the reverse complement.
AGGTGAACAAGCGGCTCGACGGCGTGGCCCGCGCGCAGGTGGCGACGCGCCTTGCCATGATCTATCTGATGGACCGCAAACCCGAACAGGCCATGACGGTGCTGCGCGCGACTTTCATCAGCGGCCTGCCGGACGATCTCAATCGCCAGCGCATTCTGCTTGAGGCGCGCGCGCTTGCGGGGCTTAAGCAATGGGATCAGGCGCAGGAGATGATCGCACTCGACACTTCGCCGGAGGCGCAACGCCTGCGCGCGGATATTTACTGGGAAGCGGGCAATTGGGCGCTAGCTGCAACGAATGCCGAGCAGTTGCTGGGCAATCGCTGGCAGGATTCCGCGCCGCTCAACGATGATGAACGTAAGGAGGTGATGCGCGCGGGCGTGGCCTATTCTCTTGCGAGCGATGAAGCCGGCCTTGACCGGCTGCACACACATTTCGCGGCGAAGATGCAGGCAAGCCCGGATGCCAATGCATTTGCGGTGATAACGCAAAATATCGACATGCAGGGAACGGCGTTCCGCGACGCGGCGGGACAGGTTGCCTCCATCGACACGCTGCAGGCCTTCATGAAAGATTTCCGCAAGCGCTACGCATCGGCGGACGCGACGAATTAAACTCACCTGCTCTGATTGTCATGGCCCGCCGGAGTGTGGGCCACCCAGGTGATGTTGCAGCGGTGTTGAAGGACTTTCTCAGTTTAATCTTTGCGAGAAATACAGATTTCAACT
>DATCEI010000142.1:0-3550 GCA_036510185.1 Rhizomicrobium sp. | reverse complement strand
ACGGACACGCTGACGGCGGCGAAGAATGTGGCGAGCGTAAAAAGCTCGCTGGTCATTCACGCCACGAAACGCGAACCGGGTGTGCCGCTGGAAGTGAAGTAAAGTGGCTTTCCTCCCCCGTGGTCACGGGGGGAGGTGGCGCGCCGTAGCGCAAGCGAAGGCGTGACGGAGGGGCCCCCTCCACCGCTGACGCGGTCCCCCTCCCCCGTAACAACGGGGGAGGACGGTTATTGTTCTATATCCCGCCCGCGCGTTTCGGGCAGGAAGAGCAGCGCGACGAAGAACCCAAGGCCTGCAATCACGACGGGATACCAAAGCCCGGCGTAGATGTTGCCCGTTGCGGCCACGATGGCGAAGGCCGTCGCGGGCACCAGCCCGCCGAACCAGCCATTGCCGACGTGATAGGGCAGCGACAACGCGGTGTAGCGGATGCGCGTGGGAAACAATTCCACGAGCGCGGCTGCCTGCGGACCATAAAGTGCTGCCGCCGCGATCAGGAACACCAGAAGAATCGCGATTGCCCCCGTTGTGTTGATTTGATCGGGCGCGGCGGTGGACGGATAGCCGTCAACGCGCAGGGTCACGAGCAGCGCGAATTTGAACTCGGCAAGCTTGCGCGCGAATTCCGCGGGCGTAAGCCCGCGTCCGTCAAAACCGGTCACGGGCGTTGTGCCGACATGAACGATCGTGACAGCGCCGTGGCCCAGTTCGCGGATGGTGCGATAGGGCACGCCCGCGCCGGTGAGCGTCGAGCGCGCAATATCGCAGGAGGTGAGGAATTTCGTCTTGCCGATGAGATCGAACTGGAACGAGCAATCGTTCGGATCGGCCTCGACCACCACGGGAACGCGCGTGACGGCGGCGTTCAGTTCCGGATTGACGGCCTTGGTCAGCAGCATGAAACCGGGAAAGAAACTGATCGCGGCGAGACCCAGCCCAAACAGCATCACGGGCTTGCGCCCGATGCGGTCGGAGATGATGGCGAACGCCATGTAGAGCGGCGCAGAAATCGCCGTCACCGCCACGATGAGAAGATTCACAGTCGCGGGATCGACCTTTGTGATCTTCTCCAGAAAGAACTGCGTGTAGAATTGCGCCGTGTACCAGATGACGCCCTGACCCATCATCAGCGCGAACAGGGCGATCAATATCAGCCGCAGATTTTCCCAATCGCCCAGCGCCTCGCGCAAAGGCGAGCGCGAGAGGCGGCCTTCTTCCTGAATGCGCTGGAAGGCGGGGGATTCATTCAGGCGCAACCGAATCCAGAGCGAAATCACCAGCAGCAGGAACGAGCCAAGAAACGGAATGCGCCAGCCCCAGTCAGAGAACGCATCCTCGCCCATCGCCTTGCGCGTGACGAAAATCACGCCGAGCGCGAGGATGAGGCCGAGGCTTGCCGCGACCTGAATCCATCCGGTCGCCTGTCCACGGCCGTTGGCGGGCGCATGTTCGGCGACATAGATGGCGGCGCCACCATATTCGCCGCCGACCGCGAAACCCTGCAACACGCGCATCAGCACCAGCAGCCATGGTGCGGCCACGCCGATGGCGTGTTCGTCGGGCAGAAAGCCGACGGCGAACGTGGCCAGGCCCATCATCGTGATGGTGACAAGGAAAGTGCGCTTGCGCCCCGTGCGGTCGCCGAAATGGCCGAACACGAGCGCGCCGAAAGGCCGCGCGAAAAACCCGGCGGCGAAAGTCAGCAGCGCCAGGATGAAACCTTCCGTCTCGCCGGCGCTGGCGAAGAAATGTTTGGCGATGATGGTGGCCAGCGCGCCGAAGATGAAGAAATCGTACCACTCGAAAACCGTGCCGGCCGATGAGGCGGCGGTGACATGGACAAGGCCGCTGCGCGGTCTCGATGCGGCGTCTGTTTGCGCCATGCTTATGGAACCTCCCGGCGGCCCGATTCAGGACGCTTGGCGACAAGGTAGCGCATTTTTTGAACACAAACACATTGTCATGGCCCGCCGGAGTGCGGGCCATCCAGTTGAAGTCTGTGCGAATGGTGGAAATCGGACTGCGGTTTTTTTTCTTCGGCTCGGAAGCCGCACCACCTGGGTGGCCCGCACTCCGGCGGGCCATGACACTTGTGGTTTGGAACTTACGCCGCGTTGTCTTTCTTGGCGCGCGGGACGAGCTTGCCGCCGTTGGATTTGGCGATCTGACGCGCCATCAGCACATCGGGCCGGTCGAAGACGAAGGCGTGAAGGATCACATTGACGGTTTCGCCATCATCGGACAGCGGCAGGAACAGCGCATCGAATTCCTCGAAGCCCACGGCGAACGCATTGGCGTCGCCGGAAGCGCGCAACGGCACGCCATCGCGCGCCACCACACGCATCACCGCCAGTACCGCATCGCGCACTGTGTCGTTCATGCGCGCAAAAGCTTCGCTCACCGTCTTGCCCGTCGTCTCGGCGAGAAAATATTGCGTGACCAGCGTGCCGATGAGGCGATAGCGGAATTCCTCAGCCCCCGGCAGCACATCGGCCATGATGACCCAGCCCAGATGGTCTTTCAGTTCCGAAGGGCGAATATCCGCGCGCGAGGGCATTTTGCGCGCGCCTCGTTTGTCGTTCCAACAGGCGTAGATCGCGGCAAGCGTAGGGTGATCGAATTTGGTCGGATTGTATTCGGCTCCGAAACCGATCTTCTTGTCCGTCATGCGCGTGAGTCCGAACTGCCGGAATAATGTACGGTAAGAAGCTTAAAAGAAGGTTAGAACGCGATTTTTCCGTTAACGCTGTTGCGGGGGGCGTTTCAAAACGCAAGCGACCATTGATGTTTTTATATATGTAAATGAAACCCGCATCGGGGAACTTTCGCAGCGTGCGCCTGTGAAAACCCGCCGCCGTTTACCATCGGTAAACTCCGCGAAAAGGCCGTTGTAACTATTTGTCTTTACCGTGTGCGCATGGCTTGGGACAAAATACTTGCGCTGACTTGCGCATTCCTTTTCGTGCGCGGCGCGGCGTTTGCCGCGTCGGTGGATGTCATCGTCACGGATTCGGATGGTAAACCGGCCGCGGGCGCGGTGGTGAGCCTCGCCCCGGTTGAAGGTGCGGCGCCAGAACCCTCGCGCTTGCCCACCGAAGCGATCATAGACCAGCGGCATCAGATGTTCATTCCGCTCACCGTCATCGTGCGGCGCGGCGGCCATGTCGTTTTCACCAACAACGACACGACCATGCATCAGGTCTATTCGTTTTCTCCCATAAAGCAGTTTGAGTTCGAGATCGATCAGGGCCACAAATCCGAGCCCGTCGTGTTCGACAAACCGGGCGTCGCCGCCATCGGCTGCAACATCCACGACAACATGCTGGCCTTTGTGTACGTGGCGGATTCGCCGTGGACGGCGATGACGGACGGCGAAGGCCGCGCCCATATCGCCAACGTGCCCAATGGCGGCTACACCGCGAGTGCGTGGCATCCGCGCTTGGCGCCCGGCGTCAAATGGCCCACCGCGCCGGTGAAAGTTGCGGGCGACAGCGTAAGCCTTTCGCTTTCCGCGCCGCTGATGGCGGACACGATGTCCGGCATGAAGCAC
>DATCEI010000141.1:0-4816 GCA_036510185.1 Rhizomicrobium sp. | reverse complement strand
GCCCGCGCCGATCACGGCTCCAATTGCGGAAATTTCGTCTTCCGCCTGCACGATGGCGAAATTGTTTTTCTTTGTTTCGGGATCGATGCGGAATTTCTTGCAATGCTTGGTGAAAGCTTCGGCAAGCGAGGTGGAGGGCGTGATCGGATACCACGCGCAAACCGTGGCGCCGCCATAGACTGCACCCAACCCGGCTGCGTCGTTACCCGCGATGAAGATGCGATTGCCCACGCTGTCTGCGTGTTTCACTTTGAGGCCACACGCACTCGCCAGATGTTCCTGCGCGTAGTCGTGGCCCAGCTTCAGCGCCTTCATATTCGAAGCGATGAGTTCCGGGCGTTTCTTGAACTGGTCGGTCAGCAATTTCTCGACGACATCAGTATCGATGTCGAGCAACGCCGTCAGCGCGCCGACATAGATGATGTTCTTGAACAATTGGCGCTGGCGAGGATCGCTATAGGTGCGATTGCAGATATCTGTCAGCGGCACGCCGATCAGATTGATGTCTTCGCGGAATTTCGACGGCGGCAACGGTTTGGTGGAATCGTAAAGCAGATAACCGCCCGCATCGATCGACGCGACGTCCTTGTCCCAAGTCTGCGGGTTCATCGCGACCATCAGATCCACGCCACCGCGCCGCCCAAGCCAGCCTTCGCCCGACACGCGCACTTCGTACCAGGTGGGCAAGCCCTGAATGTTCGATGGGAAAATATTGCGCGAGGCCAACGGCACGCCCATGCGCAAGATACACTTCGCGAACAATTCGTTCGCGCTCGCCGAGCCGGAGCCGTTGACATTGGCGAATTTCACAACGAAATCGTTGACCGCGTTTATGCGTTGCGGCATGCGACGCCTGCCTGTGTGGTTTCAAGATAGAATTTTTTCATGTCCCACGCGCCGGTCGGGCAGCGTTCGGCGCATAACCCGCAATGAAGGCAGACATCTTCGTCCTTCACCATCACACGGCCGGTTTTCAACGCGTCTGAAACATAAAGGTCTTGCGTGCGATTGAGCGCGGGCGCCGTCAGCCGATGGCGCAATTCTTCTTCCTCGCCATTGGGCGTGAAAGTGATGCAATCGGTGGGGCAAATGTCCACGCAGGCATCGCATTCGATGCAAAGCCCGCGATCAAACACGGTTTCGACATCGCAATTCAGGCAACGCTGCGCTTCAAGAAATGCCTGCTGCCGGTCGAAACCCAATTCCACTTCCGTGGTCACGCTTTTCAGCGCGATTTCTTTCGGCGCATGCGGCACCTTGTAACGAAGGTCCAGCGACACGTCGTTGTCGTAGGACCATTCGTGAATGCCCATCTTCTGGCTCATCAGATTGACGAGCGGGGAGGGGCGAACCGAAATGTCTTTGCTGTTGCAGGCGAGATCAATCGACACGGCGGCTTCGTGGCCGTGCGCGACAGCCCAGATGATATTCTTCGGCCCGAACGCCGCATCGCCGCCGAAAAACACGCGCGGATTTGTCGAACGATACGTAACGGGATCGACCTTGGGCATATCCCAGCGGTCGAATTCGATTCCGATGTCGCGCTCGATCCACGGGAAAGCATTTTCCTGTCCCACGGCGACCAACACATCGTCGCATTCCATCAGCACATCAGGTTCGCCGGTCGGCACCAGATTGCGGCGGCCATCGGCGCCTTTTTCCGCTTTCACTTTCTCGAACAGTACGCCGGTTAGTTTTCCATTCGCGTGCTTGAATTCCTTCGGCACCATGAAATTGTGGATCGGAATCCCTTCGCCCATGGCGTCGTCTTTTTCCCAAGGCGAAGCTTTCATCTCCTCGAAGCCAGAACGCACGACGACATGCACCTCTTCGCCGCCCAACCGGCGCGAAGTGCGGCAGCAATCCATCGCCGTGTTGCCGCCGCCTAGCACGATCACACGCTTGCCGATTTTGCTGATATGGCCGAACGACACGCTGGAGAGCCAGTCGATGCCGATATGCACATTCGCGGTGGTTTCCGCGCGCCCCGGAATTTCCAGATCGCGTCCACGCGGCGCGCCGCAGCCGACAAAAATCGCGTCGTAATCCTGCGCCAGCAACGCTTTCAAACTGTCGATGCGTTCGCCGAAGCGCGTTTCCGGTTCAAGGCCGAGAATGTAACCGCATTCCTCGTCCAGCACGGTTTCCGGCAAACGGAATTTCGGAATCTGCGTGCGCATCATGCCGCCCGCGAGTCTGTCCTGATCGTAGATCGTGACGTGATAGCCAAGCGGCAACAAATCGCGCGCGACGGTCAGTGATGCAGGCCCCGCACCGATCAGCGCGATACGCTTGCCGTTTTTCTGCGTGGCAGGCTTGGGCAGGCGCGCGGAAATATCGTCCTTGTTGTCGGCGGCGACGCGTTTCAGCCGGCAGATCGCGACAGGCTGTTCTTCCACCCGGCCACGCCGGCAGGCGGGTTCGCAGGGGCGATCGCAGGTGCGGCCCAGCACGCCGGGAAACACGTTCGAATTCCAGTTGATCATATAGGCGTCGGAATACCGCCCCGCCGCGATCAGGCGGATGTATTCCGGCACGGGCGTGTGTGCCGGGCAGGCCCATTGGCAATCGACGACCTTGTGAAAATAATCGGGATCGGTCGTATTTGTTGGCGCCATGCCGGGCTCGGCGATGGCCAGCCCTTCCGCCGCATCGGAACTCATCGGCCTCTATGTATCTCCATGACAGCGTTCGCTTTTCGTGAAAGCGGTTCGCCCTCTCCCTGTGGGCGGCCTTATAGACCCGAATCGCGAAAATTCTAAGGCCGATTGACAGAAGCCTCGCGTTTTTGCCCCCTTTGACTATAGTCTGCGGCAGGCCCCTGCTGGGGTTAGATGAATATAAGCCATTGATTTTAAAAGAAAACATCATGGATATCTTTCTGACCGAACAGCAGCGCGCCATCGAAGAGGCCGTCGCGAAGATTTGTTCGGGCTTCGGCGACGATTACTGGACCGAGTGCGACGAGACCCCGCGATTCCCCGTGGAATTCCATAAGGCCATGGCCGATGGGGGCTGGCTGGGTATCGCCATGCCTCCGGAATATGGCGGTGCGGGTTTGGGCGTCACCGAAGCCGCCATCATGATGCATACGGTCACCCAGCATGGCGGCGGGTTTTCTGCGGCGTCTTCGATCCATCTCAATTTGTTCGGGCCGCACGCGATTGTCGTGCATGGCACGGAAGAACAGAAAGCCCGCTGGCTGACGCCGCTGATCGCGGGGCAGGAGAAAGCCTGTTTCGGCGTCACCGAACCGAATGCGGGCCTAGACACGACCAGCATCGAAACCTTCGCGCGGCGCACGAATGAGGGTTACATCATACGCGGCCGCAAATTGTGGACGACATCGGCACAGGTCGCCGACAAGATTCTTCTGCTTGCGCGTACGACGCCGAAGGCCGACGGCAAACGCCCGACAGACGGCATGACGTTGTTCTACACCAATCTCGATCGCGAGAAGGTGGAGGTGCGCCGCATTCCGAAGATGGGCCGCAATGCCGTGGATTCGAACGCGGTGTTCATCGACGATCTGCATGTGCCGGAGGAAGACCGCATCGGCGAGGAAGGGCGCGGCTTTCGCTATCTGCTGGACAGTCTCAATCCTGAGCGCATCTTGATTGCCTCCGAAGCGATTGGATTGGGCCGCGATGCGTTACGGCGCGCGGCGCAATATGCGCGCGAGCGTGTCGTGTTCGGGCGGCCCATCGGCCAGAACCAGGGCATTCAGCATCCGCTGGCGGAGAATTGGGCGTATCTGGAATCGGCGTGGTGGATGTGCATGCGCGCGGCTTCGCTTTACGACGCGAAGCATTCTTGCGGCGCGGAAGCCAATGCCGCGAAATTCTTGGGCGCGCGCGCGGCATTCGATGCATGCACGCGTTCGGTGATGACACATGGCGGCATGGGCTACGCCAAGGAATATCAGGTCGAGCGTCTGTTCCGTGAATCCGTGCTCACGCGCATCGTGCCCGTGACTGAGCAGCTCATTCTCTCCTTCATCGCGGAGAATGTGCTGGGCCTTCCAAAATCTTATTGAGAGGCGCGCATGGCGGGGCTTTATTTTGAGGAATTCAGCGTGGGCCAGATTTTCGCCCATGCGATCAGGCGCACGGTGACGGAAGCCGACAATGTTCTTTTCACCGCGATGACGCACAATCCGGCGGCGCTGCATCTGGATGAGGAGTACGCGAAATCCACGGAGTTCGGCCAACGCATCGTCAATTCGCTGTTCACGCTGGGTCTGATGATCGGAATTTCGGTGCATGAAACGACGCTCGGCACCACGGTCGCCAATCTCGGTATGGACGAGGTGAAATTTCCCAAACCTGTTTTCCACGGCGACACGCTGCATGTGGAAAGCGAGGTGCTGGAATTGCGCGAGTCCAAATCGCGGCCGGAGAACGGCATCGTGTTGTTCGCCCATCGCGCCATCAACCAGCGTGGCGAGATCGTGGCGTCGTGCAAGCGTTCCGCGCTTATGCATCGCAAGCCCAAATGATTTTGCGATCATTCCTGTTCGTGCCCGCCGACAGCGAAAAGAAACTCGCCAAGGCGAAAACCTCGCCCGCCGATGCGTTGATTCTTGATCTTGAAGATGCGGTGGCGGCGGACCGGCGGCCACTCGCGCGCGGGCTTGTGCGCGAATTCCTCAAAGAGAAAACCGCGTCATCATTGTGGGTGCGCGTCAATCCGGTGGGGACAGCCGATTGCAGCGCCGATCTCGAAGCGATTGTCGCGTCGCGGCCCGCAGGCATCGTAGTGCCCAAACCGGATGGGCCGGAAACGCTGCATGTTCTGGACAATCTGATAACCGCGC
>DATCEI010000140.1:0-7826 GCA_036510185.1 Rhizomicrobium sp. | reverse complement strand
AAGGCGTCGATCATCTGGCCTGTTTCGCAGGATTTTCAAATACCGCTGAATTTCGTGCCGCGCTTTTGAAAAATCTTGAAATTGTTTCCGGCCATTATTCACGATTGTTCGAACGCGAAGCACCGCTCGCGAACGCAAGTGGAAATCTCGTATTCACCGGTGTTGATGACGATCCGGAAACGCTCGAAACGATTGCGCGCATGGGCTATCGCGACGCGCGCCATGTTTCCGCCGCGGTTCGGGGATGGCATCATGGCCGCGTGCGCGCCACGCGCAGCGCGCGTGCGCGCGAATTGTTGACGAAATTGATTCCGGCTTTGCTGGACGCTCTTTCAAAGACCGTCGATGCGGACGCTGCGTTTGCGCAATTCGACCGTTTTCTAAGCGGCCTGCCCGGCAGCGTGCAGTTGTTTTCGCTTCTGCTGGCCAATCCGCATCTTCTTCGGCTGGTTGCGGAAATCGTCGGTTCCGCGCCGCGCCTTGCAACGCATCTGGCGCGCGCGCCCGCCACGCTGGATGCGTTGATGGATCCCGGATTTCTCGGCGAATTGCCGTCGCGCACATGGCTCGACAAGATGATCGCGACCCAACTCGGCGGCGCAAAAGACTACGAGGCGCTGCTCGACACAGCGCGCCGCTTTGCCAAGGAGCAGATTTTTCGCGTCGGCATACAGATCATCGATGGCGCGGTAACGGCAAACGACGCGGCGCTGGCGTTTTCGCAAATCGCCGAAAGCATCGTGGCGGGGCTGCTTCCTTTCGTGGAAGCGGAGCTGGCCGCGACGTATGGCAGAGTACCGGATGGCGCATTCGCCGTGATCGCGATGGGCAAGCTTGGCGGGCGTGAAATGACGGCGGCGTCCGATCTCGATCTCATTTTCGTTTATGATCCGCCAACCAACGTCGAGCATTCCGGCGGGCAGAAGCCGCTGCCGGTTCCGGTTTACTACGCCCGTCTGGCGCAGCGATTTATTGCGGCCTTGACAAGTCTCACATCGGAAGGCGGCCTCTACGAAGTCGATATGCGGCTTCGGCCGTCGGGTAACAAAGGGCCGGTCGCCGTCAGCCTTGAATCGTTTGCGCGCTATCACGCGCATGATGCGTGGACGTGGGAACGCATGGCGCTCACGCGCGCGCGCGTGATTTCCGCGCCGGAATCGCTTCGTCGAAAAATCGAAACGGTCATGCAAACAGCATTGACCGCGCCCGGCAACGATGCCGTGCTCCTGAAAGACGCGCGTGAAATGCGCGAGCGCATGGCCGTTCAGTTTCCGGGAAAAAATTACTGGGATTTAAAATACGCGCCGGGCGGTCTGGTGGACATCGAATTTGTCGCGCAGGCGCTGCAATTGCGCGCGCGCGATGCGCTTCTGTTTGAACCGAACACGATCGAAGCGCTCAAAAAACTATCCGCGGCCGGGGCGGTGCCGGAAGCCGACGCCCACGCGCTCATTGCGGCTGCGGAACTTCAGGCCGCACTCATGCAGGTTTTGAGAATTGCGCTGGACGAAACCCTCGAACCGGCAACCGCGTCCGCCGGGTTCAAAACGCTGCTGGCGAGGGCGGGCGGATGCCCAGATTTTGCCGCCCTCGAAGCCCTCCTCGCGGAACGACAAGCGCGCGCCCGCGCGGTTTTCGAGCGGCTTCTGCCGCCGGCTCCCGTGCCCGAAAACGGCCCCTATTGAAACCCGGCCCCGTCTGGGCAATAACCCACTCACTTGGATCGCGGGCGTAGCTCAGGGGTAGAGCATAACCTTGCCAAGGTTAGGGTCGGGCGTTCGATTCGCCTCGCCCGCTCCAAGTAAAAATCAATGGAATGAAATACTTAGGGAGACTCTTCGGGGTCGCCTTTTTGCTTACAGACCCGCTCCCATGCCTCACTGTAAGCTCTTTGTAAGCAGTGAAAAACGTGAGCCTGGATACGACAGCGGGCCATTTTCGTAGATGCGTATTATTGGATGTCGCGGACTGAGGCGCTGAGGTGCGTCCCCGGGTCCGGCGGCGAGAAAAATTTGTCATCCGCCGTTTTTCAACGTCAATCCAACGCCGATCGGCCCATCTGGTTAAACTGAAGGTTCCCTAGAGTTCCCGTTGACTTGACAGCCAAAGATACGTCGTTTTATATTACTAATCGTAAAACACGACGTATACGATGGTTGACGAAGGCCTCTTGGAAGCTCCCTCTGAACGCCGACGCCCTTGGGGGCAGGATCGGCGATTGGAATTTATCGAATTTCGCTTGCTTTGGGACGGTAAGATCAATCGTGGTGAGGTCGCCGAGTTCTTCAACATTTCGATTCAGCAAGCTTCCCTCGATTTCGCGAGGTATCTCGTCCTTGCCGAAGACAATATGGAATATGATCGCCGCGAGAAGGTGTATCGAGCGGCCTGCGGCTTCACACCTCTTTTCATCGCTCCCGACACGCAGACATATCTCAATGAGTTATTAGGACTGGCGACCGGAACGATCTCGCCATCACTCAGCTTCGTCGGGACCCGCCCGCCATGTGATGTGGTAACGCTCCCCGTCCGGCGCGTACGCGCAGAATTACTCCTACCCGTTCTCTGGGCGATAAGAGACGGATCAGAAAGAGAAATCCTGTATCAGTCGATGAGCAGTCCGGAGCCGACCCGCCAATGGATTGCTCCGCATGCTTTGGCCTTCGACGGTACGCGGTGGCACGCACGTGCTTGGTGCCACGGCTCTTCGCGGTTTCGTGACTTCGTTCTAACGCGAATTCAACAGGTTTATGGGCAACGCCCGACGACAGTAAATTCGCACGATGACGAGGATTGGCATACGTTTGTGGTGGTGCAAATTGAGCCGAGTCCGACTCTGACGACATCTCAACGGGACTCGGTGGTCACCGACTTCGGTATGGAAAACGGCCGCCTCCAGAAAACAATCCGCCGTGCTTTGGTCTCGTATTTCACGCGCCATTTGCGAATAGATAGCGCTCAACACAACCAACCGATCGTGTGGGCCAACGGCCACGAATTCAACGCCGGCGCACATTCATCAAAGCCCGTCCCTCACCTCGAAAATGCGTCAGAAGGAGAACCTCGAAATGTCTGAAGCCGCCGCAAAATCTCTCCATCCATTTTTTGTGGACGCCAAACGTTATGAAAGCGCAAAGACCGCGTTGACAGGCGCTGAGATCAAGGCGATTGCAAACATCGCCCCAAACAATCAGCTATTCTTAGAAGAAGAAGGCGACAAGCCGGATAAAGGTATTGGAGACGGTGAATCGGTGGGCATTACCGAACGGGTGAAGCACTTCTTCGCCGTTCCTCCCGCGACGTTTGGACTCTAATGATCGGCGAACAATTCCGGGAATTGCAGGAATATCTGCAGGAGTTCAAGAATCAAGGCGCTGAAATCCAGCGTCGTGCTGACGGCTCCTACCTGATCAGCATCCACGGCGTTCAGCTTCCAAGTGGCTGGAATCCGAACGAAGTGACAGTCTTTTTCATCGCTCCGCCAGGATATCCCGCCGCCCGCCCGGATTGCTTTTGGGCATCGCCGCCAGTCCGTCTCTCCAATGGCGCGATTCCGCAGAACGCCAATGAAGGTACGCAGATTCCATATGATCAGACCCCACAGCGTCCTTCGACCTGGTTTTCGTGGCATCTGCAAGAATGGGATCCCAACCGCGACCGCCTCGAACAATTTTATCGAGCGATCGTTCAACGACTGAACCCGGCCCGATGATCGATCTTCGTCTGCAAGATTTCGATGTAAGTCATATTATCGGCGAGCTCGTCGGACGAGATACGGAGCGTTGTGCAATACTCTTCGCATCGCATATTCGGTCTTTGGAGGCGCGGAGCCGACTTGTGGTGACGCGCGTCGAATTTCCGTCTGAAAAGGACTATTCAGAACGAAGTGCAGTTGGTGCAGAACTCGTGCCGGATTATGTCGCCCAACTCGGAAAGCGCGCTGCGCGAGAAAATCTCTCCCTCGTATTCGTTCATTCGCATCCCGGTTCAACGCCGCCCGAATTTTCGCGGACGGACGACTACGGCGAGAAACAGCTCACGCGATTTCTAAATGCCCGCACGCCTGGCGCCCTGCACGCCGCGGCCGTCGTCAGCGCCGGAGGATGGTGCGCGCGCCGTCTTGGTTCTTCCGATTTCGTGAAAGTTGTCTCGGTTGGACCTCAAACCCAGACGTTGTTCGATCCCGAAAAGAAGCCTGGCGCTGCCGCTTTGAAATTCGACCGGCAAATCCGTGCTCTTGGCTCTGCTGGTCAAAAGCATCTTGAATCGCTAGCCGTGGCTATCGTCGGCCTCGGTGGCACGGGTTCGATTGCAGCAGAAGAGCTCGCATATTTGGGTGTCCGCCAGTTCATCCTTGTTGATCCGGATCGAATTGAAACGACCAATCTCAACCGTGTCGTGGGCTCAGAGGCCAGTGACGTGGGTCGCCTCAAGACGGCTGTTACGGCCGAAATGATCCGCCGGATCGCACCCGATGCAGTCGTTCAAGAGATCGAAGGCGACATTACGCGAACACCCGTCGCCCGACGTCTTCGCGGTGCGGATTTTCTCTTTTCTTGCACAGATTCTCATGGCAGCCGCGCCGTCATTCAGCAGCTTGCTTATCAATATCTAATTCCATGCGTCGACATGGGATCGGTCATCACTGCGAGCGAACAACGCATTACCGGTATTCATGGGCGAGTGCAGGCTCTTACGCCAGGCCTTCCGTGCTTCACCTGTTGCGGCCTTCTGGATTCCGAACAAGTTCGGCGGGAGATGATGAACGACGAAGAACGTAAACGCGACCCGTACATCCAAGGAGCGCATGAGCCGGCACCCGCCGTCATTTCCATCAATGGAACGGTGACGTCTTTGGCGACGACGATGTTCCTGGCGATGATTGTGGGCGTGCCAAGTTACGGACGCCACGTGCTCTACGACGCGCGCACACCATCCCTACGGACGGTCTCGTTCACGCGCAATCCGAACTGCTATATCTGATCTCCGCAAGGCGTTCTTGCAAAGGGAGACACGCAGCCTTTGTTTACGCGAGACGATTAAATGGCAATTCGCGAGTTTTCGCCGGTAGAGCCTTTGCGAGCGAGAATCGCTTTCGTTGGCCCGGCGCCGACGGAACCGGATATGCAGCGCTTCCTCGAACGGAACCTCGACTGCGAAATCTGCGAAGTCGATAAAATTCGGGATCAGGAATTTACGGCCAGTTTGGACGCCGTGATTTGGACTCAAGATCGGAACAAGCCAAACGCGCTTGCACGAGAATTGGGAGAGATAATACCCGACCTATTGAACCGCGATGTGCGCGTCTATATTCGTCTCGCCGTCGATGACAATCAGACGGAACTGCCTCGTAAGCTCGTTGTCAATGCGCTGCAAAGCGCCGAGCTTCCCGTGGCGAAACTGTTTCCGGCCGAATGGCTGCAGACGCCCGAACACCGTCGCGAGCGCGAGAACGGATTCCTCTTGCCGTGTGTATATATTTTCGATGCGGCAATCGATTGGCCGCGGATTGCCAACGTCGCTTGTAGTCGTTTGGCAGGCCCGTCGCCCGCATCAGGGCCAACATTCGATGAAAAGGTTCTTCGCAAGCGGTTCGGGGATTTAGGCCATGACGAACGAATACTCTTGCTCAGGCGGGCGTTCTGGGACTGCGATACCATAAGGCTCATTCCATTGGATGGCGGGATGTCTGGGGCACCCGTATTCAGAGTGTACGCGGAGCTGCGGGCTGGTTTCGTGCCGGTCGGACCGCAAGGCGTTCATCCGCACGTCTATTTCGTGAAAATGGGTCCACGAAAAAAAATCATTGACGAATACGACAAGTATCGAAGCTACATCTTCGAATATGTCCCATTCTACCTCGGCCCGCGTCTGCGCCCCGACAAGTGCAATCTAGGCTCTTCGCAAGGGATATTGGTCGGCGATTTCGTCGAAGGCGCGGAGTCGTTGATTGGCTGCGCCCAGGGCGGCCGCAGCGGTCACGCTATTGCGAATTTGTTCGGCAAGACACTCGGCGGATGGCGAAAGCAGGGGCGACTGGATTCAACGTCCCTGAGCGTCCATCTGGCGCGTAAGTGGAATATTGAAGGAAAGAACGAGCTCATTGGATTGCCTGAAGTCCGTGAAAAGATTGTTCGCGCGCTCGGCTGCGATCCATCTGTAACTTCCTTGAAGGCGATATTCGAACAGCATGCCAACACGCTGCCCTTGTGCGCGCCGGCGCACGGCGACCTTCATGCCACGAACGTCCTTGTGCGTCACGGGGATGCTATCATCATCGATTTCGAGAAGTTGGAGAAAAGCTATCCGCTGCCTTACGATCCGGCTTCCTTAGAAGCCGGGCTGCTAGTTGAGGGGTTTGTTAGAGACCTAAAGGCAAAAAGGATCACGCCAAAAAAACTCGTAAAGGCAATTGCGCCTCTGTACGAACTACCGACTCTGCAGAAACACCGTGCAGCGCGCTGCACGGTCGGCGACGAGGTCGAATGGTTTTATGAGGTGGTCAATCAAATTCGAACGCTAAGCTGGTCGGCTGAAAATGAGCGGGGTCAGTACGCGTTGACGCTAGCTCTCTGCCTCATTCGCAAGGGCTGCAACATCCATAGCGATCTCGAAAAGAAAGAGCAGAATGAATCGCGAGCCGTCGCGTTCTATTTCGGACAAAGAATTCTCGATGCCGTGGCGGAAAAGCAGCCGAAACAATCGGTACGAGCGAGGCGCGTATGAAACAAAATCGGTTACAGATCAAGGCTCGCGTATCGTCCAGAGGCGATGCAAGCTCGTACCTGCAAAAACCTGGAGATGCCGTAATCGTTGAGCGACTGGGTCCGCGATGGTTGATCTTATCCTGTCCCTGCGGTTGCGGCGCCGAATTGCCCGTCAACCTAGATCGGCGAGCTGGACCGGCTTGGCGGTTGTATGAATCGCCCAAAGGCATAAGTGTTTACCCGTCTGTTCGGCGAGACACCGACTGTGAAAGTCACTTCATCATTTGGCGCGACAAAATTCTACTCTTTGGAACGCGCGAAGACGATAACTCTTTTGATGAACCAGAGGCATACAGAGACGACCTAATTGATCTCGTGCTTAACGTGGTTTCCGAGAGATTTGCATCCACGGAAGAGATATCGGACCTCATTCCGGGTAGTGTGCCTTGGGACATCCTGCGATCTTGTAGAAAGCTCTGCAGATCCGGTTTGGTTATTGAAGGCCGCGGAAATTTGGCCGGACATTTCCGGCGATCCTGAAACTGCGTGAATCAATTGAATGGAATGCTAAATGGCTTTGAAGGATATGGCGCCCATTGCGCGTGTGATCGTCCATAGGTCTCAATTAGGTCACAAATCAATCAGACTGCCGCGCACAATTTTTCATCGGACGCGGCACGTAGCTTGGATTAGATCTCCCTGAAAGGCGATCCCATGGAGTTTCTCCGTGACGTATTCAAAGGCGAGCGCGCGCTAACCTGCGCCCAGGTCGGGCAGGCCAAGGATGGCTCCCGCACCAAATGCGCGGGCGTGATCCTCGTAAGGCAAATGCCGGGTACGGCTGGCGTCGTCTTCATCACGCTTCGGGACGAAACCGGTATCTGCAACGTCGTGGTTTGGCCATCGGTGTTCGAGGAATACCGAAGAGAAGTGATGGGGTCGCGCGTTCTGCTGGTTGAAGGCAAAATCCAGCGCAGTCCCGAGGGTGTCGTACACCTGGTTTCGGAGCGGCTTTATGATCGTTCCCAGGAACTTGACCGGCTGTCGGAAGATTGTTTCAAGCACCGGATGCATGACGATCAGATTCCGCCGCCGCCGGACTCCCGGGAGATGCATCGT